>SVSC01000013.1 GCA_015064525.1 Oscillospiraceae bacterium
GTCCACCTTGTTCGGTTGCGGTGATAATCTCCTCATGCTTTGCCTTGTAGGCTCCCTGCACCGCCAAGCGCTCTCCCTCGCGGATTCCCTGAATGATCACAGACTTTGCGGCTCCGGCACTCAGGCGGCGGAACTCCTTGGTTTTCACCTCATATTCCAGCACAGAGCCGATGGTTGCTCTCTTGGATTTCAACTTTGCGTCCTCCAGGCAAACCTCGGTTTCGGGGCAGGTGACCTCCTCCACAACGGTTTTCTGCTGGTAGACCTTGACATCCTTCTTAACGGGATCGATGAGGATACGGAAGTTTTCCTGATTGCCGTACTCCTTTTTGTAGGCCGACACCAGGGCTGCCTCAACCTTTTCGATCATGTAGCTCATGCTGATGCCCTTTTCCTTTTCCAGCAACTCAAGGGCGGTAAAAAACTCTGCGTTCATTCTGCTCTATCCTTTCAATCTATGTGGTTCTTTCGTGTTCAATCAATTTTCGTCATCAAAAACGTAGCGGGTGCGCAGGGATGCCACCGACGCCTTGGGAAAGGCGCGCTCGCTACCGTCGGGATCGCAGGCAATGCGGATCTCGCCGTTCTCACCCAAGGGAAGCAGCTCACCCGTAAAGGACTTTGCCCCGTCCACGGGAGCGTAAAGCTTCACCTCCACGTCCCAGCCCTCGCTGGCGGCAATATGGCGATCGGTTTTCAGCTCTCGCTCAATGCCTGTTGAGGAGACCTCCAAATGGTAAAAGCCCTCAATGGGATCGGCTTCGTCCAGAATGGGATCAATGGCGCGATGCATCCGCTCGCAATCATCAATGGTGATTCCCTCCGCGCTGTCGATGGTGATCCGCAGATAGTAATCCGCGCCCTCCTTCACGTATTCCACGTCCCAAAGCTCATAACCAAGCTGCTCAGCCAAGGGCTCGGCAAGCCTCTTAACGGTTGCAACCACACCGCCGTTTTTTTTCATTGCTTGTCTCCGTTCTGTTCATTATAATAAATATCGACGAATGAGCCGATTCCAAAAATTAAGAGCGGGTTCTCAGAAAAACCCACTCCAACACTCTCATTCTATCCTACCATGCCATAGTATATCACAATTGTTTCGATTTTGCAACCCCTTTTTTGAAATTTTATTAAAAAAACATGAAATTTTTTTAATGATCCCGTCCCCGAGTAGCTTTTTTCTCTATTTGTCCGTCATTTTTACCCGGTCCGCGGCATATAGATAACCGAGAAACAAACGGGAGGCGGCTATGGCACAGGAAAAACAACGAAACTCCGGCGCGGAGGGGCTGACCGATGCCCAGGTGGCGGCAGCACGGGAGCGGTACGGCTCCAACCGCCTCACCAGGCAAAAGGGGATCTCCTTTCTCCGCAGATTTTTCGGCAATATGCGGGATCCCGTGATCCGTATTCTGCTGGCGGCGCTGGGGGTGAACCTGTTGCTCGCCCTCCGAAACGGCGAATGGGTGGAAACCCTGGGCATTGCCGCGGCAATCCTGTTGGCAACGCTGATCTCCACGCTCTCCGAGCATTCCTCCGCCAACGCCTTCGACCGTCTTTCCGAGCGCTTCGGAGGCGCCGTTTGCCGTGTTCGTCGGGCAGGACAGGTGCGGGAGATCTCCCCCGACGACGTGGTGGTGGGCGATCGCGTCCTGCTTTCCTCGGGAGAGAGCATCCCCGCCGACGGTCTTTTGCGGTCCGGCTCGCTGACGTCGGATCAATCGGCGCTCACGGGAGAAAGCTGCGAGGTGGAAAAGCAGCCCACCTCGGCCCCTCCCGCCGCCCTCACGCCAAGCGACACGGGCGCCCTTTTTCGGGGCTGTACCGTCACCTACGGAAGCGGCGAAATGGAGGTGACCGCCGTGGGCGACAGCAGCTTTTTGGGACAGATCTCCCGAGAGGTGCAGGCAGAGCGACGGGAAAGCCCCTTGAAGCTTCGCCTGGCAAAGCTGGCGCGCCAGATCAGCGTCATGGGCTATCTCGCCGCCGCGCTGGTGGCGATCGCCTACCTGTTTCACGTCTTTCTCTTGGACAGCGGAATGCGTTGGGAGATCCTCAGCCTCAAGCTCACCAACCTCCCCTATCTGCTTTCCAAGCTGCTCCACGCCCTCACCCTGGGGCTCACCGTGATCGTGGTTGCCGTTCCCGAAGGACTTCCCATGATGATCGCGGTGGTGCTTTCCGCCAACATGAAGCGGATGATCCGCGACAACGTGCTGGTGAAAAATCCCGCGGGAATCGAGGCGGCGGGCAGCATGAATCTGCTGTTCACCGACAAAACGGGAACCCTGACCGAGGGCAAAATGAAGGTTGAAAGCCTCCTGCTGGCAGACGGTCGGCGCTTTTCCTCCCCATCGGAGCTGCGGCAGGTCTCTCCCGCTTGCGCTGAGCTGGTTGGGCTCGGTCTGCGCGGCGGCGAGGCAGTGCTGGACGAAAGCCATCGGGCGCTGGGCGGAAACGCTACCGATCGGGCGCTGCTGGAGGCGGTGGCAGCCATGCCCATTTCCAAGGAATTCACAAAGCTCTCCGCACTCCCCTTCGACAGCGGTCGGAAATACGCCGCCGTTACCTACCGAGGGAAGCAGGAGATCACCCTTCTCGTTGGCGCTCCCGAGCGTCTCCTTCCCCACGCCAGCCACGCCTACGCCGCCGATGGCAGTCGGCGCCCCCTTCGCGCCTCCGAATGGCAGGCGCTGACCCATAGCATCACCTCCGAGGGCGGACGCTGCCTTGCCCTTGCCGTTTCCGCCAACGGTCAACGCGCCAACGCTTACCGCGCGGAGGTACGGGGGGACTTGATCCTGGTTTGCCTCATCGGTCTGCGGGATCCCATCCGCTCAACGGCGGCAAGCACCGTCTCAGAGCTGCAGGGCGCAGGGATCGACGTGGTGATGATCACGGGAGACGGACGGGAAACCGCCGCATCCATCTGCCGCGCCTGCGGACTGCTCACGAAAAAAAGAGATCTGATTCTCACGGGAGAGGAGCTGGCGCGTCTTTCGGATGCCCGACTGCGGGAGCTGCTGCCGCGCCTTGCCGCCGTTGCCCGCTCCCTCCCCACCGACAAAAGCCGATTGGTGCGGCTTTCTCAGGAGTTGGGCGCCGTGGTGGGGATGACGGGTGACGGCATCAACGACGCTCCCGCCCTTCGCAAAGCCGACGTGGGCTTTGCCATGGGCAGCGGCACCCACGTGGCAAAGGAAGCGGGAGACATTATCATTCTGGACGATAACCTTGCCTCCATTTCACGAGCGGTGCTTTACGGCAGAACAGTGTTCAAGAGCATTCGTAAATTTATCGCGCTCCAGCTTGTGATGAATTTCTCTGCCGTTGGCGTAACGGTGATCTGCCCCTTCCTGGGAGTGGATTCCCCCGTTACCGTGGTGCAAATGCTCTGGATCAATCTGATCATGGATACCCTTGGCGGTCTTGCCTTTGCGGGAGAGGCGCCTCTGCCCGACTACATGAAGGAGCGCCCGAAGCGCCGCGAGGAGGGCATCCTGAACCGCTATATGGCGAACGAAATCTTCTTTCTCGGCGGCTTTACGGTGGCGCTTTGCCTGCTGTTTCTGAAAAGCCCCTTCATCATCTCTCATTTTCGTCCCCATGAGCATAACCTCTACCTGCTCACCGCCTTCTTTGCCCTTTTCATTTTCTCGTCGGTGTTCAATTGCTTCAACGCCCGCACCGACCGATTGAAGCTGACCGCGGGGCTGGGACGAAACCCCGTTTTTCTTCTGATCATGGCGGCGGTGCTGGTGATTCAGCTGATCTTCGTTTACGTTGGAGGCAGCATCCTGCGAACCGCTCCTCTCACCCTCTCCGAGCTTTCCTTCACCATGCTGCTTTCGCTGACGGTATTTCCCTTCGATCTACTGCGCAAGCTCATTCTCCGCAAAATCAAGCGGCGGGGTGGGTATTAAGAAACGCTGAACGCCCCAACGGAGCAATCCGTTGAGGCGTTCAGAGTGTAGACCAAAGGTGCGCAATTCGTTAGATTGCACAAACTTGTTAGCCGCTTTTTCTTTGCAGAAAGAGGCGCAAAGAAAAAGCTATCAAAAAGAAACGCCGAAAAGGGAATTTCGCCCTCTGCGGAGGGCGACCAACGCACGCGCGTTGGATCGGCGCAAGCTTTTGAAAAAGCTTGACCAAAACTTTCATCAAACTGACGAAACTCTATAGTTTTGTCTACAGTCTGAACGCCCCAACGGAGCAATCCGTTGAGGCGTTCTTGTTAAGAATGTTCGATTTTTTACATCCGTATGCGGCTGCAACAGCCCGCCGTTTCAATCCACTCAAGGATTGAGAAGCGCTTGGCTCTTTGCGATATAGTCGGCGTATGCCTGCTCCATATCGGCAAAGGAGGTCTTATCCTCGCCCTCCAGAGCCTCATACAGATCAATCAGCTCGTTCATCACCTTCTCCAAAGAAGCTCTGCTTTCCTCGGTGGGAAGGTTTGCGTACATCAGAATGCTCTGCTCCAGCTCCAGCATTTTAAGCACCGTTATAGCCGCGTTTTCGGTGAACGCCTCCTCGATAAACGCGCTCAGAGCGGTGTAGTAGCTGCCGTTTTCACCCTCCATGAGAATGAAGAGCATCTGCTCCTCGTTGGTGAGGGCGCGGAACTTCGCAAGCGCCGCAAGCACCTTTGCGCGATCAAAATTCGGGGTGGCGGGATCCTCATCGGCGTAGAGATAATTCCAGGTGATATCGTAGGTCATGTTGAGGAACGCGCGAAGCTCAGACTCCATGTAGAGATCGTAAATGCTGTTGCCATCCATGAAGGTGATCTGATAGCCGATGAAGAGCGTTCTGTAAAGCCCCATCTGATAGTCATAGGAGCGAGGAATCTCCTGCGGCGCTTCACCCTCCTCGGTGCCCTCCTCTCCGGTCTCGCCCTCGGGCAGATCCTGGCTGAGGTCATAGAGATTATCGTAGTAGTACGCCTTAATGATCTCCGCGGGCGCGTTTTGAAGGATATAGTTGGAAATGGCTTCCGCTCTCTCATATGCGGCGAAGAACAGGCTGTAAACACCCAGATTGTTCTCCATGAGGTAGTAGGAGACCTCCATGTTGATAACAGCCTCCTTGAGCGCGGTAAACTCGTCCTCCCATTCGCCCAGCTCCACCTTGGGAGCATCCTCACGGTATCTCTCGCGGATGTCGATATACTTGTCGTACGCACCCTTCAGGTAGGCATTGAAGTTCTCCAGGTCGGCGCCCTCCATTTGACCGTAGGCTTCCTTCACACGATCCATGCGCGTGATAAACTCCTCCTGCCAAGCGGCGTTGTTGTATCTCTGGCTGAACAGCTCAATGGAGATCACCAGATCACGGAACGCCTGAACAGACGCTTCCTCGGTGAACAGCGATTGATAATGCTCATTGATCAGCTGTGTGAAAACAGAGGTCAGCGACTCATACTCCTCGGAATCGTCGAACGCCAGAGGCGGAACGCCCATTTCGTAGAAGATATGAAGCGTGCTGAGAAATTGATGCTGCTGCATGGGGCTGAGCGCCACGTAAAGGTTAAACATTTCTCTCACGTCGGCACCGTAGGCTTCGGAGCCATCGTACGCCTCATCATCAAAAAGATTGATGATGATCTTCATATACTGATCCATCAGGTTATGGTAACCCTCAAGACCCAACAATCCGCCCGAGAAGGTGCAGTAGCCACCCTCGGTCACGCGGATATACTCGATGACCTCATCGAAGGAAAATTCCACCTCGGAGCTAATACCCAGCATTCCGTTGATGGGAAGCAGCTCGTAGAGATCGCGGATCATGGGATCCTCGCTGTTGCGAAGCTCTGCGGAAAGGAGCTGCGCTCTGTAGTAGTTATAGAAGAACTGAGAGGTTTCGATTTCCGTATAGGACTGGAACCCGTTCATCTGATCCATCGCCGTTGCAATATAGAGGTAAAGCTCCTCCATCTGAGAGGGCAGACGGATCGTGGACAGGGTTTTCAGCACAGCGGTATCGTTCTGACCGTAATAGTAGGTGTAGAAAATATCGAAGGCATCGTCCTGCTCACGCCACATGGAAACGTAGTAGTAGAGCTGCGCCATGGTGGGATCCAGACCGTTGTTGGCAACAATAAAGCGATAGGCGTCGGTAATCTGCTGCGCGTAGTTGTTCACGCCCTTCTCTGCCCAGTCGGCGGGAATCTGAGAAAACTTCTCGTGCAGCTGAAGCGCATACTCGAAAATCTCGATCAGCGTATCGTAGGTTTCCTCCAGGAGAATGGGGTAGTCGGCAAAGGTATAGCCGCCCGCGATAGGCTCCTTTTCAAAGATCTCGATCATGTCGATCAGAACGGGACCAACGGTATATAGCACGCTGTCGGTATTCTTCAGTCTTTCAATGGCGCTCCGAACCGCCTCGGGGCTCTCGCAGTAAAGCACCAGCTCGCCGTACTCAATGGCAAACACGTCCTCGTAGAGCAGAATTTCATCCGCCCAAATATCGAAGCCATAGGTCATTGCCGCGCGGGCAACATTGAGGCAATCGGTAGCGGGAATATAGGTCTGCTCCGCTCTGGACATATCCATATAGAGCGCGATCAGCTCCAGCGCCAATTCCCCCTTATCCGCGGGAATCTCGGGAGCCTCCTCCTCCTCGGACCAAACGAATTCGGTGAACACGCCGCAGTGATCCAGGAACTTGGTGATGGGGGTGTAGGTAATCTTCACCTCATAATCAAACTCCCGACTCAGGTAGGAGATCTTCACCTTCTGGGTGTAGGGGCTGTTCTGCTCGTTCACGGCGGAAAGGTCGAAGCCGGACACCATCGTGTCGGCAACAAGGGGAATATCCTTCACCAGAGCGCCGTTGTTTGCCTTCAGCGTGAGGTATCCGCCCGTAAGATCAATTGCGCTGTCGTGGCTGTTGTAGGTCACCTTATTGGGACGGTGAAACTCCACGGAATCGGCGTTGTAGATATTCGCGGGAGCGGTGCAGGAGTAGTCCTCATAGCGAACAGTCAGCTCCAGGGTTGCCGCGGAAGAAGAATCAAAGCCCTCAACCTTCACCTTATCGTTGTTCATTACAACGGTATAGCTGGAGCCGTCGTTACGGGTGATTTTCACGCGGCCCTTGCTGTTGTCGAAGCTGTCTCCAACCAGATAGTCGGAAATATAGCCCTCCACCTGCATACGGGGAACCACGGTGACCTTGATCTGTACCGTTTGCTCCTTGTAGGTTACGGTAACGGTCTGTTCACCCAGCACGTTCTTCTGATAGCCCGAGTAGGTAACGCCCTCGGCATTCATTGCCAGCTCGCGGGAGGTCTCTCCCTCGGTGATCAAGAGAACACCGTTGGAAAAATCAAGCTCCTCGCCCTGAACGAACACCTGCTGAGGCATTCCGTTTTCCTTTACGGAAAGGGTGAGCGCGGGCTCCTTTGTCTCATTGCAGGCGGTTACCGTGAAAACGGTTGCCGCAAGCAGGAGCAGGAGCAAAAGAATCTTTTTGCAGTTTTTCATAGAATCGTTTTCTCCATTCTTTTTTTATCTTCAGACAAAGGTGAGGGATCAGTCCTCAACCTCTCTCCAAATTGCATAGAGTCTTCTTCCGTTGTCGGCATCCTTGAGGTTTGCCGAGGTATAGGCGGGAGTGGTTGCGGTGGAATTCGCTCCCCATCCCTGAAAGATATACCCCTCACGAGTGGGATCGGAGATCGTGTTGCTGGCATTGCGGTTGGAAACCGAGTTCTGCTCCTTGGCAAGATACAGCACGTAGTCCTTTCCCTCGGAAAGAACACAGCCCCAAATCACAGGACGGTAGGAGGAGTTCCAATGCGTTACCCATCCCTCGGGCGCGGTTGCGTTCTCCACGTAGAGGGTGAGCGCGTGACAGCCGTAGAAGGCGTGGATCTCCACCTTTTCCAGCTCCGCGGGGAGGGTGGCGTTGGTGAGCGCCTTACAGCCGCGGAACGCCTGCTTGCCGATCAATTTCACGCTTGCGGGGACGTGCAGCTCGGTGAGCCCCACGCAACCGGTGAAGGCATAAGCGCCGATGCGCTCCACGCTCTCGCCCAGCCGCAGCTCGGTGAGTCCCGTACACTTATAGAAAGCGTAGTCGCCAATCTCGGCAACGCTGTTCTTCAGCGCCACGCTCTTGAGCGCCGCGCACTTATAAAACGCCTTGGTGCCAATGGTTTTCAGTCCGCTTCCGAAGGTGACCTCCTCCAGGGAGGCACACTGATAGAATGCCTTTTCTCCGATGGCTTCGATGCCGTTGCCCATCTCCACACGCTTCAGGGAAACAAATCCGCTGAAGGCGTTGCTTCCGATCTGCTTCACGGTATCGCCCATCATCACCACGTCAATTCCGCGGATCTCAACGCTTCCCGCGTTTTCGGTACGCTCGCCACAGCCATAGAAGGCATAGTCGCCAATAACCTCCACACCAATGGGGATTACCAGCACGTCGGCGTCGGTATCCACCGATTGGTCAACGTAGATGCTGCCGCACTTATAGAAGGCGGAGCGCCCGATCTCCTTGAGCGCGGGTGGGAGGGTGGGAACGATCAACCGCTGGCAGCGGTAGAACACGTAATCGGGCAGAACCTCCAGCGCATCGGGCATGGTAACGCTCACCAGTCCGCTGCAATCATAGAAGGCGGCACGACCAAGGAGCTTCACCGAATCGGGAATTACCACCGACGTCATGGAGGAGCAATTGTAAAAAGCGTAGTTGGCAATGCCAACGGTTTCCGAGTTCAATGCCACCGCCCCTTCGATCTCATCCTCCGCGTAGCCCACAGCCCAGTGATCGGCGTAGATGACGCCACCCACCGAGGGCAGACCCGAATCGCGGAAGGCATAGGAGCCGATGGTGCGAACGGTTTCGGGAATCTGAATGGAGCTTAATGCCTTACAATCGCGGAAGGCGTAGTCTCCGATCACTCGCAGGCTGCTGTCCTTCAATTCGCCCGCGTCAAAATCGTATTCACCGAGAATCGCGTTGATCAGCTTACTGCAGCCGATAAATGCCTGCGCGCCGATCTCCTCCACGCCCCGTCCGATCACCACGGAGGTGATGGCGGTGCCGGCAAACGATGCCTCACCGATCCGCTTCAGGCTTTCGGGCAATCGAAGCTGATCCAGAACGCTGTTCCGATAGAAGGCGTAGTCGGCAATGCCGTAGGTATTCTCTCTGAAGCTTACCGCGGTAACGGTGGTATCCTTCAAGCCAAGAAGCCAATCGCCAACGTAAACCTCGTTGGTTGCGCTTTGATTCCAGAGCGCGGTATCGGCAAAGGCACCCATACTAATCTTTTCAACGGTATTGCTGATCTGCACGTTGGAAAGCGCGGCGCAGCTATAGAACGCGCCCTCTCCGATGGTTTTCAGGCTGTTGGGAAGGCTCACGGATTGCAGTGCGGGAAGTCCCGAAAAGGCATACTGCCCAATGGAAACCAGTCCCTGCCCCAGATCCAACGAGGCAAGATTGTTGCACAGCGCGAAGGCGTACTCATCCACCGAGATCAGGCTGTCGGGAAGGGTGACGGAGGTCAGTCCCTTACAGTCGGTGAAGGCGTTTTTGCCAATGTAGGTTACCCGATCGCCCAGCACAACCTCGGTAAGGCTGCCGCAATAAGAGAAGGCGCTTTCGGGAATCTGCTCCACGCCCGCGGGAAGAACCAGCTTGCCCGCCAGCAAGCGACAGCTTGCGAAGGCATGCTCTCCCAGATAGGTTAAGCCTGCGGGAAGCTCCACGGAGGTGAGGTAGGAGCAGTTCGCAAAGGCGTAGCTGCCGATCCGAGTGATGTTTTCGCCAAGCTTCACGGAGGTGACGTCGCTTTTGTTAAAGAAAGCCTTGTTGCCAATGGAGGTGACGGGCTTATTGCGGTAGGTGGCGGGGATCACAATATCCCCCGTTGCAATGCCCTCGTTGGTAACCTCGTAGGCGGTATTTCCGTTGATCAGGGTGAATACCAGACCGGGCTCTCGCTCACGGATGAAGGGAATAAACTCGGACCACACGGAGTCCTCGTTCACATCCTCCTTGCCGTTTGCCTTCACGCGGATCTGATAGCTTCCCTCCTTGAGAGAAGCCAGAGAATAGGAGGTTTTGGCGGACAGATATTCCTGCGCCTCCTCCTGACCCTCGGGAAGAACCTGAATGGTATAAAGTTTCGCACCCTTCACTTCTTTCCAGGAAAGAGTGAGAGTGGTATCCTCCACTGTCAGTCGCTCGGGCGTTTTGAGAGCCTCAAGACTCTCACAGGCGCTCAAGCCCAACAAACAGCAAAGAACAAAGCTAAAAACTATGAGCAAACGAATTTTTTTCATCTGCCGCTCCTTTCAGACGATTGCTGAGCCGATTCTCGTCGGCTCCCTGCGGCATTTTCCGCTGAATTCTGCTTTTATGAATGTTCCATTCTCCATGCCCGAGAGCAGCTCGGGAGATTGCCCCCACAGCCGCGCAGATACGGTGGCGGAGAACGAATCGACAGACAAAAGAACCGCTTGCGGCGTTTCCTCTGCCTCGGGGAACAGGTCGCTGACAAGATTCAGGATCAGGGCTTTTCCAACGGCATCGTTCAGAAATTGTTTGGTACGCTCGCCGTGAAGCTCCGACAAAAGGCTGCCGACCTTGCCCGATCCATAAGACCATTGAACGTAGATGGGAGTGTACGCACCCATCAGCACCACAGAGGCGCCTTCCTTGGCAACCGCTCCGTAGTAGGTATTGAGGTTGGGAATCGCATCCTCGTCGATCCCGTTCAGCGCGTTGGTGCGCTCCTTCACGGTGAGCGAAAATTCCTCACCGTAGGCAATCGTCACACGCGCCTGCAGCTCCAGATCCATCTGCATCATGGCGGGAACGTTCCGAAGATCATCCATACCAACGCGGTACGCCGCTCCGCCGCCCGCCTCAGCAACCGCCTCCATATTGGAGGGAAAATCCCCAATGGTAATGATGGACATGGTAATACCGTTTTGCAGATTTTCCTCAATATAGGGGAGATAGTCCTCATAGCGGTCTCCGGGATTACCGTCGGTAATCAGAACCAGATGCTTTCGCGCAACCGTCTGCTCCAACGACGCGAGCGCGACGCCCGCCTGACAGATCGTATCCGAAAAGAGCGTTCCTCCATTCTCGGGAGCTTGCAGGATGGCGTCGATCGCATCGCTGATCTCCTCCCGTTGGGATGCCGAGCTGAGGGGAAATACCTCGTTGGCGCGATTGCCAAAGGATAGAATTCCAACGAAATCGCGATCGCTCAGCACGTCCAGGCAGGATTTAGCGCCCAAAGCGGCCGCCTCCATTTTTCCCTTCATTGTCATGGATGCCGACGTATCCACCGCGATCATCACCGCGATGGGAGGCAAAAAATTCTCCGCAATCACGGGAAGCATCTGTTGGAAGTATTTGGAGCCTGCCAGGTCGGCTCGGTTGTAGGCGTGGGGAACCACGGAGCCGTAAACGGTATCGTTGGCGCCTCCCACCGTGAGAAGTCCGCCTCCCAGCTCGAAAACGTAGCGATTGAGAAGCTCCTCAAAGCCTGCGGGCATATCCCGATAGGCAATATTTACAAGAATCACACGGGCATATTCCGCCATGGCGCGGAGATCCTTGGGAATGGCTTCCGCGTCCGCCGCAATGCTGAGATCGGTAACCTCGTACCGCTCTCGCAAAATCTCCAGCAGCCCCGCTCCCTCTCCCTCATCCTTTTCGATGAGAAGAATCCTGTTGTTGGACTCTATGACAAGGGAGGGCTGAGGCTCCTCGGTGACCGTTGGCGCAACGGTGGTGGCGGGAGGCTCGGTTGCCTCCCCGCTCGCATCGGTTGGCGCCTCCGATTTTTCGGGCGCCTTCTCCGAAGCCTCGGTCACCCCCGCTGTTCCGCTTGGCTGAAAGGTAATTTGGCAGGAATTCAACGCCATGAGACAGCAAAGAATCCACGCAAACGCCGCGATGATACGAAAATGCTTCATCTTCCGCTCCTTTCAGGTAAATCAACGCCTCGGGATCATCCCTTTGCGTCGTTGTCCGCTTTTTTCTGCTTGTGCTCGCGCACCAGCTCATGGATCCACTTAAACTTGAACTTACGAACCGCAATGTCCAGAAGCACCGCCACAATGGCAATGATCAGAAGCGGAATGCGCGGATCGTATTCTCTTTCCAGCGTTTTGGCGAAGCTGGCGAATACCTCGGCGGGATCGGTGATCTTCATTCCCTTTCCGTCCTGCGCCAGGAGCGTGAGCAGCTCCTCGCCCAGAGGACGGCGCTCGGGGAACAGATCGTATTCCTTGGAATAGGAAAAGCTCTTGTGGAACACCGATTCGGCAATCGGCACGCCCGCCTCGTTCAGCTTGACCACACGGATCTCGTACAGTCCGGAATCCTTGATCACAAAGGTAAAGCGACGGTTGCTTTCAGCCGCCGTAACGGGAATTTCGGTCAGCTCCGAAAGAGACTCGCTCAGAGGCTTCACCGTTACCTGCACCCGATGCTCATCGGCAACGCCGTAAACGTTCAGGGTGTTGGTGTAGTTATCGCTCTTCAGAACAAAGGAAGTGTCATCCGCCGTCACGTCCTCCATGGGGAAGATGCTGTTAACGATATTCACGATGATTGCCTGACCAACCACGTCGGTCACGAAGGTTTCAGACCATTCCCCGTTCAGATCCGACATAAAGCTGCCCACGTTGCCCTTTCCGTATTTCCATTGGGCATAAATGGGAACGTACTTACCCATCAGCACCACGGCGGCGTCCTTTTTTGCAACCGTTCCGTAGTAGCCCGTGAGGGGAGGAATGGCGGTTTCGTCCACACCCGACAGCACGGTGGTGCGATCCTTCACGGTGGGAATAAACTCCTCACCGTAGGCGATCTCGGCAATTGCCTCCAGCGCCAGGTCCTGCTGCATGATGGTGGGAATGGTGTGCAGCTCGGCAGACTTTATGTTATAGAATTTTCCGCCGCCCGCCTCAGCCGTCTTGTCCATTTTTTCCTTCAGGCTGGTGTCAATATCCCCTACCGTTACGATGGACATGGTGATCTGATCCTTCATGTTGTTCTCGATGTAGGGGAGATATTCCTCGTAGGAGTCTCCGGGGTTACCGTCGGTAACGATGATGATATGCTTTCTCTCCACGTTATCCACCAGCGCCAAAGCTCTGCCCGCCCGCATGATGGGGTCGGAGAAGACGGTTCCGCCGCTGGTTCCACCGGAGCCCGAGGTGGAATCATAATCCAGGGACTGAATTGCCTCGCGGATCTCCTCGCGCTTGGAAACGGGAAGCAGACCCAAATTTTCGGTGGCGCGGTTCTGGAAGGACATAACGCCGCAGAAGTCACGGTCGTTCAAAGTGTCCAGACAAGCCTCCGCGCCCTGCATTGCCGCCTCCAATTTTCCCATACTCATGGATGCGGAGGCGTCCACCACGATCATTACCGCGATAGGGGGTGTAAAGTCCACCGCGTTCACGGGGAGCATCTGCTTATAGTAGGTGGAGTTTGCCAGATCGGTTCGGTTATAAGCGTGGGGAACCAGCGAGCCGTTCACCATATCGTTGTTTCCGCCCACTGTGAAGAGTCCGCCGCCCAGCTCGTAAACGTAGCGGTTGAGAAGCTCCTCAAAGCCCGCGGGCATATCCTGATATGCAACGTTCACAAGGATCACCTGCTCATAGTCTGCCATCGAACGAAGATCCTTGGGAATTTGCGCAAAATCCTCCTCAATGCTCAGCGCCGTAACGTTGTAGAGGTCCTTCAAAACGCCCTGCAGCTTTTCAGACTCGTTTTCGTCCTTTTCAATCAGCAGAATATTCTCAAAGGTTTGCAGATTTACATAGGTGAGATAGCTGTTGTTCTGCGCCACGGTGTCCCCCGAATGGAAGATCTCGAAGCGAAGCTCGTGCATTCCGCGCTCACTCAGCGTAAATCCAATGGGGATCACCTGCTCCTCGCCCTCCATGGTGATGGGGTTCTCCCCCAGCAGCACGCCGTTATCGTAGGCTCTCAGCACCAGCATCTGCTGCGCCGAGCCCAGATTGCTGCGGAGCGTTAAACGAAGCAAAAACTCCTCGCCCAAAAGAATGCTCTCCTCGGGAATCTCCACCGAAAGGATCTGCACCTCGTCATGCTCGGGGTTGGGAAAATGCACGGTATCCACCTTAATGCCCTCGGCGGCGATCGCCTTGATCACCGAGGTGGCGGTGCTGTCGGTTTCGATTCCGTCCGAAATCAGAACAATCTTTCCGCTCTTGGAGTCACCGAACAGCTCGGCGGCGTATTTCAGCGCCGAGGCAATGTCGGTGGCGGTTACGTCGGGATTTTCCGAGGCGAGATAGCGCTCATAGGCGCTCACCTCTGAGGTGTCGTCGTCAAATTTGACCACGTACTTCTGATCAAAGCCGAACTTCACGATTCCCAAGCGATATTCCTTATCGCAAATATTGATCACCGACTGCACAAACTCGTCCTTCGCCTCGGCGGAGCCGCCGTTGCTTTCGGTCATGTCCACCAGCAGAAGCACGCGGTTATCCTCGTTGGGAATCTCATAGGAAAAGGAGACGCCCGCCAGCAGGTTGATACCGATGAACATTGCCAGCATATGCAGAACGATGGAGATCACGCGGTTTCTCGTGCGGCGGTACTTTTTCGCCATGCGGAAATACGGGATCAGCGTTAGAAGAACAGCCGGAACCATCAACAACAGGAGCCATGGATGGTTATAATGCAATTGTAAATTCGTCATCTCAAGTCAACTCCGTTAATAGTTCTTTTTGGTTTGCAGCATCCACTCCAGGAACATCAGCGCCACCAGGAAGATGGCAAAGTAGAAGAGCAGATCCTCATAAGCGGTTTCCACCTCGGTGTCCACGTCGATCACGGGAAGCGCCTCCACCTGCTTGGTGACGTTGCTTTCCGCGGAGGGAATCTTCACAAAGAAGTTCTCAATGATCAGATGCTCTCCCGCCATGGGCTTTTGCGTGACGGTATAGGTTCCCGGGCGGCTCAGGGTCAGGGTGCCCTGATTGCCCTCAAAAATGACGTCCTCGCCGTTGCCCGAAACGGTCAGCTCGGTGCCTCTCGCCTGCAGCTCCACGGTTTCTCCGATCTCAAAAGCCTGAGAACCCATGGTTGCGGGAACGTAGTGATTGAACAGATTGTACATCATGAACGCGAAATCCGGCAGGGCGCAAAGATTGGAGTAGTTCAGGTCGAACGCCCAAACCACAACCTTGGCATCCGCAAAATTCTTTGCCAGCACCACGGGACTGCCGTTGTAGTACGCCAGCTCCTCGTAGCCGTCGTGGGAGAGAATCTCGTTGTATTTCGCAATGGTGATGCGGTTGGTGTCCACGAACTGCATCAGCTCGTTGGACTGCCCCGATGCCAGCGTGGAGGTTTTGTCCACGCCCATCGTTTTACCGATATTCAAGCCCGAGCCCTCGGGAGCGGACACGGGATCCACCAGAAGAACCACGCCGTCCGTGGGCAGTTCCTTGGGCATACGATGCTCGAAGATGTAGAGATCGAAGCCCTCGGTTGCGGCCTTTTCATCCGCCTTCAGCTCGGTGAATCGGATATCCCACTGATTTCTCATGTTCTGACGGAGGGATCTCACCACACCGCCGAAATAGTTGTTGGGAACCGAGCTTGCGTACTGAATCTTAATGGTCTGCTTCTTGCCTCCGTAGAGGAAGAAGGAATTATCATCCACAAAGGAATCGGCAACCGAAACGTAGACCTCCAGATAATCGAAGGAATAGAGAGGCTCGTTGCCCATATCGTCCGAGGTGAACACAACGGTCTTTTGCTCCTCGGAGGGGTCGAAGGACTCGGTTTTCATCAGCGGCTCCGTTTTGGAGGTGTTGCCGTTGGCTCCGTGAATTTCGCAATACACGGTTACCATTTCGGTGCGGCCAAAGCAGCCCACGTCCACCGAAATTTCATAGTGGTTGCTCCGATCCAGCTCCGCGGTGCAATTCATCACGGCAACGTTCCACTCGGCGGGATCGGCAATGTTTTTCACCTGGATGCCGTTATGCTCCAGATAATCGGTTGCGGTGATCAAATGCACCTGCGCCTCGCTGTTGTAGAGGAGAACCTCCTCCGCCAGCGCCACCGCGCCCTTCAGGTCGGCGGAGGCGTAGCTGCATTGAATGCCGTTGCTCACCAGCGCGTCCAGCGCGGCGTGAATTTCATCCACCTGCACGGCTCCCGCTCTTTGGGTTAAAAATCTGGGGTTGGCGTCGGCATAGATCACCGAGATCATGCCCCCGCGCGCGGCGGTTTCATCCACCATTGCCTTTGCGTCCGCCACGGCTCTTTCAAACCGCGTGGCGGCGTTGTTGGACAAGCGCATACTCGCCGAAGCATCCAGAATAATCACCCGCTCGTTTTCATCGCCCACCAGCTCAGACTCCAGCACGGGCTGCGCCAGCAGCGTGCCGCAGATCGTGAGGATCAGCAGCTGGCAGAGAAACAGCAGAAAATTGTTCAGGCGGTTGATGGGAAGCCGCTTTTTTCTGTATTTCAAGCTCAATCTCCAGATAAAGGTACTGGAGATCATTTTGTTTTGATAATTTGGCTTAATGATGTAGATCACGATCAGCGCAACAACGCCGAGCAAGCCCAAAAAGCCAAGGGGTGCAAGCCAACTCATTCCATGATACCTACCTTAAGCAATTCTTTGAAGAGCATCTTTTCCAAGGGCTGATCGGTACGAACCGAAACGAACGCCGCCTCACGGGAGTTGCAAAACGTTTTCAGATCTCCCCAAAGCTCTCCAACAGCCTCTTCATACGCCCGCTGGGATGCGCGGTCGATCTTGATCCTCATATTCTTGGTGTCGGCAATGTCCACCGACTCGGAGTCGATCAGATTCACGCGACCCATATAGGTGGGATCCACCTCCTCGGGAGTCATCACCTGCACCAGCAGCACCTGTCTCTTTTTATAGCACAGATAGTCCACCGCCTTTTTCCAATCGGAATCGGTAAAGAAATCCGAAATGATCACGGTAAGACCGTCGGAGCTGCCCGTTCCTTGAGCGCCGACCACAGAGGAGCGCAGGTCGCTCTCTCCCTCGAAGCTCATCTCCTCCAGAAAGCTGATAGCGTTGAAAAACGCGCGCTTTCCCACAATGGTTCCAAAGGGATTTTCCGCCCGTTCACCGCGAATGAGGTGATAGGAAACCTTATCCATGTTGTGAACCGACAAATAGCCCAGCGCCGCCGCCACTCCAAGGGTGTACGCCGCCTTGGCGGGATTATCCTTTCCCATGGAGGCGGAGCAATCAATGAAAATCTGGGTGTGCATCTGACGCTCGTCGGTAAACAGCTTCAGAAAATACTTTTCAAAACGGCTGAACAGATTCCAGTCGATTCTGCGGATATCGTCGCCCAGCATATATTCGCGGTAGTCGGCAAACTCCACGGTCTGACCGTAGGTGCGCACCAGATGCTTGCCGCCAAAGAAGCCCGCCAGATCGGCGCGCAGCTCCAGCGAGAGCGTTTCCAACCGACTGAAAAATTCGTCGTTTAAGTAGGAGCTCTTCATTACTTTCTCCCGAACAGACGCTTCTTATCGCTCTTCTCCGCCTGCTCCTCGGGCGCGGCCTTTCCCGCCTCCTTGGCAAGCCCCAGCTTATCGGTCAACTCGGCGATAATCATAGAAACGATCTCATCGGCGGAAACACGCTCCGCAACCGCCTCGAAGGTCAGCTTCATTCTGTGGCGCAGAACGGGGTAAGCCAGGCTGTTTACGTCATCGTAGGAAACGTTGAGTCTCTTGTTCAGCAGAGCCTTCACCTTTGCGGCGGAGATCAGAGCCTGACCCGCGCGGGGGGAAGCGCCCAAGCGAACGTACTTCTTTGCGGCCTCGGAGGCGCACTCGCTGTCGGGATGGGTTGCGGAGCAGAGCATCATGGCGTAGCGCATCACGTCCTCCGCCACCTTGATCTGGTTCGCGGTCTTGCGCATTTCCAGAAGATCCTTTCCGTTACAAGCGGCGTCAGCCACCTCCGCCATGGTCTTCTGCGTCATGTTAACGATGTCCATCAGCTCGTCGAGAGAGGGGTTCTTCACAATGATCTTGAACATGAAGCGGTCCATCTGCGCCTCGGGCAGGGGGTAGGTGCCGTCCTGCTCAACGGGGTTCTGGGTTGCCAGCACGAAGAAGGGCTCCTCCAGCTTTCTGGAAACACCCATTACGGTTACGGTATGCTCCTGCATCGCCTCCAGCAGCGCCGACTGCGTTTTGGGCGTTGCGCGGTTGATTTCGTCCGCCAGAATGATGTTGGAAAATACGGGGCCGGGCTGGAACTGGAAGGAGGAATTTCCGTTCTCGTCCTTCACGATAATGTTGGTACCGGTTACGTCTGCGGGCATCAGGTCGGGCGTGAACTGGATACGGGCAAAGGGAAGATCGAACACGCGACCGAGAGAACGAACCAAACGGGTTTTTCCAACGCCGGGCACACCCTCCAGAAGCACGTTTCCGCCCGCGATCATTGCGATCACGGCGCCCTCGATAACCTCCTTCTGTCCGATCACGTCTCTGGAGATCTGCTCAAAGATCTTCTCGCACTGTTCGCCGAATTTCTGAATATCGTTCTCATTCACTTCAACATTTTTTACGTTTTCCATAATCTTTCACCTTATCTTTAATGTTAATGTTATATTATGTTTGATTTGCAAGCCGCTGCATCAGAGACTGTCGTAATACATTTCAAAGAATTCCTTCCACTCGGGAGGGATCTCACCGTTGGCGCTGAAGATCTCCTGCGCCATTTCGTAATACATATCCAGGTGATCGCGATAGTAGGTTTCTCCGTCGATAAACTGGTTGCTATCCTCCCATTTACCGCCCGCGCCAAGGCCCTGACCGTCGCCCTTGCCTTCGCCTTCCTCCTCGCCTTCGCCCTTGGCGCCGTCGGATTCGCCGGAATCTCCGCTGCCGCTTCCCTTATCGCCCTGACCGCCGTTGGAATCGCTTTCCACGTTGGCATCTCCGCCGTCGGGCAGGTCATCGGCTCTGTCGCCCTCTTCATTTCCGCCGTTGCCGTTGTTGTTTTTATCGTTCTCGGCGTTTTCACCGTCACCCTCAACGATCTCCTCGAAAAGCGCGGTGAAGAAAAGCTCCTCGGTAACGCCGTTTTCATAACGCTCGGGGTCCTTGCTGCCGTCATCCCAGCCAACGAACACCCAGCCGTCCTCTGCCACGGCAACCACGGGAGTGGTGCTTTCACCGGGCAGCAAAAGCTGATCGGTTTCGCCCTGAATCTCGCCGCCCTCCTCCACGAAGTAGGTGACGGCAATGTAATTTGCCATGGGATCCTCGGGATCAAGAATGGAGGGACCCGAGGGGATCACTCCCTGCTCCGCCAGCTTCACAACGGCATCCATACCGCCGCTCAGCACAAGAGCCGCCGCAACGCCCGCAATCAGAAGACCCGAAACGCGCAAGCGCAGCTTCTGATCGGAAACCTCCTGCAGACGCGCCTTGGCGTCCTCTCTTTGCAAGCGGGCAATACAGGAATCATCTCCCTGCAATTCCACCATGGTGATCAAGCGCTCCTGCAGACCCAAGCGGTCCACACGGCGGGCGATCTCCTCGGGGGTGGGACGGTACTTGATAAAATAGAGCGCCAAGGCAGACGCCAGGGCAGCCCCCAAGCCAATGCAGATGGCTTGCAGAATTCCTCCAACGCCCAGCAGCCAGAAGACCAACGCGGAAACAAAATTTGCCGTCGCGCCGATCAGAACGCCCCAGAGCGCCGATTTCAGAATCCCTTCCAGAACCATTCTGGAATGATGCTTTTCAAAAAATTTCTTTTCGATCATACTCAAAAACTCCTTTCTTATCATTTCCTTCGGAGTATGTGTCCCATATTCCGTGTGAAAACGGAACGAGCGTTCGCGGCAGAGCCTCGGCTCCTGCCGTTTTGACACGGAATAGCTACCTCCCCGCGCCCCGCCGCCCGAAGGCGGCAGGGCGCGGCTTGGTATTTGTTTTTTACGATCTCAATGAGATTACTCCTGCACCAGCTGAATGTTGAAGCTGTCGGTAGCGTAGGAGGAGTAAAGTCTTACCACGTAGTAGTAGGTTTCTCCCGCGGTCAGATCACGCTCCGCATCGAAGTGGTAGTAGCCGTCCTCGTTGCTGTCGTAGCTGCCCAAGCGGTACTCATCCGAATCATAGATGTAGCACATGGTATCCAGAGAATCGTTGTCGCTGTAGGAGGACAGGGTGTAGGTTCCGCTTGCGGCGGGAACAAACTTGAAGTAAACCCACTGTCCGCCTTCCTTGATCTCAACGTTGTAGAATTCGCCAAGCTCAAGGTTGATCGCATACTGGAAGTCGGTGCCTGCGTAAAGCAGATCCATATCGTCCTCGGAGAGCCATCTTGCATAGAGCTGTGTTTTGTCCTTGCTGTAGTAAGCGCCGCTCAATGCGTTGCCTTCAAATTCAGCATTGTCATACCAGCCCATGAAGATGAAGCCTTCCTTCTCGGGTGCCGCGGGCAGCGTGATGGTGTAGGTAGCGGTGATGCTCTCTACAGCGGTTCCGCCGTTGGTCTCGAAGGTGTAGGTATGCTCCAGACCGTCGAAGCCGAAGATCACGGATGCGGATCCCTTCCAAGAGGAGGACCAGCCGTAGGGCTCTTCGGTGAGGGAGGTGAGCACGGTGAGGTTGCTGCAGCCGGAGAACACGGAGGAGCCCATGCTGGTAACAGACGCGGGAATCGTGATCTCGGTGAGACCCTCACAGTAGTAGAACGCGTATCTGCCAATGGATTCCAGACCATCGGGCAGAACGATGGTGGTGAGTGCCGAGCAATCGTAGAAGACTTCCTCGCCGATTTCCTTCAGCGTGGAGGGCAGAACCACCTCTACCAGCGACTCGCAGCCGTCGAAGGCGCCGTCCATAATCACGGTCAAGCCATCGGGCAGGATCACCTTGGTAGCGTTGGAGGAAATAAACGCATAGCCGTAGATTGCGTCCACACCTGCGGGAACCGTGATCTCGGTATCAGCTCCTGCATAGCCAACGTAGTAGGTGGTGTCACCGTCAACGTAGGTGATGTGACCGTTTTCGTCGATGGAGAGCTTTCTCTCTTCCTCGGTGGTGGCAACGTTTTCAGCATAATACGCAACGTAGCCGAAGTCGTAGGAGCCTACAGAGATCTCCATTTCGGACTGGTTGTAAACCTCAACCAGCTTCACGCAATAGTAGAATGCGTCCTCGCCAATGTCGGATGCCTTCAGATTCTTGGGCAGATTTACGGTAGTAAGGTTGTAGCAATAAGCGAACGCCTCGTCACCGATCTTCTCCAGTCTTTCGGGGAAGACGATCACTGCCAGGGAGAGGAAGTCGGCAAATGCCTCGTCGCCAATGATCAGCGCCTCGGTACCGCCCTCCTCAAAGATGATCTGCTTGAGGCAGGTCACACCGTCGAAGGTGCCTGCGTTCAATGCGGTTACTTCCTTGGGAACCGTGAAGGTTACGGAGGTCTTGTTTACGGGGTAGCTGAGGATCTGCGTCTTATCCGCGCTGAACAGAACGCCCTCCGATGCAGCGAAGGCGGTGTTCCCCTCGGCAACAGTGTAGCTTGCCAGACCGGAGCCACTGAACGCGGGATTCAGCGTCTTCAGGCCCTTGGGAATCTCAAAGGTGGTGAGCTTCACGCAATCCATGAAGACATCCTCTTCAATGGTTTCCACGCTCTCGGGAAGCGTAACGCTCTCCAGGTTGATGCAGCCCTCGAACATGCTTTCGCCGATTACCTTCACGTTTCCGAGAATGGTAACGGTGGTAAGGCTCTCGCAGTTACGGAAGATGCTGTAGCCGGACATATCCACAACAGATGCGGGAACGATGATGCTTTCCAGAGAGGTTCCGGAGAAGCAGCTGCTGCCGATCTTTGCAACGGTTTCGGGAATCTGAACGGTGGTGAGCGCCGCGCAGGATGCAAACATATATGCGGGCAGCTCGGTTGCCTTGGTGTTCAGAATTACGGTGGACAGGGAGGAGCAGCCGTTGAACAGACCCTCACCCATCTGGGTTACGGTTGCGGGAACAATGATGCTCTCCAGCGCGGAGCAGCCGTAGAAGACCTCATCGCCCAACGTGCTGACAGAGGAAGGAAGGGTGATCATTGCCAGGTTATTGCAATCGTAGAAGGCTCTGATACCGATCTTCGCGCAACGGCTACCATCGGCAAAGGTCACGGTCTTCAGGGAATCGCAATTCTGGAACGCGCCGTAGCTGTAGGAGGTGGAGATATCCTTATCCTCAATTTCCTGAACGGAAGCGGGAACGGTGAAGGTTTCCAGAGAGGAGCCATAGAAGGTTCCTACGGGGATCTTCTCCAGCTGAGCGTTATCGGCGAAGATAACCTCCTTGAGGTTGGAGCATTCCGCAAAGTTTTCATCTCCCATGGTCTTCAGGCTTGCGGGGAAGCTGACTCTTTCCACAGAGCTGTCCACAAAGGTCTCGGAGCCAATGGACACCAGACCCTCGCCGAAGCTGACCACTTGCAGATCGGAGCAGCCGTAGAAGGTGGCGTCTCCCACCAGTCTCAGACCTGCGGGAAGGGCAATGGAGATCAGCTTGGAGCCCTGGAACACGGCATCGCCCATGGAATAGAGCTGAGAACCGTTTTCAAAGGTTACACGCTCTACAGACGCGTAATAGAAAATGTAATTGTCAATCACCGACATGGTTGCGGGAAGCGTAACGTTGGTGTCGGCAATGCGCTGGAATGCGTACTTACCAACAACCATCTTGCCGGTACCGCCCATTTCAAAGCTCAGGTCGGCGAGAGAGGTGCAGTTGCTGAACGCCCATGCGCCGATCAGCTCAACGGTGTTGGGGATATTCACGCTCTTGAGAGCGGAGCATCCGCTGAATGCCTTCTCGTTAATCTCAATCAGACCTGCGGGAAGCACCACGGTCTCCAGCGTCTGGTTGTTTTCAAAGGCGTTGGGAGCAATGGAAACCACGCTGCCGATCACGGTGTAGGAAACGTTCTCGCGGTTGGTGGGGTAGTAAACCAGAACGGTCTTATCGCCGTTATACAGCACGCCGTCATCGGAGGAGAAGTTTTGGCTTCCTGCCTCAACGGTAACGCTCTTGACGTTGCTGCAGTATTCGATCATGCTGCCGTCGAAGGCGGTCAGGTTCTTGGAGAGCGTGATGGTTTCCAAAGCATAGCACTTTGCAAACACGCCCTTACCGATCGAAACGGTATTGGTGGGAAGAACGATCGACTTCAAGGACTCACAGGACTTGAACGCCTCGTTTCCGATGGTCAGCGCGGATGCGCCAACCTCAAAGGTTACTGCCTCCAGCTCAGTGCAGGAGTAGAAGGCTCTGTCGTGAATCTTGGTCACGCTCGCGGGAACGGTAACGGTACCGGTCTTGGACGCGGGGCAAATAACCAGCTCGGTCATATCGGCGGTGTAAACCACACCGTCAACGTCAACGTAGTACTTGCCGCCGTCCTCGATCTCGATCTTGGTAAGACCAAAGCTCTCCTCGAAGACGTTCGCGCCGTTCGCGAAGGGAGCAACCGTTTCGCCGTTCGCGTTGGTATATGCCGCAAGTCTTGCGGGGAATACCAGCTCGGTGAGCAGATCGCAGTTGTAGAACGCGCCCTCGCCGATGGCAAGAGGATCGGTTCCCCCCATTTCAAAGATGACGCTCTCCAGCGTGTCGTAGCAGCCCTCAAAGGCGCCTGCGCCCACACCGGGACGGTCGTAGCTGTAGTTGATTTCAGGGTAAACCATGGGAGGCAGGCTGCGAACCGTTTTGGGAATTACAATGGACTTAATTCCGGAATAATGGAACGCATAAGCGCCGATGGTTGCCAGACGGCTGTTCTCTCCAAGGGTAATCTCCAAGGACTCGCCGCCCCAGAGATATCCGCCTGCATAGTAGAAGGAATACTCGCAGATCTCTACCAGGTTGGAGGGAAGAACAACCTTTGCCAGGTAGCTGCAGTGGTTGAAAACGTTACCGATCTCAATCTCGGTTACGGTTTCTCCGTTCACGTTCACGTAATCGTAGTAAGAAAGCGCTCCGAGAACCAGATCCTCGGTTCCACCCTCCTCAAAGATAACCTCCTCCAGGTATCCGCAGTTTGCAAACGCATACGCGCCAACCGAGGTAAGGGACTTGGGAAGGGTGATGGTTTCCAGGTAGTCGCAGCTATCGAAGGCGTACGCGCCGATGGACTTCAGTTGGCTACCCTCTGCGAAGGTTACCTCCCTCAGATCGCCCAGGAAACGGAACGCGTCGCGACCAATGGACTCAACGGAAGCGGGAATTTCGATGGAGGTGAGGAATCCGGAAGAGGACCACCAGGAATCCTCGCCCAAGAACGCGCTGTCACCAATGGTCTTCAGCTGGCTGTTTTCAGCGAAGGTAATGGTTTCCAGAACGGTTTCAGCAAAGCAGAAGTTGCTGATCATTTTGAGGCTTGCGGGAATATGAATGGTTTCCAGCTCGGTGGTCTGATAGAACGCATAGTCGCCCAGACTCTCCAGACCCTCGTTCAGCGTAATGCTTTCGATTGCGCTCTCCGCGAAGGCGTACGCGCCAACGCTCTTGGTGTGAGCGGGCAGAGCGAGAGAGGAAACGGAAGCGCCCATAAAGGCTCTGTCGCCAATGGTAAGAGCGGCTCCTGCCTCGCCTTCAAAGACGATCTCCGCGATACTGCTGTTCTTAAAGGCATCGTCACCGATCACCTCAATGCCTGCGGGAATGATGAGCTTCGACAGCTTGGAAACGTTGCCGAACACACCGTTCGCAATGGTCTTCACCGTGGCGGGCAGCTGGAACTCTCCGGACTTACCCTGCGGGAAGAACAGGATTTCGGTTTTATCCTTATTAAATAGCACGCCGTCCTCTGCGGTAAAGTAGGGGTTGGCGGGATCAACGGTAACCTCCTCCAGGGAAGCGCATCCGCTGAAGATACCGGGAATCTCGGAAACGTTTGCGGGAAGGCTTACGGTTCTGAGAGACTTACAGTCGTAGAATACGTCCTCACCAAAGGCAAGGGTCTTGCCGTTGGGAGCGAAAATAACGGTTTCCAGATCGGAGCAATCGCGGAAGGCTTCGCTCTTGATTGCGGTCATGGAAGCGGGAATGGTGAACTCGTTGAGCGCCTCACAGCCCATAAACGCGCCCTCGGAGAGAACCGATACGCGGCTGCCGGACTTAAACTCAACGCTCTCGAGAGCGGGGCTGTTGGCAAACGCCAGCTTACCAACGGTCACGTCATTGAAGCCATCGCCCAAGAAGGTGACCTTCTTGAAGTCGTAGCTCATCTCGTAGAAGGCGCACTCGCCAACCAGAACCACGGTGTTGGGCAGGATCACCTCGGTGATTTCATCGCAGCCGATAAACGCGCCTGCGGCGATCTGCTGGGTTCCGGAGGGAACGGTGAACACACCCTCCACGGTTTCGGGGCAGTAGTAAAGAGTCTTGCCGTCTGCGCTGTAAAGCACACCGTCCACAGACTTATAGGTCTTGTTGGAGGAAACAACGTTGATGGCTGCCAGAGTTTCGCAACCCGCAAACGCGTTGGTCGCGGCGTCAACGTAAACCTCGCCGTTGATCATGCTGTACTTGGACAGCGCAATCTCGGTCAGACGTGCGGGAAGCGTAATCTTCTCCAGCTTGGTGCATCCGCTGAATGCGCGCGCGCCAATGGTGAGCGCCTGCTCGGTGGTGCCTGCCTCGGCAATCTCGAAGGTTACGGAGGTGAGGTTGACACAGTTTTCAAACGCGCCCTTGCCGATCTTGGTTACGCCGGCGGGAATGACGATCTTGGAGAGAGAGGAGTTTGCAAACGCGCCCTCGGGAATCTCCGCGATGTTTGCGGGAATGCGATAGGTGCCGGTCTTTGCCAGAGGCATGAAGAGCAGCTTTGCCTGAGAGGTTGCGGAGATGCCGTTGTCAACGAGAACGCCGTCCACGGAGCTATAGCGGCCCGCGGTAACGCCTTCAACGTCGTAAACGTTCACAGCCTCCAGAGCGGTACAGCCCGTGAAGGGATCGATCAGAGAGATCAGCTCCAGGGAAGCGGGCAGGTTGATCACCTTCAGGTTGGTGCAATCCATAAAGGCGTTACCCGAAATCATGGCAACGGGCAGACCCATGTAGGTTGCGGGAACGGTGATCTCATCCAGCATTGCGATGCGATCGCCCTTGGAAACGGCGTACGCATCCTTGCCGTTCACCTTGGTGAGGGTGAAGTTCAGGGAGTAGTCGATCCAGAAGGCGTAAACCTCGCCGCCGTTCAGAGCGCCCCAGGGAGCAACGCTGTTACCCTTGGCGTCGGTATATTGAATACCCATGCCGTAGGGAGCGCTGAACCATCCGCCGAACACAACGGAGGGATCCTTTGCGGTGGGAACGGTGAGCGTGAAGTCCTTCTCAAAGGAAACCTTTGCGGAGGTTTCGCTTCCGGAGCCGTCCAGACCGTAGTTATAGGTCAGCTCGTACTCCTCGGAAACGTAGTATGCGTACAGCACGATGGAGCCCGACTCGGAGAAGAAGGGATCGTTATACGCCATACCGTTGGCGGCAGGACCGCCGGGAACGTTATACCAGCTCACGAAGCGGTAGCCCTTCTTCACGGGGGCGGTAAGCTCCATGATATCGCCGATTGCCTTATACTGAACAGCTACCTGACTGCCGCCCAGAGAATCGAAGGTTACTGCGTGAGCGAACACCTCGATGCTTGCCCACTCGGAACGGTTGGAGCCGTCCACAAAACGAACCTTCACGGTGTTCATGCCCGCCTTGGTGAGAGCCACCTTCGCGCTGAAGGAGCCATCCGCCACGGGAATGATCTCGCCGTTGTTCACCTGAATCTCATAGGAAACCGCGCCGATAACGGGGGACCAGGTGAGCGTGCTGCCCGAATAGGACAGGCGGTCGGACATTTCATAGTAGCGAGCCACCAGCACGTCGCTCCAGAGAGACTCGCTGGCGAATACCGCGCGAACGCGGATCTCATAGTCAACGCCTTCAACACCGCTCACAAGAGAAGCGATATCCAGGCTGGTGGTTTCCACGGTGTGGACGGTGCCGTTGATCTCCACCTCGTACTTGTTGGCGCCCGTTACCTCAGACCAGGTGAGGAGCGTGCCGTTCAAGCGGAGGCTACCGGGAGTTGCCAGCACGGTCTTTTCGTATGCCAGCTGGGTTGCCTCGGGGGAGTTATAGCCCTTTGCAATGGGGTAGACCTTGATCACGATACCGCCGGTGTAGGAGGCGCACTCCTTCAGGCTCACGTAGGTCTTGCTGCCATTGTTCACAAACTCGTGGTTGTGGTTGGGGTTGCCGCACTTCACGGATACCATGTACTGCGCAGCGCCCTCAACGTCGTTCCAATAAACGGTCTGGCTTTCTTCGTCAACGCGAAGACCCTCAACGGGAGCCAGCGTTCTCTTGTAAACGAATTCCGCGGAGGTGGAGGAAGCGTAGCCCTCCGCAACGGCGGTTACAACAAACTTGATGCCGTTCTCGGTCATCAGGCAGTTCGCGAAGTTGAAGGTGCGGGAGCTGCCGTTGTCGAAATTGGTGTGGTTGTGGTCGGGGTTGCCGCACACAACGGTGATGATGTACTTTTCCGCATTTTCCACGGTGTTGAACACCAGCGTGGAGGGCTCAACAACGTCGAACACGGAAACCTTGCCAAGCGCCTTGTTGGAGAAGAATCTCACGGTTTCGGAGTTGGCGGATTCACCTGCGTTGGCGTTCGCGGTCACGCGGATCTCGTATTCGCCGGGAGCGTAGGTGTCGAAGGGCACGTTCAGCGTGGTGCTGGAGGTGGATTGGTCGATCACGGCAGCGCCGTCGGGACCGATCACCAGAACGTGATAGGAGCGCGCGCCCTCAATTGCGTTCCAGCCAATGGTTCCCGAGGTAACGTTCACAACGGGAGCCGCCAGCTTGTCTGCGGTGGCGCTTGCCTGCCACAGGGCGTAGAGCGTGGTGTTGGCGTTCAGCGCCATGCCCTCCTCGTAGAGATAGGAAAGCTTGGTGCCGTCATCATCCATACTGATCCACCAGCCCTTGAACTCATAGCCCTCTCTCGAAAGAGTGGGGAGATCAAACAGCTTGCCGCCAACCGTTTGAACGGTGCCAACCGCCTCGGCGCCAACGTAGTTTGCGTCCAGAACGATGCTGTATTCCATGCCGTCGGCAGGAGCCTCGCTCCAACGGGCGTAAACCGTCAGATCCTTGGTTACGGGAGTTGCGTCAAAGGCGAAGGGGGTGGTGAAGGCCTCGTCGGCATACCAGCCAACGAACAGGAATCCGGAGCGAACGGGATCCGCCGCGGGCTTAGCCACCGACTTACCGTTCACAACGGTGAGATCCTCCAGCGCGTCACCGCCGTTGGTCTCAAAGTGAACCTTGTAGTTCACCTTCTTCAGGAAACGCATGGACGCATCCTCGTAGGTCAACGTGATTACGTTGTCCTCCAGGGTTGCGGACAGGTTATCCTTGCCCTCTGCGCTGAAATCAAGCGTGATTGCGCCCTCATTCAGCTCGTACGTACCCGACGAATGCTCGCCCTTCAGGTATAGAGCGAACGCGCCGCCGGCATTCAGGGTGAGTGTACTTTCGCCGTTTCCTGCGTCGAAATAGTACACACCGGCTTCGGGCCATTCGGTCCGTGTCGGCTGTTCCACCGGGGGTTGGTTGTTGACGCAGCCGGCTGCAAGAACGCCGAAAAGAACGACGATCAGAGTCAGCAACAGACAACTAAACCTTGTTTTTGTGGTCATCATAACGTGAACCTCCATTTTATTTCTACCGCTTTTGGCGGTGGATGACTTCCTCATTCCCTCGCGGGCACACACGCTCACGCGCGTGCGAAGCCCCAAAAAGGATATGAATAGTGTTATTATACAACATTTTCCACGGTTTGTCAATAGAAAATCCTCGTTTTACGCTTAAAATATGAACAAAAAGACCAACTTTTAAGGTTGGTTTTTGGTTCGATTCCCTTATAAATATTCAGTCAATCACCCCCGCAAGCGTTTAGGTGCCGCCACCCCATCCGCTTCATGGAAGTTAGTTTTGAAAGGAAGGGGGGCTTGTGGAACCTTCTTGTAAGAAGGTTCCACACCTCCAAGAACTTCCTCAGGGGTTGCTTTGAAGTTAATGGTACATGGCGGCTATGTCTATAGTTTTATGCCGCCTATCTGCGGTACGCTCACCAAACAATCGCTCCCGCAAGCGGCTGGGTCCCGCCACCCCATCCGCTCCATGATGTTAGTTTGTTTAGGAGAGGGGAGCTTATGGTTGTGTCATCCTGAGCGGAGGCGGTGAGGAGCGAAGCGAGTCTCAGCCGCAGTCGAACCCGTAGGGCGATGCGGAGCATCGGGATCTACGAAGGAAAAAGCAACTATCCGCCCGAGATCCTGCTCGGCTTTTGCCTCGCACTGCTTCGCAGTTCGACTTCGCAACCGCCTTGCGGTTTTGCTCCGCTCAGGATGACACGGGATGAACTTTGCTTTATAGAATACGTCATTTATTCCAAACTCGACCCTCATTTAGCGAAAATTCGTTTGTACCGTCCCCGAGAATGAAATTTTATCTGTTTTCAAAACGGTTTAAATAATCTAACATCATGGAGCGCGCGGGGTGGCGGGCGGGCAAGCCCGCTTTCAAGGATCGACATTCGTTCAGTTAAAATTTGATTATTCCGTCCCCGAGAATGAAATTTTATCTGTTTCCAAAACAGTTCAAACAATCTAACCTTATGGAGCGTTTTGGGTGGTGGTACCAAAACGCTTGCGGCAGCTAATGCTCGGTGAGCGCACCACGGATAGGCGGCATGAAACAAAAGGAAGAGCCGCTATCTATTGCGACACTTAAAAAAACACTACAGGAAGTTCTTGGAGGTGTGGAACCTTCTTTCAAGAAGGTTCCACAATCCACCCTTCCTTCCTAAACTAACTCCCCCAAGAAGGTTCCGCAAGCCACCCTTTTCTTCCAAAAAAACACCCGCAATGCAGCAAAAGCCGCAGTGCGGGTGAAAAAATCAAAGGTTGTAGTACTTATCGAACTCGGCGGGATGAGGAATTTTGGACATTTCGCTGCACTCCTCGCGCTTGGTTTTGATAAAGCTGCGGAGAAGCTCCTCGGGGAACACGCCGCCGGCGGTAAGGTAGTCGTGATCTGCCTCCAGAGCGTCCAGCGCCTCATTCAAGGAGGTGGGCAGGTGAGAGAGCTTTGCCTTTTCCTCGTCGCTGAGGTGGTAGAGATTCACGTCGTAGGGACCCCAACCGTTGGCATGGGGGTCGATCTTATTCTTCACACCGTCCAGACCTGCCATCAGGATTGCGGCATAGCAGAAGTAGGGATTGCAGGTGGCATCGGGGTTGCGAAGCTCAAAGCGGCGCTTGTTGGGGCTCTTTGCGTAGGCGGGGATACGGATCACCGCGCTGCGGTTAGAGGTGGCGTAGCCCACCGTTACGGGCGCCTCAAATCCGGGAACCAGACGCTTGAAGGAGTTGGTGCTGGGATTGGTGATGGCGCAAAGAGAGCTGATGTGCTTGAGTAGACCGCCCATAAAATAGTGCGCGGTTTCGCTGAGGTGCGCGTAGCCGTTGTCATCGGAGAACACGGGCTCGCCATCCTTCATCAGCAGCATATGAACGTGCATTCCGCTTCCCGCCTCGCCGTACACGGGCTTTGGCATAAAGGTGGCGCTCTTGCCGTGCTTGAGGGCGGTGTTGTGGATGATATACTTGATCATCATGGTGTTGTCTGCCATTTCGGACATTTTTCCCAGCTGGGGCTCGATTTCAAACTGACCCGAAGCGGCAACCTCGGGGTGATGGTAGTTAATCTCAATGCCCGCGTTCAGCATATGCATCACCATTTCACTGCGGCACTCGTAGGAGGTGTCGAAGGGCTTGGCAACGTGGTAATTCTTCTGCTTGGGAACCACCACGCCCATTCCCTCGGTGGCGCTGTTCCAATAGGACTGCTTGGCATCCACGGAGTGAGCAATGGTCTTTCCGCTCACCTCCCAGCCAACCTGGTCGAACAGATAGAACTCAAACTCGGGCAGAATATACATGGTGTCGGCAATTCCCAGCTCCTTCATGTACTGCTCCGCAGCCAGAACAATGTTGCGGGGGTACTGAGGGAGAGGGCGATTCTCGGGGCTGGCAATGATCATGGCGTTACCCGTCATAGAGAGAGTGGGAACCGCGCAGAAGGGGTCGATCACCGCCGTGTTGGGGTCGGGAATAAATACCATGTCGCTCTTTTCCACCACGGCGTAGCCATAGTTGGAAGCATCAAAGCCGAT
>SVSC01000143.1 GCA_015064525.1 Oscillospiraceae bacterium
CATATTTACCAACAGCAAGCGCTCCCGATGAGAAACAACCGACAGATAGCGCACCAAAAGAGATAAGTCCTACGCTGATAGCGCCTGCCGTAAACAAACCGAGAGCGACAGAACCAATAGCAAGTAGTCCAACTGAGAACACACCTGCGGAAATCAAGCCAAGTGGCAAAAGTCCAATAGATATGACTCCAAGGGAAAGCATACCGAGGGATACGATCCCTCGTGACATCAAACCAATGGAAAATACTCCACGCGCTTTCAGACCTACCGCAAAAAATCCGTGAGCGTTACGACCGATATGGTAAAGCGGCATACCGAAGATCATTTTCTCGCTCTTGCGCTCGTGAAATTGCTTTTTGATCATACTCCAAAGCGTTTCGGTTTCTTTTGGTTCCATGCATTGCTTTTCGGTAATATCCTCGTTCAAGAGATAGTCCATGGAACATTCAAATAGCTTTCCCATTTTGATCAACTTTTCAGTTTCGGGATATGCGATATCCAACTCCCACTTGCTGATGGATTGACGGGAAACGCCGAGAATATCGGCAAGCTGCTCTTGGGTATAGTTGTATTCTTTTCTGAACTTTGATATCTTTTCGCCAAGCTTCATCGTTTTTCTCCTTATGTTTTCTAACGCTGCGTTGCCATTATTGTAGCACGCAAGGAGAAAACATACCACCAATTCGGCGTTTCTATATGTAAACTTCGGGTTGCGTTTATCGTTTGTATTTATAAATTATTTTCACGTACAGAGAACACTTTAAACTCCGCTTGCGGAACACTGAATTCAAAAAACGCACCTTTGTCGATAAACAAAAGTGCGTTTTTTGGCGGAGAGAGAGAGATTCGAACTCTCGGTACGGGATTACCGCACACACGATTTCCAGTCGTGCGCCTTAGACCAGCTCAGCCATCTCTCCGTGCTGACCTTGTTATTATACTACTTTTTTTTTCGTTTGTCAAGCCTTTTTTGAATTTTTTTTGTTTTTTTAACGTTTTTTGAAAATCCGCTTCTCCCGCGATTTGATCGACGCCTTCAATGACTTTTATTTTCTTTTGACCGTTCGCGCGAGACATGACCGCCCGTTGAGCAAGAAAGCAAACACTCCCCGCCGTCTCCTCGTTTTTTCGCGCGGCAACGTGATCCCGCAAAGCAATGCGGCTGTCTCAAATGCGATAAAAAGCATTTGAGGCAGCTGCTTTTCTTATGGATTAAACCCACCACAAACACCAATAATCAGAAACAAAACAATCGGAAGGATCAATAAACCCAAACCAACCACAAGCTTTGTCATTTCCTGTTTGTGCTTAAGCTCTGCATTTTTTCGTTTTTCTTCCTGTTTGATTTGATATCTTGTTTTTCGATTGGGATCGGCAGCATTATCCAACCCCTTCTCGATTAGTTTTTCGACATCGGATTCCATGCTAAGCTCTTTATTTTTCAAACTGAACTTGAGTTTCATTCGTCATCTCGTCCTCTCAAATACTAAATGAGACAGTCCCATGTCAATTGGATTCCAACGGGGAGCTCCGTCTTATTTTTTCAGCACCAACAGATCATACGGAGCCAGCTCCACGGTCCCGCTGTACGTTTTTTGCGTGAGCAGATCGGTCATGGGCTCCTCCAAAACGATCCTGCCGTTTGCGTTTCCGCATTCCGCAACGATCAGTCCCTCGCCCGCTTCTCCTCTGCGAGGCGCCACAACCAATGCTCCCTCCAGCTGATATCCGCTTACCCCCGCATCGCGGCAAGCCATCTCGATGATCTGCGCCATTTCCTCCGCCGCGGGCACCGTTCCCAGCAGATAGACGATTCCCTTGCCTACCCGCTTTTTCAAAACGACAGCCTTTCCAACGAGAGTGGGATACCCTTCGGTTACGGTAACTACCTCGTCACCGTCCGCTTCAAACAGCTCATACCACGTTCCTCCATGGAACGCCTCGCCGTTTTTCCATGCCGCTTGGATCAATCCGTCACGGTCGGGAGCCTCATACGCCTGACGCGCTCCCGTAAACTCCTCCAGCATATTGTAGGGGCGGTTGCTGAACCGCGTTCCAACCGCGTTTCGGATGTCGCTCATGGGGCCAACCACCCAAACGCCGCCGTTTTTCACCCATTCTTGGATACGGGGACTGAGATCTCCCTGATCCAGCGTGAGCATATAGGGCGAGAACAGGAGCTTATACCCCGAGAGATCCTTTTTGGCTCCGATCACGTCGGGGCGCATACCCGCATCCACAAGGGGCTGATAAACCGTGCTGTACAGCTGCGGACGGTATTCAAGCCCCGAGAGAACCGATTGGCATTGGAACATCTGCCAGTTCAGCGCGGTGAAATGAAGCGCAACCTCTGTTGCAACCTTGGTTCCGTTGATGAAGTCGGCGCAGGTGTCAAATTCGGAGGCGGTTCTGGCAACCTCCTCGAACACGTGCATCGGTCTGCCCGACGGAGCCAGGACCGAGCCATGCATCAATTCATGCCCTGCCCAGTGGGTGCGCCACAGCCAGTACATGGCGCTTTCGCCCCCCAGAATCACGGGCATCCACGAATTGATCCGACAAAAGCCGTAGGGCTTCAGATTATGCGTGGTGCTTTCCGATCCGTTCCAGCAGGTTGAGGTTTCGGTGTTCCAGAAGGGACGGTCCTTCAGGGTTCGCATATAGTCGAACCAGAAGCGCTGGGTGGGCAGATTGGCGGGCGTATCGTAATGATTGTACTGAATGATATCGCATTTTTCGGTCAGGGTTTCATAGTCCACGTTGTTGGTTGGCATAGTGTCGGTGCCGATGGGTGCTTTGGTATATTTCTTGAGGATATCCACCTGCATCCCGATAAAATCAGAGTGAGACTTGCTTTGGAAAAGCTTGAATTCCAGCTTCAGGTGGGGGTTGTGCCAGGCATTGATGGGGATATTGATCTCCCCGAAGGAGGAATATTCCTGACTCCAAAGGGTCAGGTTCCAAGCGCGATTAAGATTTTCAACCGTTCCGTACTTCACGCGAAGAAACTCGCGGAAGCCCGCCAGACAGTTGGGGCAGGAGCAATTCTGCGTGTTGATCTCGTTATCCACCTGCCAACCGATGATGCGCTCGTCGCTGCCAAATTCCTCTGCCATTTTTTCCACGATTCGACGGCTGTACTCGATGTACTTGGGGTGGTTGGAGCAGCAATGACGACGTCCGCCATGCTCCCGATGAATTCCGTTGTCATTCACGGCGGTAACATCCGGGTAAAGCCTTGGCAGCCAGATCGGAGGCGTTGCGGTGGGCGTGCAGAGCAATACCGAAATTCCCGCCGCGGAAAGCTTGTCGATGGCGCGGTGAATCCATTCAAAATCGAATTCTCCCGGCTTCGGCTCCATTCTCGACCAAGCAAATTCGGCAATGCGAGCGCAGGTGACACCCGCCTCGTTCATTTTGGAAATGTCATAATCCATTTCGCTTTCGTCCCAATCCTCGGGGTAGTAAGCGGCGCCGATAAAGGGCTTTTTATAATCGTTCATCCTTGGAAACCTCCTATTCCTACCGAAAAAAGCCAAGGTATTTGGCACCATTATATCATGCAGGTGAAAAAAAGTCAATAGATTTATCAGACCACTGACAAACCGTATTGCCAAAATGACAGTTCGTTAAATAGTACTAATTTGTTAGCCACTTTTTCTTTGCAGAAAGAGGCGCAAAGAAAAAGTTATCAAAAAGAAACGCCGATTAGGGGGATTTCGCCCGTTGCGACGGGCGAGGAGGGCTCCGCGCCCTCCACCGCGCCGCCTTTTGAAAAAGGCGGGCGAAAACTTTTCGTCAAAATGATAGTGCTAACCCCTTTGTCAGCAAGCTGAGCCGCGTTGCGGCAAATCTTTACGAAATCTTAACCATTTTCTTTACCGCTATCTTTACGCTTTTATTATAAAATGGCAGCACCAAAATTTTTAGGAGGTTTAAAATGGAATACGTACTCACAACCTCGGCGCTGTCAAAGAAATACAGAAAGTTTGAAGCGCTGAAGGATTTCACAA
>SVSC01000014.1 GCA_015064525.1 Oscillospiraceae bacterium
AGGGCTTGATTGCGTTGAGGCATACCGCGATCAGCAGTGCCAGGAAGGTGGACACGGGAACGGTCAGCACGCAAAGCAACAGCGTGTTTTTGAGACAGGTGATAAAGTTTTTATATTTGAGAACCTTGGCGAAATTTCCGATGCCGTAGGTATAGGTGGCACCGCCTGCGGCAGCCATGCTGTTATAGTTCTCCAGAAAAGCCATTCTCAACGTATTGAAGATCGGCCAAACGGTGAAGATCAGCAGCAGAACGATGGCAGGGGAGAGATATAGCCAGGCCTTCCATTGTTGTTTACTGTCAACCATAGCTTACCTCGCTCAGAAATAGATTCTTTCCTCTGTCGCTTTATCGAAGAGGAATACCTTGCTCGGCTTGAGGGTGAATTTGATTTTCTTGGTGGTTGTGGGGATCTTATTTTCAGAGCTTACGATCGCGCGAACCACGGGATTCATGGAGTTGGGGTGGGAGGAGACAACGCTCACGTCTCTGCCCATCACGTCCAGCGCCGAGAAATCACAGGTGAGTCCCTCCTTGGACTTGGATGCGCCCGAGGAGAAGAGAATGCTGAACAGGCTTTGCGAGCTTTCGTTGCCCAAGGTCAGACCCTCGGGACGGATGCCAACGTAAACCGAGCAATTCGCCACCTTGGGAACGCTCATTACCGCCTCGCCTCCAATGAAGAGCTTGCCGTCCTGCACCTTGCCCTCAAACACGTTGATGGGGGGCGTTCCCAGGAACTTGGCAACAAAGAGGTTTGTGGGGTTGTCGTAGATCTCCTGAGGCTTACCAACCTGCTGAACCACGCCCTGCTTCATTACAACGATCAGGTCGGAGATGCTCATTGCCTCCTCCTGGTCGTGGGTTACGAACACCGTGGTGATTCCGGTTTCCTTCTGAATGCGACGGATTTCCTCTCGGGTTTGCAAGCGGAGACGGGCATCCAGGTTAGAAAGAGGCTCGTCCAAAAGCAGCACGCGAGGCATCTTTACCAGCGCGCGCGCGATGGCAACACGCTGCTGCTGACCGCCCGAAAGCTCGTTGGGCTTTCTGTCCATCAGCTCGTCAATTTGCACCAGCTTTGCGGCGTAGTGGGCTCTCTCCAGCATCTGACTCTTGCTCATTTTGTCGGCGCCGTTCAGATTTTGGAGGGGGAACATGATGTTCTGCAGAACCGTCATGTGAGGGTAGAGGGCGTAGTTCTGGAACACCAGACCAATGCCTCTGTTCTCGGGGGAGAGATCGGTAACGTCCTCGTCGCCGAAGAAGATCTTACCCGAGGTAGCCTTCTGCAGTCCGCTGATCATGTAGAGCGTGGTGCTTTTTCCGCATCCGGAGGGACCGAGCAGTCCAACCAGCTTCCCGTCGGGGATCGTGAAGGTGAAGTCGTTAACGGCAACAACTCCTTCCTTGATCTTCTTGTTGCGGTTCGGGAAGATCTTTGTCAGGTTTTGTAATTCTACTTTCATATAACCTCCTGAAAGCTTTTATATGTTTTTTTTGACAAAACTGTTTTGGGGCGCGCGGCGGATCAATAATCCTGCTTGGCAACCGCTTCTGCGTGAATACGCTTTTGGTATTCGAGCAGCTCCTCGCGGTTCTCAAAGATCTGCTGACTCATCAGATCAACGGCAACCGTGTCGGCGAGCAGATCGTGCAGGGTAGCGTGGGTTCTCGTGGCGCAAACCGTGATCAGATTGATCACGGGCAGCAGGAGCGCCGCAATGATGCCAACTCCTCCCATGCTTCCGAACAACGACATCAGGATCAGAAAAACGGGAACCATGGTTTCAATGGTGAATTTGCCGAGAATCGCGCGAATGAACATCACGGGGCCCTTCACGCGGATCATCTCGGAGCGCATCAGCGCCACGCCAAAGATCTTTTTTCCCAGGGTCTGACCGTTTCCAAAAAATAAAGGAACCAAAAATTCGAGTATCAGAAAGGCGAAGAAAATGCCGATGGTCACGATGATCAGCGAGAGATTGAAGAGCATATTGTAGGTGTACACCACGCTCTCGTCCGCGTTCATCGCTCGGTTTGCTTCCTCATAGACTGCACGTTGTTCCTCGGTCAGCTTGAGGTAATCCTCCTCCGTGATATCAAAATCGATTCCGTAGCGAGCTTCGTATTCGTTGTATGCCTCGGTGAGGCGGTTGTTGTAGTTATCATAACCTGTTAACAGGGAGATCACCCAGCCGAACAGAACGGCAAGGATGCCCAAAAGGATCAGGTCGAACAGATAAGCCGATATTCTTTTCCAAATTCCCGCTTTTTGCAAGCTGCAATCCATAGCCTGAGCCATCCTTCCCGATAAAATTTCAATATGACGCGAAAAAAGACAGGAGTTCGGTTGCAGGGTTCAACAGACTTGCAATCGGGCTCTCCCGCAAAGACGCATCATCGTTCAAAATATATCATACCATAAAATAAGAAAAAATACAAGTCCTTTTCCTAAAAAAAACTGTTTTTTTCTTGCTTTTTTGACATTGACGGAGGACTTGTGCGGAAAATCAATGTTTTTTTCACCAACTGTTACAAAAAGAAAGCGATTGTTCTTGACAGACTGACGAAAAATGGGTATAATAATGGTGTATAGTCAGATAAAAAGGAAAGGATCGAATATTATGGAAAATGTAAAAAATATTTTGTCGAAATGCGACCACACCCTGCTGGGGCAGGCATCCACGTGGGAGGAGATCCGCGCGATCTGCGATGACGGTATGCGCTACGGCACCGCGTCGGTTTGCATTCCCCCCAGCTTTGTGAAAAGAGCGAAGGACTACGTTGGCGACCGCCTGCAGATCTGCACCGTGATCGGCTTCCCGAACGGCTATAATACTACCGCCGTGAAGGTGTTTGAGACTACCGACGCCATTGCGAACGGTGCTGACGAGATTGATATGGTGATTAACCTTGGTGATCTGCGTGATGGCAACGAGGAGGCGCTTCTCGGAGAGATCCGCGCCATCAAGCGGGCGTGCGGAGCGCATATTTTGAAGGTGATCATTGAAACCTGCCTGCTCACCGAGGCGGAAAAGCTGACCATGTGCCGCATCGTTACCGAGGCGGGCGCCGACTACATAAAAACCTCCACGGGCTTCTCCAAGGCGGGCGCAACCCCTGCTGACGTGAAGCTGATGGTAGAGAACGTGGGGGAGGGCGTGCTTGTCAAGGCAGCCGGAGGCATCTCGGGCTTGCAGGATGCGCAGACCTTCCTCGATCTGGGAGCGTCCCGTCTCGGCACAAGCCGCGTGGTAAAGGCTGTGAAGGGCATCGAGGGCAACGGATATTGATTTTTTGAATTTGAAAGGAGTATTTCATATGGCAACCCCTCATATTTCCGCAAATGCGGGTGATTTCGCAAAAACCGTGCTGATGCCGGGCGACCCCTGCAGAGCCGAGATGATCGCTAAGAATTTTTTGGAGGATGCTGTGCTGGTTAACGACGTTCGCGGCGTGAAGGGCTACACGGGCTACTATCAGGGCAAGCGTGTTTCGGTGATGGCTTCTGGCATGGGACAGCCCTCCATCGGCATCTATTCCTATGAGCTGTATAATTTCTTTGACGTGGAAACCATCATTCGCGTGGGCTCCTGCGGATCCTTTCAGAAGGATTTGCGCCTGAGAGACCTGGTGATTGCCATGGGTGCCTGCACCAACGGAAACTACGCCTCGCAGTACCGTCTGCCGGGAACCTTTGCGCCGATTGCCGATTTTGAGCTGGTAAGGCGGGCGGCAGAGGAATGCGAAAGAATCGGTGTGAACTACCGTGTTGGAAATATTTTCTCCTCCGATATTTTCTACAGCGACGATCAGTCGGATATGGATTGGGCAAAGATGGGGGTTCTCGGTGTGGAAATGGAGTCCGCCGCCCTTTATTGCAATGCCGCGAGAGCGGGCAAAAAGGCGCTCTGCATCTGCACCGTAACCGATTATTTTCCCGATATGTCGCAAAAGCTGACCGCTGAGGAGCGTCAGAACTCCCTCACCTCCATGATCAAGGTTGCTTTGGAACTGGCTTGATTGGAGGACATGATGGGAAAACGCGTTTTTTTAACGGTTCTGGACAGCATGGGCATTGGTGAGATGCCCGATGCCCACCTTTGGGGCGATGAGGGCAGCAATACGCTGGGAGCCATTCGCAATCATCCCGCCTTTTCTTGCCCGAATTTAGAGCGGCTTGGTCTGTTCCATATTGAGGGCGTAGGCGGCGGAGTGGGAGCGCCTGAGGGCTGCTATGCCCGTATGCGTGAGGCGTCCATGGGAAAGGATACCACCATTGGGCATTGGGAGATCGCGGGTATCGTTTCGCCCAAGCCCTTGCCCACCTATCCCAACGGCTTTCCCGAGGAGGTTCTGCGCCGATTCGAGGCGCTGACGGGAAGGGGAGTGCTGTGCAACAAGCCCTATTCGGGAACCGACGTGATCCGCGATTACGGCGAGGAGCATCTGAAAACGGGTAAGCTGATCGTTTACACCTCCGCAGACAGCGTTTTTCAGATTGCCGCCCACGAGGATCTGGTTCCCGTGGAGACCCTTTACCGCTACTGTGAGCAGGCGCGCGCCCTTTTGCAGGGAGAGCATGGCGTGGGCAGAGTGATTGCCCGTCCCTTTGCGGGGGAGCATCCCTTCCGTCGCACACCCAAGCGCCATGACTATTCGCTTCTGCCGCCGTCTCCCTCCATGGCAACCGTTCTTGCCGAACAGGGCTACGCAACGGTATCGGTTGGAAAGATCTATGATATTTTTGCGGGGCAGGGCTTTTCGGAGGGGCATCCCACCGTCAGCAATGAGGACGGTATGGAAAAATGGCTGTCGGTTATGGATCGGGATTTCGAGGGGCTTTGCTTCGTGAATCTGGTTGATTTTGATATGACCTACGGTCACAGAAACAACGTCGAGGGCTACGCCCGCGCCATGACCACCTTTGATACGGGGCTTTCGCGGGTGCTGGAGCGATTGGGGGAGGACGATCTTCTGATCATCACCGCCGACCACGGCTGTGATCCCTCCACCCCCTCCACCGATCACTCCCGTGAGTACACCCCCATGCTTGCCTACGGTAAAAAGCTGAAGGCAGGGGTGAATCTGGGAACCCGCGAGAGCTTTGCGGACATCGGAGCCACCGTTTTACAATGGTTTGGATTGCCAACCGGCGCCATTAGCGGCAAGGGCTTTTTGAAGGAGATTTTGCAATGACTGATCGGGAATTGATGGAGCTTGCGGTGAAAGCGCGGGAGTATTCCTACGCTCCCTATTCGGGCTTTCACGTTGGAGCGGCGCTTTTGGGAAAGAGCGGAAGGGTTTACACGGGCTGCAACGTGGAGAACGCCTCCTACACGCCAACCAACTGCGCTGAGCGCACCGCCGTGTTCAAGGCTGTGAGCGAGGGAGAGCGTTCCTTTGAAGCCATTGCCATTGTTGGGGGAAGGGGAGAGCAGCTGTCTCCTCTGTGCGCCCCCTGCGGCGTTTGCCGTCAGGTATTGGCGGAATTTTGCGAGGGGGAGCTGCGGGTTCTTTTGGGAACCCCCGATGCCGTTACCGTCACGCAGCTGTCGTCTCTCTTGCCGCTATCCTTCGGCAAGTCCGACCTGACCTGAAAGGAGAGCAGACTATGAGAATGTATGATATCATCCGAAAAAAGAGAGACGGTGGGGAATTGACCGACGCCGAGATTCGCTGGTTTCTCACCGAGTACGTTGCCGAGCGAATCCCCGATTATCAGGCGGCGGCGCTCTGCATGGCGATCTATTTCCGTGGGATGACCGTTGAGGAAACGGCGTCGCTCACCTTTGCCATTCGGGATTCGGGAGAGCGTTTGGATTTTTCGGGCATCAACGGCTTGCGGGTGGATAAGCATTCCACGGGAGGCGTTGGAGATAAAACCAGCCTTGTGGTGGCGCCCATTGTGGCATCCTTGGGCGTGAAGGTGGCGAAAATGAGCGGCCGCGGGCTGGGTCACACCGGCGGCACCGTGGATAAACTGGAGGCGATTCCCGGCTTTCAAACCGATCTTCCCATTGAGCAATTTGAAAGGATTGTGAACGAGGTGGGCATTGCCATTGTGGGGCAGAACGCAACGCTGGCGCCTGCGGATAAGCTGCTCTATGCCCTGCGAGACGTAACCGCCACGGTAGACAGTCTCCCTCTGATCGTTTCCAGCATTATGGGGAAAAAGCTCGCGGCGGACGATGATTGCATTGTTCTGGACGTGAAAACGGGAAGCGGCTCCTTTATGAAAACACTTGCGCGCAGCCGTGAGCTGGCGGAATGGATGGTTGCCATCGGAAAGCGGGCGGGCAAGCGGATGCGAGCGCTGATCACCGACATGGACAGACCCCTGGGCTATGCCATTGGAAACTCCTTGGAGGTGGTGGAGGCAATCGAAACCCTGCAAGGGCGCGGCCCTGCCGATCTCACCGAGCTTTGCGTGGCGTTGGCTTCTCATATGCTGTCGATTTCGGATCGCGGCAACTATGAGGTGTGCGAGGCAAAGGTGAAGCAGGCGATTGCAAACGGCGACGCGCTGAGAACCTTTGCCGAAATGGTGCGGGCGCAGGGAGGGGATCCTCAATGGATTCTGCAACCGGAACGGTTTCCGAAGGCGAAATTTTCCCGAGAGGTTTTGGCTGAGACCGACGGCTATATCGCCGCGGTGGACACCGAGGGCTACGGCGTTGCCAGCTTGATGCTGGGGGCGGGGAGAAACACCAAGGAGGATGTGATCCACAGCGCCGCGGGGATTCTTTTGAAGCGAAAAACGGGGGATCCTGTGAAGCGTGGAGAGGTGATCGCTGTGCTGTATGCCGAGGAGGAAGCGCGCCTTGCGGGAGCGTCCCGCCGCCTGCTGGAGGCAACGCGGATCACAAAGGAGGCGCCTGCCGCTTCGCCGCTGATCCTTGACGTGGTTGACTGAAAAAACGAGGGGGATAAAGGCTCGTGCCTTTATCCCCCTCGGGGTTTAGACCAAAGGTTCGCTGACCGTCATGTTTTGCGAATGCGTTCGTTCTGTTTCTCTTGCGCCTGTCGTTTGGACGTCAGAGAAGAAAAACAATGCCAAAGGAGCGAACGCCCAGGTCGATCAGCCAACAGAAAAGCAGATGGAAGGGAATCGCGAACAGAGCGGATAGCAGAAGAAGAAAAAGGATTTCAACGCCTTGAGAGGCGATCAATCCGCCTTCCGTCATTCCGCAGATACGGAGAAGCTGACGGTCGTGCCTGCGACGGCGGTATTGCTCTGCCAAGCTGTTGGCAACGCCAACGGCGGCAACCACAACAGCCGCTCCCATTGCCATTTTCAAAAGTCTTGCAAAGTCGGAAAAATTTTCGGGCATATTATTGAACACGTCCGAGGAGCTGATGAGAAAGCATCCGCCTGCCTCAAGGAGCGCGATTGTCTCCTGCGCTTCGGGAGACTCCATAGGGCAATCGTTGCGAAGATCCACGGCAAGAAGCTCGTTGGAAAGTCCAAAGTCCTCGGCGGTAAAGTAAACAATGGGAAAGGCGCTGTTCAGAACGCCGATTACGGTTAGCTCCCGTGTGCTTTGGTTTACCGTTATACGAATGACCTCGCCGACGTTGGTGTTGGTCAGACCTGCGATTCCCGCGGAGATTACTGCCTCGCCCTCGGTGGGGAGACGCTTCGGTCGGATTTCCTCGGAAAATCCAACGGGATGGGAGCTTACGGAGATCCCGAACACCGTGATGCCGCTTTCCAGCATTGCCGAGGGGAAATAGCCAAAGCGGGCGGTTCCCTCCACGGCGGGACTGCTTGCAAGCGACTCCTCGGTGATCTGATCCGCCTGAACCGCGATCAGCTCTGCGGAAACCGCGTCGCTCAGAAAATCGGCTTGATGGGTCAGCGCGGTTGTGATGGCGGAAACGGTGAGCAGAAAGGCAACGGCAAGGGAAGCGATTTGCCCAACGTGCTGCAGAGAAAAGCAATTTTTCAGCTGCTTGATTCCGCAGATCAGCCATGGTGCGGGACGTCGGCGCCTTTCAAGCAATGCCTCCAATCCTCTTGCCGCCGTTTTGACCATCAAGGGGGAGAGGGTGGTAAGCAGAAGCACCGACGAAAGCAGGGTGAAAAAAGCGGGAACCACCCGAAAGGCAGAGGGGAGCAGGAGGGTTACGGCGAGAAGCGCCGCTGTCGCCGTGAGCGGAGCGAGAGGGGAAAGCCCCCCTTTTTTTGTTTGCTGCGCCAGATCGGTGGAGTTGATCTGACGGATAATCGAATCGGGGCGGGAGCGCAGGTGTATGGCGGTACAAACCGTCATCAGGAGAGGCGCCCAAAGAAGCCCGAACAAAATTGAGGGGAGATTCAGGGTGAGGGGTGTTTCGATCCATTCGTAAACGCCGCAGGCGGTTCGCAGAAGGGGAGCAGCCAGCAGAATCCCCGGGATCCCGCCAAAAAATCCGTAGAGCAATCCCTCCGCGTATTGTAGTGCCTTCAGATGGCGTGGCTCGGCGCCGCAGATCTCAAAGAGCGCCAGCTGGGCGCTTCGCTCCTGCTGCAGCAACCGCAGCGCAGTGAGGATCAGATAGGAGGTGAGGATGAGCAGCAGCAGAACGGGGATCCATAGGGAGACGGTTTGCACAAAGAGCAGATAGGAATATTGCTCGGCGTGTTCGGTGAGCGTCAGCGTGCAATGGGAAAAGACCGAAAGCTCGGCGAGCTGCTCGGAAAGCTGCGCGGGGGAGACTCCCTCCGCGGTCTTGATTGCGATGCGATTGTAGGGGCGGAAGCCGTCACCGAGAGAAGCGATTGCGGGAACACGCTCTGCCAGCACCGCCTGCGCGCGTTCAATGGGGATCAGAAGATCGGTGTCGGAAAGCAAACCATCGCGGGGGGCGATGGCTTGTACCGTAAAGCTGCATTCCGCTTCCAGGAGAGAGAGGGTCAGCGTGTCTCCCAGCTCCAGTCCCAGCTTGGCGGCGCAGGCATCGGAGAGGATGGCGGAGTATTTGAGGTTTTCGGCGGTGAAGCTGCCGTAGGCGGTGTAATGAAAGGCATGATAGCGGTCTGCCTGCAAAAGATCGGTAGCCGAAACCGAAAGCAGAGTTGTGCCGCTTTCTTGCTTTAAAAAGCCGGTCAATCGGTATTCGCCAAGCACCGCTCCGCGATTTCCAACCTCCCTTGCGGCGTCGGTGTCAAAGAGCATCCGCGAGGGACTATTGCTGTTCAGGGTGATCAGAATGTCTCCCAGCTCCCGTTCTCCCAGCGCTATGTCCCTGGCGTGGTCGGAATAGGCGGCGGGCATACGGATCGAAACGGTTGCGATTGCAACCGAGCAGATGATCGTGAGCAGGATGAGCAGAGGCTGCAGAGGCGCGCGACGCGCTGAGCGAAGCAAATGCTTCAGAAGGAGCCTCATTGCTCAATCACCTCGCCGTCTTTCAGCGTCACGGTGCGTTTCCCATAGGCGGCGGCAGCGGCGCTGTGGGTGACTTGAATGACCGTGACACCTCTTGTCTCATTCAAATGACAAAGCAGACGAAGCACGTCCTCGGTGGAGCGACTGTCAAGGCTTCCCGTGGGCTCGTCCAGCATAAGAAGCTTGGGATGGTGGATCATAGCGCGGGCAATGGCAATGCGTTGACGCTCCCCGCCCGACATGGTTTCGGGGAAGGCGCTGAGCAGGTGACCTACCCGCAATTCCTCCGCCAATTCCAGAGCTTCCTTTTTCCCCTCGCGGAGATCCCGATGATCCAGCACCGTTGGGAGCAGAATATTATCCAGCCCGCTCAAGGTTGGGAGCAGATTCAGCGACTGATAAACAAAGCCAAGCTCGGTTCTGCGGAGACGCGCCAGTTGGGCTTCCTTCATGGTGGTCACGCATTGCCCCGCAATGGTCACGCTGCCGCTGTCGGGACGCAGATTTCCTGCCAAAATATTGAGAAACGTACTTTTCCCGCTTCCGCTTTCCCCCATGATGGAGAGAAAATCCCCCGCCTGCACGGTGAGCTTGGCGTTTGCAAGAACAATCTGCCCGCGAAAGCTTTTAGAAAGTCCGCTTGCCACCAGTAGGGGAGAGGCTTCGGAAGCTCTTGACTGTTGAAAATCGCTCATTTTTGTAAGACCTCATGAGAAAGAATAAAGGTGAGATAGGGGGCAATGGAGTGAAAATATCCCTCGATTGACGAATAGAGGGTGGAGAGAAATTCCTCGGAGCGCTCTCCGTTGGCGCACCTTTTCAGCAACGCCGAGACTGCTTGAAAATCAACGTCGGGCAGCGCTTGGGCGTTGCTTTGATACTGCTCGGTCAGCTTGGAAAGCTTTAACGCCCGCTCCTCGGCGGCGGAGGCGGTTGCGCAACAAACCTCCATCAGCTCGGCAACGCCGGCAAGTCCTGCCTCGTTGCGGAGAAGAACGGAGGAGACGAGAACGGCTCGGTCTGCCTCGGAGCCCTCCTGCAGAAGCGCGAATTCCTCGTTGGTAACGGTTTGCAGGATACTGTGGTAATAGCCCAAGAGAGTGGGAAGCAGCTCTGTGGCGCGGGCGGCATAGCCATCCTCGTTTAAGGCGATCAGCTCACGGGAAAGGGGGGAGCCGTCTCCCGAAACGGCGCGCACCTCGCACAGCGCCGCCACGCATTGCCATTGCTCGGCGGTTACCGATGCGGAGGCAAAGCGTTCTGCCTGCAGCTTGAGAATGGCAAGCTGCTCGGCAGGGGTTAATTTCAGCTCTCCCGATTGGGGATTTGCGCGATCGGTCACAGCGGAAAGAGCAAAGGCGGCGATCTCAACGATTTCGCAGAAGGCATCGGCGGTCACGGTTTCCTCCAAGCCCGAAAGGATCCGTTGACAACGCTCCGCATCCTCTAAATACCACGTGTACTTTGGATTTTCCTCGTAGCGTTGGGTGTGGTGGTCGATCTCGCGGTTCAGCCAAATGCGAACGGCGGTATAGCTCAATAGCCCCGCGCGCTTGGCGCCAAGGGTGGGGAGAGCGCTTTGATAGAGCTGCAAAAGTAACAACCGAAGGGGCTTTTCCTCTGCCTCCGCGCCGTTGCAGAGCGCCTCCAGCGCGGTAAGCAGGCGGTCGGATTCGGAGGGATAAACGGCGTGCGCGTAGAAAAGGGGGATCATTTCATCATGCAACGCTTGCTTCAGTTCTTGCCTTTGCGTCTCTTCCAAAACGGGGCCTCCCAAAAGACGAAGAAGCCGCTCGGAAACGGCGGTGGATCGGGAAAGGGTGATCTCCAGCTGCTCTTGGGTATAGGAAACGGGCTCCGTAACGATCTCCAGCTCCTGCCTTGTAACGGGCTCGGTGGGGGTTGCCTGCGGATGGGGCGCCTCGCAAGAGGAAAAGCACATCCAAGCCGCCAAAACGGTGGAGAGCGCGCGGAAAAGGTGTTTCTTTTGCATGAGAGCTCCTTTCTTTGAAAAGGGGTGCCGCAAGTGCTTGCGGCACCCCAAGGGTTTGCGTTGATGGGATTAGTTTGCGGGAACGAAGACAACCTTTCCGTTCTCGGCATACTCATACTGCACGGTCCAGTCCTTCTCCTCATCCTTGGAGTTGTCCTCGGAGGGTTCCTGTGCCAGGAGATAGAGATTTTCCAGTTCGTAGTAGGTAAACCAGTAGGAGTCGTAATTGGTTCCGATGTAGAGCTCGAAGAAGTCGGCAAACTCCTTCAGGAACTCCATCGTGCCTGCCTGAATGGTGATGGATTGGTTCTCCTCATCGATCAGGAAGAGCTTGCTCATCTGGTCGATCTGCTGCAGCTGGTAATCGCCGAGGGTGGGCTGATAAAGCCCACAAACGATCTTGTAGCTGCCATCATCGGTGGAAACCTTGATGGCATCCACATAGTAGCCGTCCTGTGCCTTCAGGTAACCCTGACCCTTGCGCTCGTAGTAAACGGTTCCGTCATCTTGCGGAAGGGTTTCATACTCGATGCCCTCGGTATCCTCCACATAGAGCAGCACCTCGTAAACGGAGTAGCCCTCAACGGTGTAGCCGATATGGGTCTGATCATAGAAGTCGCCGTTGGGAAGCTGATCGTCGGTGAGAATTTCATCGAGAATCACGTTGCCGTCGCGGTCAAAGGAGATGGCGTTATACAGGAGTCTTCCCTGATCGGTATCCACAAAGTAGTACCAATCCTTGCTGAGGAAGCTGCTTTGGAACTGCTCCTCGGAGATCTTCTGATTGGAGTAGGAATCCCAAGACTCGTTGTAATCATAGTACTCGCCTGCCAGCTTTACGGTGGAGTGCTTTTGCACGTTGGTCCACTCAAAGGCAACAAAGGTGAAGGTACCGTTGTAGAACTCCTCGGTGTAGGATTCAACCTGCGTTTTGTCCGAAATGAAATCGGTCATGTCGGAGTGCAGCTTCAGATAACGTTCATCGGTGGCTACCGTTTCCTTGATATACAGCTTTTCGGATCCGTTTTCAATGCATTGCGCCACGGTGGTTGCAACCTCATAGGCGGTGCCGTCGGAGGTATGATCCATAATGGAAAGCGGGATATCGTAAACCTGATAGAACTGATGGTTGAGATACAGCTCTCTGCTGGAGTAGTAACCATCCTTGTAGCTGCTGTGGATTTCCAGGCTGAGGCTTGCAAGATACTCATGGTAGGGAATCAGCGACTCGAATTGAAGCACCGATTCACCCATCTCCTGAGCGCCCTGCGCGCCGTACAGCACGCCGTCCTTGAGAACAAAGAAGAGCGTAAAGCCATTGTAGTAGTAGCCGTTGCTGAAGCTCATTTCACCTCTGTAAACGCGATAAGCGTTGCCTTGCTCGTCGGTGAAATCGTAGTTGTAGTACAATCTGTCCAGCTTGATGTTGGATTTCAGATCGTTAACATCGGTGGTAAAGGTAGCGTCATGGTTCCAGTAGATGCTGTAGTTGTAGTACTTACCGTTGCTCAGCACGTACTGATTGCTGTTTCGTTGCGTAATGGTGTAGCTGTAAATGTTCAAGCCGGTCTGCTCGCTCATTTCCTCGTCATACTCCACGATCACGGATGCGGGGAATCTGTCGTAGAAGCGATATTCAACGTCGTGAATTTGATTCTGACTGTTGAATTGAATGGTGAGAGAGCCGTCCTCGTTCAGCTCGGTGGTGTAGCCGTAGGGGTTTTTGCCGCCCTGCTCGAAGATCTCATACCAATCCAGATATGCTTCAGTGTCAACGGGGCCGTGAGAGCCGCCCATGGGGAAGAGATCCTCCAGCTCCAGCTCCTCGGGAATGCTGTGATAGATCACAACGTAGGATTCCTCAACGGTATCGGTGGAATAGTTCACCGTGATGTCGAAGTAGCGGTTTGCTTGGTCGGCGCGCGCCTTCAGGGTTGCCAGAAGCTGAGCGCTGATCACGTAGCTGCCGTCGGACTTCTTCACAAGATAGTCGTCGATCTTGTAGAGCTTGGAGTACTGAGAGTAGATCGAGGAGGTGCTGTTTCTGTAAACAACACGCGCGATCTCGCCATTCTCCATGTAGCAAGCGGTGTGCGCGTACAGGTTGCCTACAACGTGGGTGTAGCCGAAGAGAACGTCTACGCCGTATTTGTTGATGTATTCCTCGGTGTACTGATTGGTCAGCAGGTAGAAGGTCTTGCCGGAGGGCAGGGTCATGGTGGGAAGTCCCTTCACGGGAGCGTTCTCCTCCAAGCCGCTGTGGTAGTCGGAGAGGTTTGCGAAAACGCCGTCCTCAAGCTTTACGAAGAAGGAGGGAACGTACTTTTCGAGACGAATAACGGTAACGGTTTCGGAGTATAGCTCACCGTCGGCATTCATGAAGCTTATGTCTCTGTCGGTTTCAAGCCACTCTTGGTCATGCTCGGGAAGAGAGGTGAGCTCCTTACCCAGCACAGCGAACTGCTTGCCGCCGATATACTGACGCTCCACAAGGCAAAGCTCGGATTTTTCGTTGATGAAGCCGTAGAGCGAGGAGGACATACCGTCGAAGTAGAGGCGGTAGAGCTTGGTCACGGTGCCGTCGGGCATCTGTGCCTCGTTGTAGTCGGACTCCATGGTGCTGAGCTGCAAATCAACACTCAATTCCGAGAAGGGGATAAAGTCCTCCACGTAGTAGAGCTGATATTCCTGGTAAACGCCGTCGATCATGCCGGAGGTGTAGCCGGAACGGAAGTAGGCGGTGGAGAGCATCCATTCGCCGTTCTCCGAGAACAGAAGACCCAGAGGCGTTACGTAGCAGGGAACTCTGTCATTGCCGTAGAAGTCTCCGCGGTTGGAAATGTAGCCGCCGGGAACGGTTTCTTCGGTGGGAAGAATGACGTCGGGATTCTGCATAAGCTCGTTCAGCGTGTAAATCTTGGTAACGATATACCGGCTGGGAGTGGATGCGTATTGGAACTCGTAATACTTTCCGTCCTTCAGAATGTAGGAACCAACCGAGGTGGTAGAATTCCAAAATTCTTTCTTCAAAACGTAGACGTTGTAGCCGAACTCCGCGGTCATGGTGGGATCCAGCTCCAGAGCGTCGGAAAGATCGAAGTCCTGGCTGCCGCCGATGGTAAAGGAGTAGTCCTTTTCGGGATCCAGACCGTTGATGATCAGGTTGCCGTTTTCATCGTAGGAGGTGGTAACGCGGTCGCCAAGGAGAGATTCGAACTTCTCGGGGATCTCCATGGTCACGTTTTCGGTATAGTCGATGTTCAGGTAGTAGGCGGGACCCTTTTGCGTGATGGTTTCGCCGTTTTCGTTGGTCATGATCATATCAACGCCGGCGTCGAACAGGATGCCAACCACCTCGTTCATCGCGTTCAGCTTGAGGCTGAAGTTCAGGCGGATGGAATATACCTCCAGTATTTGCTGATAGGATGCCACCAGCTGCGCCAGAGAAACTACCTGATCCGGGCTCACTTCAACCGAGAGACTGTTGAAGGTGAAGGTGGGAAGCTGCTCATCAAGGAATTGGTAGAGCATATCCAGCGTGATCTCTACTGCGGGAGTCTCTTCGCCCTCCTCGGGCAGGGGAGCTTCCTCAGCCATCGGCTTCACGGGAACGGTGATCTCGCCGTAGATGGGCTGATCGTAGTCCTCGCCATAGCCGAAGTCGTAGTCGGGCTTACCGTAGTTGTCCTCATAGCCGTCGCTTCCGCCCTGGGGAGGCTGCTCCTGAGGAGGCTGCTGCATCATGCTGTTGATGACCTCCACAACGGACATCAAAAGCTCATCCAGGGTAACGTTGTGGTATTGCATCAGCATCGCTTCAATATCGAAGCTCTCGGCGCCGGTTGCGAGCATCACGGTGGTGTTGATCAGCGCGTAAAGCTCCTCAATGGTGCAGATTTCGGTGGACTCCAGCAGCGTGATCAGGTAATCCAATGCGGTTTTTACCACCATGGTTCCGGGCAGATCCGCGCGGAGCTTTGCGATCAGTGCATCCCAGGAGGTGATTTCGGGATACTTAGCGGCGAGCTCCTCGTCGATGGCGTCGAAGATCAGATCGGAGAACGGCTTATCGGCGTTCTCGGCAAACCATGCGAACAGCTCGTTCAGAGCCTCGAAGACGGGCTCCAGCGTGAAGGAATAGGTGTAGATTCCGTTTTCCTCGGTTTCGGTGAGGAAGGTGGTGATAAAGAGGATCAGATCCTGTCTGGAAGGAATCTCAATTCCTTCAACCATTTCAAGGTTGGTGTTCATGCCAAGCTTGTATGCGCTGTAAACGTAGAAAGTTTCCAGCAGATCAAGGATCTTGGAGAGATCGTCAACGGTGTATTCCACGCCTGCCTTTTCCAGAATCTTGTTGAGGATGGGCGCGTAGGTAGGACCGTAGACCTCCAGCATTTGCGCCAGAGTTTCTCTTGCCATAGCGAGGGACTCCTCAACCATGGGGTTGATCAGATCGAATGCCTGCGTGATGTAGTCAAGCATGACGTCAACGTCGGGAGCCTCTGTCAGGTTGATGTCGGTCACGAAGCAATCGGGCTCCTCGCCCTCCTCGTATGCCTCAACGGCAACGATCTGACCGTCCTTGTAAAGGAGGTGAATGGTTTCCTTTTCCCCATCATTTCCCGTGCGGTTGGCGGTGAGGTAGAGGGTGTATTTGCCGTCCTTCTCCAAAATGGAGATCTCGCAATCATATACCGCGTCCTTGATGAAGGCGGAGAATTCAACCTTGCCGGAGCCGAAGCCGAGGAACTTCACGGTGTAGGTTTCCAGCAGCTCCTGGAAGCTATCGAATTCCAGGGTTTCGATGTTGCCCGTGGGAGGCATCTTCACCTCGTCTTCCTTTCCGCAGGTGAGACAGTAGCGACGGCGGAGACCGGAGGATACGTCGGTGGGCTCCTTGATTACCTTCCACTCGGTCCAGTTGTGACCGGTTGCGCCCTTAATGATCTGATGGCAGGTGGTGCAGGTGGAGGGAGTGTCGCAGGTGGCAACGTGATCGGGCGTGTGACCGAGCGCGCGAACGAACTGCACGTTCAGAACGTCGAAGCAGTTCTTACATACGCGGGTGATGTAGTCACCATGGTCGCAGGTGAGATTTGCGGCGATCAGATCACCGTAATCATGCTGATTCTTCTCAACGATATCGTCCAGCGTGGTAGCGCCGCAGCTACAGAGGTACACTGTGTAGCCGAAGTGCGTGCAGGTTGCTTCCACGGTGATGTCGGTCTTCTGATAATCGTGAACACCTCTGCGGCAACGCATTGCCTGGGTTTCCTGATATGCAACGGCATAGAAGGAGAAATGCTCAACGGAGAAGACGACCTCCTGGGTTGCCTCGTTGTAAACAGCCTTCACCTCTTCAACGGTTCCGTCATCCTTTACGTACCAGATCAGGATACCTTCGGGATCCTCGCCGTCCTTGAGGACGTAGGGCATGGTAACGGTAACGGCAGCCTCAAAGCTGGAAAGCTTGTTGCTGTTCACGGTAACGCCGAAATCATAGATATCAACGTTTTCCAAACGCTCCTTCTGCTCCTCGGTGAGGTTGGGAGCTGTGGTGATGAGATCCTTTTTGCTTTCCTCGGTTACCACGTCGGCGTTGATCTCCACGTTGGCATTATCATCGCCCTTCAGCTGAGAAACAACTTCCTGAGGGAACTGGATGTTTGCCTTTTCCATGTTCACCTCGAAAGCGGTATCCGAGGGAATGGTGTTGGCGGAGATTTCAGCCTTCACAACCTTGGATGCGTCGAAGGTGGAAACCAGATGCTGGCAGACCGTGCATTCGTTGCGGGTCCAGCCGTCACCCTGATCCGCAAGCGTTTTGTAGCTGTGGATGCCGGTTGCCTCAACGGTTTCATCCTTGGTAGCGTCGCAATAGAGGCAATCGTAGTGAGAGATTGCGGAGTCCACGCAGGAGGGAGTTCCCTTGGAAACGAGAACAAACTCGTGAGTGGTCAGCATGGGAGTTTCCAACGTTTCGCTGTGTCCGCATTCGCAGGAATGGATCTTCGAGCCTGTAGAAACGCAGGTGGCGGGGGTGTGAACGCTCCAGTCGCCAAAGCTGTGACCGGTTGCCTGATCCTCCTCGGCGGTGCTGTACACCTTATAGGCACTCTTACAGTCGCGGCAGGTGTACTCAACGTAGGCTGCCTCGGTACAGGTTTTTTCAAAGCGCTTTCCGCTGTCGGTGGGAACGTGCGCCTGGTTCTCATTCATGGTGCAGGTGGAGCAGGTGTGGTTGTGCGTGCCGTCCAGCGCGTCATGGTAGAGATCGCTGTGAGGAACGGTGGGCAGCGACTCGGTTCTGGTGCCGTGGCAGCCGCCGCAGGTGAAGGTTTTCACACCGGTCTCAATGCAGGTAGGCATTTTGGTGACCGTGCCGTTATCCCACGCGTGGTCGATCACGGCGATCGCTTCGCCCTTTTTCAGCAGAATGCCGCAGCTCTTGCACAGCGTGTCACCGGTGTAGCCTTCCTTCTCGCAGGTGGAGGCCTTGGCGCCGCTGATCACGGATTCCGTGTGCTGGCAAACGGGAGCGGGGGGCTCGTCGGGCTTTTCGGTGGTGGGCACGTCGGGCACGTCGGGCTTCTCCGTGGTAGGCACGTCGGGCTCGTCGGGCTTCTCGGTGGTAGGCACGTCGGGCACGTCGGGCTTCTCGGTGGTAGGCACATCCGGCTTAGTGGGCTCGGTTGTGGGTTCCTTTGTGGGTTCATCTGTGGGTTCGTTTGTCGGTTCCTGGGTGGGAGGAACGGTTTCGGGCTCTGTAACGCCGGGAACGGTGGGCTCCTGCGTTGTGGGCGTTTGCTCATGCTCGTGGTTGTGAGCGGTGGTTTCCGTGTTCTGGGAAGAGAACAGGTTACAGCTGCTCAAAAGCATACAAGCTGCCAGCAAAAAAGCCAACAGAGCGGTTGAAAATTTCCGATTCATGTTTTTTTCTCCTTTTCTTTAGTTTTGGGTTTTATCGGAAGTAAACGTATTATAGCAAACTTTCCTTTCAATTGCAACGTTTTTTTTAAAAAAAATATGAATAAACGTTAAATTTTGAATTGGATGCATCCGAATCATTGTCTTCTTATATACTTAAAAGACGTTTCGTCAAATTGCACGGCTTTTTTCAGAAAAACAGCTTCTTTTTTTGTCTTTGAGGGTCGAAAAGTACTTGACAAACCAACTGTTTTGTGGTATACTGTATCTGCAATTTTTAAGTCGGTACAGAGATGCCGGCAAGATTGGCTCAATAGGTGCTTCGCAGTTTTTCGGATCTGCGCCGTTTTTTGCGGTTGCGGAGGGGTGTTTCTGCGGCTTTTTTGGAGGAAATCTTGCCGAGCGCAGGATTTTTTTTGTTGCAAAGGATGAAGAAATGATGATACCGAAAACGAGGATTATGGACGAAGCGGCGGTTCATCGCGCCGTGGCGCGGATCACTCATGAGGTGCTGGAGCGCAACGGAGGCGTTGATGGGCTGTGTGTTCTCGGAATCCGACGAAGAGGCGTTCCGCTTGCCAGGATGCTGTGCGAAAATATCAAGAGATTTGAGGGGGTTGACATTCCCTTCGGTGTGCTGGATATTACTGCCAAGCGAGATGATCGGAGCGACGAGCAAAAGCAAATGGCTTCCCAATCGGAAATCCCGTGTCCGCTTCACGGCAAGCACGTGATCATTGTGGACGACGTTCTGTTCACGGGAAGAACGGCAAGGGCGGCAATTGAAACCGTGTTCGGCTTCGGTCGTCCGGAAAGCCTGCAGCTGGTGGTTTTAATCGACAGAGGGCATCGGGAATTGCCGATCAGACCCGACTACGTTGGAAAAAATCTGCCCACCTCCCGTGCCGAGGCGGTTGCCGTTCGGCTGGCGGAGATCGACGGCGAAACTGCCGTTTATATTTATGACGTTTAACACGGAAGCAGAAAAAAAGAAAGGAGAGGAATCATGAAAGGCTGTCAGGTACAGAGTGTTATGATTGGAGAGTCTGCAACTCGTTCTGCGGTGAACTGTCTCACCCAACAGGGCTTTTTGTCTGTTCCCAAAACGAAATATGTAATTCTTCCCGGTTTTTGTGATGTGCACGTGCATCTTCGCGAACCGGGATTTTCTTATAAGGAAACGGTGCGAAGCGGCACTGCGGCGGCGGCAAGAGGCGGCTACACAACGGTGTTTTCCATGCCCAACCTCAATCCCGTTCCCGATTCTCCCCAAACGCTGGAGCCGCAATTGGAGCTGATCCGAAGGGATGCGTTGGTGGAGGTTCTGCCTTATGGCTCCATTACCAAGGGAGAGGCTGGGCTGGAGCTTTCCGACATGGAGGGGCTGGCTCCTCTGGTTTGCGGATTTTCCGACGATGGCAGAGGCGTTCAGAAGGATGACGTGATGCGGGACGCCATGCGGCGGGCAAGAGCGCTGGGCAAGCCCATCGTTGCCCATTGCGAGGTGAACGAGCTGCTGCGCGGCGGATATATTCACGACGGAGACTATGCGCGCGCCCACGGTCACAGAGGAATTTGCAGCGAAAGCGAGTATTTGCAGATCGAGCGGGATCTGAGGCTGGTTCGGGAGATCGGATGCGCCTATCACGTGTGTCATATTTCCACCAAGGAAAGCGTGGAGCTGATCCGTCGCGCCAAGGCGGAGGGGCTGGACGTTACCTGTGAAACGGGTCCTCACTATCTGATCCTCAGCGATCGGGATCTGCGGGAGGAGGGGCGCTTCAAAATGAATCCTCCCTTGCGGGGAGAAGCGGATCGGCTGGCGCTTCTGGAGGGAATCGCGGACGGAACCGTGGACATGATCGCCACCGATCACGCGCCCCACGGAGCCGAGGAAAAGTCCAAGGGGCTGGAAAAGAGTCCCTTTGGGATTGTCGGCTTGGAAACGGCGTTTCCCTTGCTCTACACCGAGCTGGTGGAGAAGGGGGTTCTCTCGCTGGAGCGGCTGATGGAATTGATGGTCTTCCATCCGCGAAAGCGCTTCGGGCTTTCGGTTCGGGAGAATGACTACACCGTGTTTGAGGTGAGTCGGGAATATGAAATTGATCCCGCGGAATTCCTTTCCATGGGAAGATCCACGCCCTTTGAGGGCAGACGGGTGCTTGGCACCTGCGTTCTGACGGTCTGCAACGGCAGGATCGTTTACCAAAAGCGGAAATAAAAAATAACATATAGCGAAAGCAATTCGGGAGGGCAAAGCAATGCCAAAAAGAACAGATCTGAAGAAAATTATGATCATTGGCTCGGGACCGATCGTGATCGGTCAGGCGGCAGAATTTGACTATGCGGGAACGCAGGCTTGTCTGGCGCTGAAGGAGGAGGGCTACGAGGTTGTTCTCTGCAACTCCAACCCCGCCACCATCATGACCGACACCACCATTGCGGACAAGGTATATATGGAGCCTCTGACGCTGGAGTATATCGCCAAAATTCTGCGATATGAGCGTCCCAACGCCATTATTCCCGGTATCGGTGGACAAACCGGACTGAATCTTGCGATGCAGCTGGAAAAGAAGGGTGTTCTTAAGGAGTGTCAGGTGGAGCTTCTGGGAACCGGCAGTCGGAGCATTGAGCAGGCAGAGGACAGAGAGCTGTTCAAGGAGCTTTGTCAGGCTGTGGGAGAGCCTACCATTCCCTCCGAGATTACCTATTCCTTGGACGAGGCAAAGGTTGCGGCGCAGCACATCGGCTACCCCGTGGTGCTTCGTCCCGCCTTCACTCTTGGCGGAACGGGCGGCGGCTTTGCCAATAACGAGGAAGAGCTGATTGAAATCGGCTTGAACGCCTTCAAGCTTTCTCCCGTGCATCAGGTGCTGATCGAGAAGAGCGTGAAGGGCTTCAAGGAGATCGAGTTTGAAATGATGCGAGACTCCCAGGATCACGTGATCACCATTTGCGGGATGGAAAACATCGACCCCGTGGGTGTGCATACCGGTGACTCCATTGTGGTGGCACCCATTCAATCTCTGGATGAGGAAAAGCTCACCATGCTCAATAATAGCGCAATCAATCTGATCCGCGCGCTGAAAATCGAGGGCGGCTGTAACGTGCAGTTCGCGCTCCATCCCACCACCAACGAATACTATCTGATCGAGGTGAATCCCCGTGTTTCCCGTTCCTCCGCGTTGGCGTCCAAGGCGAGCGGCTATCCCATTGCAAAGGTGACCGCGAAGATCGCCGTTGGTATGACGCTGGAGGAGATCGCCATCTCCAACACCACCGCCGCCAAGGCGCCCGTTTTGGACTACGTTGTGGCAAAGCTGCCCAGATTCCCCTTCGATAAATTCTCCGCCGCCTCCAACACACTGGGAACCCAGATGAAGGCAACGGGCGAGGTGATGGGCATCGGTTCCAATCTGGAGGAAAGCCTGCTGAAGTCGGTTCGATCTTTGGAAATCGGAGCAAACCACTTCCACATCACCAAGTTCGATTCCTACACCGACGAGGAGCTGAGAAGCTACCTGACCGTTTTCAAGGATGACAATATCTTCGCTGTTTCCGAGCTGCTCCGCCGCGGAGAATCGGTTGAGTCGCTCTACGAGATCACCAAGATTACACCCTTGTTCCTGGAGTCGATCAAATCCATCGTTTCCATGGAGAACTCGCTGAAGGCGAATATCGGCAGCGCGGAGCTTCTGCGCGATGCCAAGAAAATGGGCTTCTGCGACCGCTATATTGCCAAGCTGTGGGGAATGACCGAATTGGAGGTTTGGGATCTCCGCCACAGAAACGGTATCATTCCCGTTTATCGCATGGCAGACACCTTCCATACGAACGGCTATATTCCGTATTTCTATTCCTCCTACAGCGGCGAGAACCGCTCGGTGCTGACCGATCGGAAAAAGATCGTGGTGCTGGGTGCGGGTCCCATCCGTATCGGACAGGGCGTGGAGTTCGACTATTCCACGGTTCACGCGGTTACCACCATTAAAAAATCGGGATACGAGGCCATTATCATCAACAATAACCCCGAAACGGTTTCCACCGACTATACCACGGCGGATAAGCTCTACTTTGAGCCCCTCACTCCCGAGGACGTGATGAATATCATCGAGTTTGAAAAGCCCGAGGGCGTGATCGCGTCCCTTGGCGGACAGACCGCCATCAATCTGGCGGATCCGCTGATGAAGCGTGGCGTAAAGATCATCGGTACCGACTGTGAGGCGATCGACCGCGCCGAGAACCGCGACCTGTTTGAGAAGCTTTTGCTTTCGCTGGATATTCCCCAGCCGCAGGGTCAGGCGGTCACCAATATCGAGGACGGCGTGAAGGCGGCTGCCACCATCGGGTATCCCGTGCTGGTGCGTCCCTCCTTCGTGCTGGGCGGAAGAGCCATGCAGATCGTTGCCAACGAGGCGCAGCTCCGCCACTATCTGAAAACCGCCGTGGAGATCGACGCGGACAAGCCCGTGCTGGTGGATAAGTATATCATCGGTAAGGAGGTTGAGGTGGACGCGATCTGCGACGGTCGGGACGTTTTCGTGCCGGGTATCATGGAGCTGGTTGAGCGGACGGGTATCCATTCGGGCGACTCGATCAGCGTGTACCCCTCCTTCAGTATTTCCTCCAAGGTGAAGGGAACCATTCTGCAGTACGCCAAGAAGCTGGGTCTGGGCATCGGCATTATCGGTCTGTTCAACATCCAGTTTATCGTGGACTAGGACGAAAAGGTTTATATCATTGAGGTAAATCCCCGTTCCTCCCGTACCGTACCGTTCCTTTCCAAGGCAACCGGCTATAGCCTTGCCGATATCGCCACCGAGGTGATTATGGGCAAAACCCTCAAGGAGCAGGGCATCTTCGATATCTACCCCGACGAAAAGAAAAGATGGTACGTGAAGGTTCCCGTATTCTCCTTCAGCAAGATCAGAGGACTGGATGCTTATCTCTCTCCCGAAATGAAATCCACGGGCGAGGCGATCGGCTATGATAATAAGCTGAACCGAGCCCTCTACAAGGCATTGCAGGCGTCGGGAATGCATCTGCAGAACTACGGCACCGTGTTTGTAACGGTTGCCGATAAGGATAAGGAGGAAGCGCTTCCCCTGATTCAGCGCTTCTATAACCTGGGCTTCAACATTGAAGCAACCGAGGGAACCGCCAAATTCCTCAAGGAAAACGGCATTCGCACCAAGGTGCTGGGCAAGATCGGTGACGGCTCACCGGAAATTCAGGACGCCATGCGTCAGGGTCACATTGCCTACGTGATCAACACCAGCGATGTTGGCAGCGCTGGCGGGCTTTCCGACGGTTACCAGATCAGAAGTCTGGCAATCGAAACCAATATCAGCGTGTTCACCGCACTGGATACCGTAAAGGTTCTTCTGGACGTTCTGGAGGAAACCACCCTGTGTGTGTCCACCATTGACGCGTGAGGGATAACATGAAACAGGTATTTTATCGCGTGGCGGAGAACCGCCCGCTGGCAAGAGACGTTTATTGGATGCGGCTGGAGGGGGACACCACCCCCCTCACCCGTCCGGGTCAGTTTATCAACATCAGGGTGGGAACCGAGTATCTTCGTCGCCCCATCTCGGTTTGCGATTGGGACGATCGCGGACTGGTGATCATCTATAAGGTGGTAGGGAAGGGAACCGAGCTGATGAGCCGCATGGCGGCAGGCGAGGTGTTGGACACTCTTTCGGGGCTCGGAAACGGCTTCGATATTTCCAAGGCGGGAGAAAAGCCGCTTCTGATCGGTGGCGGCGTTGGCGTTCCCCCCATGTACAGCGTTTGCAAAAGGCTGGCTGAGGTTGGCATCACCTCCACCGTGGTGCTGGGCTTCAATTCGGCGGCGGATGTGTTCTACCGTGAGGAATTTGAGGTGCTGGGCGCAAAGGTCTACGTGACCACCGCCGACGGTACCTATGGCGAAAAGGGCTTCGTAACCGACGTGATGAAGGATTTGGACTACAGCTATTTCTTCACCTGCGGTCCCGAGCCGATGTTCCGCGCGGTTGAAAAGATTGCGAAAACAAGCGGACAGTACAGCTTTGAGGAGCGGATGGGCTGTGGCTTCGGCGCCTGCATGGGCTGCTCCTGCAAAACCCTCTATGGCAACAAGCGCATCTGCGTGGACGGTCCCGTTCTGGAAAGAGAGGAGATCATATGGGAACAAAAGTAATCCTTTCGGGGTGGGAATTGGAAAATCCCGTGATCCCCGCCAGCGGAACCTTTGGCTTCGGTAAGGAATTCGCTGAATTCTACGATATCAATTGCCTCGGCACCTTTTCCTTTAAGGGAACCACAAGAGAGGCGCGCTTCGGAAATCCCACGCCTCGCATTGCCGAGTGCAGAGAGGGCATGATCAACTCGGTTGGCTTGCAGAATCCCGGCGTGGATCACGTGATTGCGCACGAGCTGCCCGAAATGAAGCGGTATTTCCATAAAAAGGTGATCGCCAACGTCAGCGGTTTTTCCGTGGAGGACTACGCGGTTACCTGTCAAAAGCTGGACGCGCAGGAGCAGGTGGGGCTTTTAGAGGTGAACGTCAGCTGCCCCAACGTGCATAATGGTGGCATGAGCTTCGGAACCACGCCGGAGGCGGCGGCTGAGGTGACCAAAGCCGTAAAGGCGGTTACCACCAAGCCCGTGTATATCAAGCTGAGCCCCAACGTTACCGATATCGTTTCCATTGCCAAGGCTTGCGAGGAGGCGGGAGCCGACGGGATCAGCATGATCAACACCTTGCTTGGAATGCGAATCAACTTAAAAAACAAAAAGCCCGTTGTGGCAAACAAAATGGGCGGCTTCTCGGGGCCTGCCATCTTCCCCGTGGCGGTGCGGATGGTTTACCAGGTCTATGAAGCGGTCGGGATCCCGATCATCGGCATGGGTGGTGTTTCCACCGCCGAGGACGTGATCGAATTGATGCTGGCGGGAGCAACCGCCGTGCAGGTTGGCGCGGCAAACCTTGTGGATCCCTTCGCTTGTAAGCGGATCATTGAGGAGCTGCCCGCCGTGATGAAAAAATACGGAATTGAAAATTTAAGCGATATAATCGGAGGAGCGCACTAATGGGAAAGGACGTTATCATTGCCTGCGACTTTGCAAGTAAGCAGGACGTTATGAATTTTTTGGATCTGTTTTCGGAGGAGAAGCCTTTTGTAAAGATCGGCATGGAGCTGTTCTACGCGGAGGGCCCCGCTATCGTCAGAGAGATCAAGGCAAGGGGACATAAGATCTTTTTGGATCTGAAGCTCCACGATATTCCCAACACGGTCAAGAAGGCGATGAAGGTGCTTTCGGGCTTGGACGTTGATATGACCAACCTCCACGCCGCAGGCGCCACCGCCATGATGCAGGGCGCGCTGGAGGGGCTTACCCGCGCCGATGGCACCCGGCCCATTCTGATTGCCGTCACGCAGCTCACCTCCACCGATCAGGAAACGATGGAAAGAGATCTGCTCATTCGTGAGCCCATTGATCAGGTGGTGATGCACTATGCCAAGACCGCCAAGAACGCGGGATTGGACGGTGTTGTTTGCTCTCCTCTGGAGGCAGGCAAGGTTCACGATGCTTGCGGAAAGAATTTCGTGACCGTAACTCCCGGCGTGCGCTTTGCCGACGGTGACGTTGGCGATCAGAAGCGCGTGATGACTCCCGCCGAAGCAAACCGCATCGGCTCGGATTACATTGTGGTGGGACGTCCCATCACCGCGGCAGCAGACCCCGTTGCAGCGTACAGAAGATGCGTTGCCGAGTTTGTTGGTTGATTTTACCACCGAAAATACAATGGATTGAAAAGGAGATATAGAACCATGACCGATATTCAAAAGCTGATCGCAAAGGACCTGTTGTCCATCAAGGCAGTATTTTTCCGCCCCTCCGAGCCCTTCACCTGGGCAAGCGGCATTAAGAGTCCCGTTTACTGTGATAACCGTCTCACCCTCACTGCTCCCGCCGTTCGTACCGACGTGGAAATGAGCTTGGCAGAGACCATTAAAAAGGAGTATCCCGAAGCAGAGGTGCTGATGGGAACCTCCACCGCAGGCATTGCTCACGCGGCGATCACCGCGCACCTGATGGGGCTGCCCATGGGCTACGTTCGTTCGGGCGCCAAGGATCACGGCAGACAGAATCAGATCGAGGGCAAGCTGGAAAAGGGACAGAAGGTTGTTGTTGTGGAGGATCTGATCTCCACCGGCGGTAGCGTGATCGAGGTTGTGAATGTACTGCGCGAGGCGGGTGCCGAGGTGCTGGGTATCGTTTCGATCTTTACCTACGGAATGCAGAAGGGCATCAAGCGCTTGGAGGAAGCGAACGTGAAGAACGTGAGCCTCACCAACTTCGACGTGATCGCGGAGATCGCCGCGGAGGAGAACTACATTGAGAAGTCCGATATCGCCAAGCTGATCGCCTTCCGCAACAATCCCTCCGACGAAAGCTGGATCGGCGCGTAAAATCGGGGCGCTATGAGAAATATTATCAACATTTTGGATCTGTCGGTGGAGGAGATCAATGAATTGATCCGCACCGCCGACGATATGATGGAAAATCCCGACCGCTACCGTGAGGTCTGCCGTCATAAAATTTTAGCGACCCTCTTTTTCGAGCCCTCCACCAGAACCCGATTGAGCTTTGAGTCGGCAATGTTGTCTCTGGGCGGTCAGGTGCTGGGCTTCTCCGAGGCGGGCTCCTCCTCGGCGGCAAAGGGCGAAAGCATTTCCGATACCGTTGAGGTGGTTTCGGGCTATTCGGATATCATTGTGATGCGCCATCCCAAGGAGGGCGCGCCGTTGGTGGCATCCATGCATTCCACCGTTCCGATCATCAACGCGGGCGATGGCGGACACTATCATCCCACTCAAACGCTGGCAGATCTGCTTACCATTCACCATGAGAAGGGGCGCTTTGAAAACCTGACCGTTGGTCTTTGCGGCGATCTGAAATTCGGCAGAACCGTACATTCGCTGATCGAGGCGATGTCCCGCTACAGCGGCGTGAGGTTTGTGCTGATTTCCCCCGAGGAGCTGAAGCTACCCTCCTTTATCAAGGAGGAGTATCTGGACGGAAAGGGAATTGAATATCAGGAGAGCACCTCGCTGGACGCCGTGATGGGGGATTTGGACATCCTCTACATGACGCGCGTGCAGAAAGAGCGCTTCTTCAACGAGGAGGATTACCTCCGCTTGAAGGATACCTACATTCTCACCACCGATAAGATGAAGCTCGCTCGCCCCGATATGATCGTGATGCATCCGCTGCCCCGCGTGAACGAAATTTCCACGGCGGTGGATAAGGATCCCCGCGCCTGCTATTTCCGTCAGACCTACTACGGAAAGATGATGCGTATGGCGCTGATCATGATGCTTTTGGAGGTAACGGTATGAAGATCGACAGCATCAAAAACGGAATTGTAATCGACCACATCACAGCGGGAAAGGCAATGCAGCTCTACCATATGCTGGAGCTGGAGCGCCTGGAGTGTCGCGTGGCGATTTTGCAGAACGTACCCAGCCGCAAAATGGGGAAGAAGGACATCATCAAGATCGATTCGGATATCAGCATCAACACCGATATGATCGGCTTTGTCAGTCCCAACGCTACCATCAACGTGATTCGAAGCGACTCCATTGTAGAGAAAAAGCAGGTGGAGCTGCCCCGTCGGCTGGTGAACATCATTCGGTGTAAAAATCCCCGTTGCATCACCACCACCGAGCAGGAGATCGACCATATCTTCGAGCTTTGCGACGGTGGACGCTATCGTTGCTTTTATTGCGAAACGAGAGCAAACTGATTTGCCAAAATACAGAAGCTTTTTTCCTTGGGGCTTGCGCTTTTCGACGAAAAAGAATGAGGGAAGCGCAGAAGCTCTTGACATTTTACTGCTTGTGTGATATACTGATAGCAATCAAAAGAGTTTCCCGTGACCGACGGAATCCGTGGAGCACCACGAAGAAGCGGGAAGCCTGTTATGCCGACCGTCTGGGCGCACTTGATTCGCTATGGGTTAAGTGCGCCCTTATTGATTTTCAGATACTTGATATGGAGAGGATAAGCTATGAAAAAAGTTGGAATCGTGATGGGGAGTGACAGCGATCTGCCGATCCTGGAAAAGTCTATGGATATGCTGAAGTCCATGGAGGTTCCCTTTGAAGCTCACGTTTATTCGGCACACCGCACTCCCGATGAGGCGATTGCCTTTGCGCGCAATGCCGAGGAAAACGGATTTGGCGTGATCATCGCGGCGGCGGGAATGGCGGCGCATCTGGCAGGTGTGCTTGCCGCGAACACCACGCTTCCCGTGATCGGAATTCCCTGCAAGTCCTCTCAGCTGGACGGCATGGATGCCCTCCTTGCCACCGTGCAGATGCCCACGGGGATCCCCGTTGCCACCGTTGCCATCAACGGCGGCGGAAACGCGGCGCTTCTGGCATGCCAGATGCTGGCGCTTTCCGACAGCGCGCTTTCCGCGCGCCTGAAGGCAAAGCGGGAAAAGGACACCAAGGCGGTTCTGGAAAAGGATGCCGCGGTTGCCGCTAAGTATAATCATTAACCAATAGCAAGGAGGATCCACCTATGGGAGGATTTTTCGGTGCTGTCTCCCGAGACAGCGTTATATCCGACGTGTTCTTCGGAACCGACTACCATTCTCATCTCGGAACGAGAAGCGGTGGTATGGCGGCGTATGATCCGAAG
>SVSC01000015.1 GCA_015064525.1 Oscillospiraceae bacterium
GGTAGCGCTCAATGCCGTACTTGCGGCAGGCGTCCATCATCACCTGCGTGCCGAGAATATTGGTTTGCAGGAAAATTTCGGGGTTCTCAATGGAACGATCCACGTGGCTCTCGGCGGCAAAGTTCACAACGATATCGGGCTTTTCCTCCTCAAAGAGCGCGTAAATGCCCGCTCTGTCGCAGATGTTCAGCTTGCAGAAGCGGAAATTGGGATTTTTCAGCGCCTCATCCAGGGTGGAAAGATTGCCCGCATAGGTCAACGCGTCCACGCAGATGATGCGGTAGTCGGGATACTTCTTCAGCATATGGTAAACGAAGTTGGCTCCGATAAAGCCCGCTCCGCCCGTTACAATGATCTTTTTCATAATAAACCTTCCTCCATCATGGATTGAATTTGCTTGAACGACATCTGCTTCTGATCCTTTTCGCTCAGAAGCACGTTGGAGATATCTCCCCAATCAACGCCAACGTCGGGATCGTTCCACATGAGTCCGCCCTCGTCGCCGGGGTGATAAAAGTCGGTGACCTTATAGCAGAACTCGGCAATCTCCGAGCGCACCACAAAGCCGTGGGCAAAGCCCTCGGGAATATAGAATTGCTTCTTGTTCTCGGCAGTCAGCTCAATGCCATACCACTTGCCGAAGGTGGGAGAGCCGCGACGCAGATCCACCGCAACGTCGAAGACCGATCCGCGAATCACGCGCACAAGCTTTCCCTGAGGAAACTGCTTTTGGAAATGCAATCCGCGAAGCACGCCCTTCTTGGACATGGACTGATTGTCCTGCACGAACTTCATGGTGAGTCCTGCTTCCTCCATATCCTTTTGATTGTAGGTCTCCATAAAATAGCCTCTCTCGTCGCCGTGAACGGCGGGCTCGATCACACACAGACCCTCAATATCCAATTTGGTTACTTTAATTTGTCCCATCTTGCTTCTCCAATTCTTTCAGATAGCGCGACAGCGCATCCTGCCACGTGGGCAGAGGCGCAAAGCCGCAGGCTACCAGCTTATTCTTATCCAATCGGCTGTTTTTGGGGCGAGCCGCCTTGGAAACACCGTACTCTTCCGTGGTAACGGGAGTGACCTTGGTACTCATCCCCGCCTGACGGAAAATCTCGGTGGCGAACTCCGCCCAGGAAATATATCCGCCCTCATTGGTGGCGTGATAATACCCGTAGCGATCGGTTTCGATCATGTCCACCAGAAGTCGGGCAAGATCGTAGGTGTAGGTGGGGGTTCCGATCTGATCGTTTACCACCCGCAGGGTGTCGTATTTCTTTCCCACGTTCAGCATGGTTTTGATGAAATTATTGCCGTTCAGACCAAACACCCAAGCGATGCGAACGATGAAATACTTTTCCAAAAGACCGCTTACCGCAAGCTCGCCCTCCAATTTGGTCTGACCGTAGACCGACAGCGGGGCGTATTCCTTGCAATCGGGCTGCCAAGGGGTCTCCCCCTCCCCATTGAACACGTAGTCGGTGGAAATATACATCATCTTGCAGCCAAGACGACTGCAAGCCTCCGCCAGATACGCGGTTCCGAGCCCGTTCACAGCGCGCACTCTCTCGCGGTTCTCCTCGTCCTCGGCAAGATCCACCGCCGTCCACGCGGCGCAATGGATCAGCGCGTCGGGGCGAAGCTCCTCCATCACGCGGTTCACGGCGGACTTGTCCGTGATGTCCATTTCCTCCACGTCCACGCCAATGGGCTGATGCCCGCGACGCTCCAGCTCCTTCACGGCGTCAAAGCCCAGCTGACCTTTTACGCCCGTTACCAATACCTTCATGCTTTTTTCTCCGATCAATAGTGGATCTGTCCCTCAGCCACCTTTTTCAGGTGCAGACCGTAGGGAGACTTGCCATAGCACTCGGCGGAGTGCAGCAGCTCCTCCTTGGTAATCCAGCCGTTCTTATAGGCAATTTCCTCGGGAGCCGAGATCTGAATTCCCTGACGGTTCTGGATCATCTTCACAAAGTCGGTAGCCTCGGCAAGGCTATCCATGGTTCCCGTATCCAGCCAGGCAAAGCCGCGACCCAAAAGCTGAACGTCCAGATCCTCTCGGTTCAGATACATCTCATTCAGGGTAGTAATTTCCAATTCGCCTCTTGCGGAGGGCTTGACCTCCTTCGCCATAGCGCTCACACCCGCGGGGTAGAAGTAGAGACCCGTAACCGCATAATTGCTCTTGGGCTCCTTTGGCTTCTCCTCAATGGAGATCGCCTTGCCATTCTCGTCGAACGCCACAACGCCGAAGCGCTCGGGATCGTTCACGTAGTAACCGAAAACGGTTGCGCGGTCATTGACCTCCGCGTTCTCCTTGGCGGCGCGCAGAGCCTTACCAAAACCGTTGCCGTAGAAGATGTTGTCGCCCAATACCATGGCGCAGGCATCGTCCCCAATGAACTCCTCACCCAGAAGGAACGCCTGCGCGAGACCGTCGGGAGAGGGCTGCACCTTGTAGGAGAACCGAACGCCGTAGTTGGAGCCGTCGCCCAAGAGCCGCTCAAAGTTAGGCAGATCCGTGGGAGTGGAGATGATCATGATATCGCGGATTCCCGCCAGCATCAGCGTGGAAAGAGGATAGTAGATCATCGGCTTGTCGTAGATCGGAAGCAGCTGCTTAGAGGTTACCATGGTCAGCGGATATAACCGCGTTCCGGCTCCGCCGGCTAAAATAATACCCTTCATTTTTTCATCCTTTCAGAATCTTTTTTCGGATTCGTTCTAACATAGTTCTAAAATTATTTCTGTAACGCAGCGAATAGATCAACAAGATCCCGCCGTAAATAGCGCATCCCAGCCACGGTTTGGGAAGCAAAGCACAAACGATAAAGCAGATCGTTACCACAGCCTCAATGAAAAAGTCGGCAACGAAGCGGATTCCGATCTCTCGCATGACAATCACCTCTGAGAGAATCGAGCGCACCATGATCGCGGCAACCACACCTATCAGCAGAGTCCTCAGATCCTCCAGCCAAAAGGCGCACACCGAGGAAATTCCAACGGAAAGCACAATGGTGAGGAGATTCACGGCAAGCATACTGCGTTCCTTGCGGTACGCCTTTAAATAATTGTTTGTCAGAAGGCTGACCTTCGAGGTATAAACGATGATCGGAAGCAGAATTCCCAAATAGATCAAGCTTTCGGAATACTTGGGCAACCATGCCTCAAGAATCAAACAGCCCGGAAAATAGAACAGCATCATCCAAAACAAAACGGGAGAAATCAGATCCCGTATGCTTTTGTACACAACAGGGAGCCGATCCTGCTCCAGCCGCTTGAGGGTTGGGAACAGCACCACGCTGATCGCCGTTACAAAGGAAAGAAACAGATTGGAGGCGCTGAACGCAAACGCCACCTTACCGAACACCAATTCGTCCCAACGCCATTGCACAATCATCTTGGCGCTTCCGATCAAAAAGACCGATGACCAGTTTGCAACCAAAAGAATTGCCCCCGATTTAATGTTCGTCCTTGTTTCCGCAATGGTATCCTTCAAGGGAATTGTTTTTCCAAAGTATAGACCCTTGTTATAGAAGGAGCCCAGGAAAACACCGAACAGGTCGCTGCACAGATCAAAGATACAGAACCAATAGAAATGCTCCACCCCAAGGATCAGCAAAAGCACGATCCCGATCCCGTAGAATGACCGTTGGGCAATCACAAGAAACGCATACCGATGGATCCGATTGGTAATCTGAAAGCTATACGAGGTATAGGTAAACAGATTCTTGGTGACTATCGATACCGCGATCAGGATCACAATAATCCTTGAAACATTCTCAAAAAAGAGCGAAGCGGTCAAAATTCCCAGTATCGATGCAATGGAGGTGACTGTCAACAAAAACTGAAATTGCGACCGCAGTCTCGGTTGATCCAGTTCCTCATAGTCGTATTGAGAATACCGAAGCACGATCCCATCCAACAAGCCGAAATGCAAAATGCCCACGTAGGCAATATAGAGCATATAGGTTTGCCAATAGGAGTACTGGTATTCATCGATAAATTTTGGCACGATCAAGTTCAGCAAAAAGCTCACCGCCAAGGAGATCATCTGCGCGAACACCGAAAGGAAGATTCCCCGCTTCACCTGATGAAATTCAATTTTTTTCATGCCCGATCCTTTACGTTATGAAAATTTACTTTTTGCCGCCGCAAAGCGCCCGTAACCGAAGCTCCAGCACGGAAACCGCGCCAACCAAGCGATCCACAAGACGCTCGAAGAAATTGCCGTGCAAATACCGCTTCAAAACCAAACGGTGACTTTTCAGTAACAGCTTTTTCCTCTGCACTGCCGCAGAAAAGACCTTTTGAATGGAAACACCGTGAAGGTGATCGTAGGAAACGTCGGAGCAGATCACCGTGCGATAGTCCATTTTCTTCATTTTACAGCCGAGCACGGTTTCCTCGCAATAGAGAAAGATCTCCTCGTCATAGCCACCGCAAGCGGTGAAGGCTTCCACCGAAACCATAAGAAGTGAACCCGCAACGCAGTCAACATCCACCGTTTTTTCGCGATGTAGCTCATCAAGGGAATAATAGAAATTCTCCCCCCAATGCCGCAGCAAAAATTCCGTTGAAAAAATATATCTCCATTTCCGAGGAATTCGCCACGCGCTTCTCGCAACCTCATTGCCATGGATGTCTCTTTGGATGGCGGAGGCAACGCCCAAGCGAGCTTGTTCGGAAAATTCCGATTTCAATCGTTCCACCAGAGCTTCCTCAAATGCCACGTCCGGATTCACGATGAGCGCCAGCTCAGCGCCAAGACGCTCAGCGGCATAGCGCACGCCAAAGTTATTTCCGTATCCATAGCCACCGTTTCGATCGGTGCGGCAAACGTGAATCCTTTCGTCGGCAATCCCCTGAAACACCTCATAGCTGTCATCTGTGGAAGCGTTGTCAACCACCACAATCGCGTCCAAGGCGCTGTAGCCATGCAGCCTCAACGCCAGGTCCTTGACTCGTTCCGCGTCATGATAGTTCAAAATGACACATACAGTTTTCATTTTTAATCAATCCTTATTTTCTTTTGGACTATCTGCGGCTTCTCCATTGGAACAACAGCTTCGACACCAGCTTTCTGGCATGGGAGCGTGGCTTGAGCCACTTTTTCTCCAGCTCCGCGAAGGAAAGCTCCTTCACATCCTTCATATACGCCTCACGGCATGGAGGGACTGTTGTGGGACGGCAAATATTCGGGTTTTGCCTGCTCGCCTGCTCCACGGTCACCTCGCGCATCTCACTCACCTCCGCCAATCGACCGGCATACGCCTTTGCCTTGGCAGTGTTGCACATCAACAGAGAAATTCCCTTGTTATCGTTCCATTCGGGAACCATTTCCCGCCAGCCCCACAAATCTCCAATCGTGAAATCACCTTGTCTCGGAAGCGCCGCAAAGGGACAGGTATAACAGGAATCCCGATTCCCGCCCTGAAACAGCATACTGTTCATATAGGCGGAGTCCTTCGTTTGACAGATTTGTGTATAGACTCTTCCGCTTTGGAAGGTGACGGTGAAATTGGAGCGTTCCCATCCGTTTCTTGTTTTGTCACGGAAGGAGACCGACGCGATCTCACCGTATTTCGTTTTCAATTGTTCTAAATAACGGTCGAAAAAGTGCTGCCCTTGAACGCCTTCGCAAAGGAGGTCGCAGGTGATCAAACGGTCGTTGTCCTGCCCCAAAAAGGCTTTCAGACCCGCGATCTGGCAGGGCGTTCCCGTGTAAACAACGGTCTTGCCCTCCCCCAACAGCTTCTTTACCTGCGAGAAGGTGGTTCCCGTGTCACTTTGCACGTATTTAGAGCCCCTCAGGGAGGCGATCTCCTCCTCCGTGTGGGCGCAGATATGCCGTACCTTCAGGTTGGAATCATAAGCAGCACCAAAAACGGCATCGGGCTTCACAGCTTCCAAAATCGCCGTGAAAGCACCTCCCGAGGCACTCTGCTCCAAAACAGCCTGAGAACGGTGGCGCAGGGCGTAGCACCCCGCTGTATTTTCTTCAGGAGCCTTAGACTTTTTCATGGGACAAACGGCAACGCACCGTCCGCACTCCACACAAGCCGAGGCATCAATATACGGAAACGAAAATCCGTACTCATTGGTGTCCATACGAACGGCACCCCGTCCGCAGATCTGCGCGCAGGCACCGCACCCCGTGCAGTCCTCAAATTTACTCCAAAGAATGGGAGGCATATCAGCTTCTCTCCTTTTCCACCGCCTCGATCAACCATTTTTTCGAATGCTCGATCAGGGCGTCTAATCTGCTCTGTACGATTGCGTAATCAATGGGTGTATCCAAATTGCCAAGCTGATCGGGATCGGTGATGATACGGCTCTGCAGACCCGTGTATCCCAACAGTTGTTCAATACGAGCCGGATTCATTTTGGGTGGGATAATGGCAAATTCCTTGTGGAAGATCTGAGAAAAGACCGACGCGTGGAAGGAGGTTGCCACCACAAAGGAGGCATCACGGATCAGGCCCAAAAATTCGGCAGGCCCCGCATCCTTGAAATGTACGTCACACTTGTATTTCTTCAGATAACCACCCACACCAACAATCTTATATCCCATGGCGCGAAACCGATCCAGTGTGCGATCCAACAGATCACTTTTTTCCACCAGATAGACCGCCACGTACTTGCCCAAATGCTTGTAGTCCGTTGCAATGGAATCGTACACATCGGACGACAGCAAAAAGGTGGGATCGCAAACCCATTCAACCTTCTCAACGCCAACCGATGCCAGCTGCTCGCAGGAGCATTTTTCCCGCAGAGACACCGCGGAATAGTCTCGGATTTTCTCTGCAATCTCCTCCAGCTGCTCTTTGGTATAGCGATCTGTCCCCATACTGGTGGCATACGCCAGCTTTGGTACGTCACTCACAAATTTCAGATAATATGCCGGATCGCGCCCACATTCAAAGCAAGGATTCCAAAGCTGATCAGATCCTGTGATATAAAGATCGGAAACGGGAGGATCCATCTCCAGCATGCGATAATCGGTGTATTTTTTCTCCGATAACACGCAGTTCTTTTGAATAAATCTCGCAAAATTTTTGGTTCTCTTACGATATGCCCGAAAGAACAGCGTTTTTCGAAGCAAAGTTCGAAGACCACGCCCTTCGGTTTCCATATAGGACGGTACGTAGTCGATGAGCGAAACACCGCTTCCGTATCGATCTCTCAAAAATTTGCACAACGCGTAGCCTTGCAATACCGACCCGCAATTGGCGGGACAGTGCAGGGTGATGATACTGATCTTCATTTTACATTCTATTCCTTATCGACGTAAGATCTTCTCAATTAGAAGCCTCTTGTGTTTCCCTTCCCATTTTTTTGCTGAAAATTGCCAAATGGAAGATCAAGCAGAATAAATATCTTGCGGAGATCCACCCCATAGCATCATAGAACAGGAAGAAAAGGAGGAGCGTTACGCAATTATACACAAGAAATTGCGAAAATCTGTCCTTTCGCTTGAGCGCCCGAAGCACGTCGGGAAGAAAGGAGACAAAAAACAAAACCGTTCCAATAAGCCCATAATTCAACGAATACGTAACATATTGGTTATCGGGGGACAGAAATTCTCCCAGCACCTGATTTTCCATCATGAATATGGTGGAATATCCAAAGCCCCTGCCAAACACCCCGTATGCGGGATTTTCAATGAAATAGCGAACCGCATTCCGAACGGTTCCCCAACGTTGAATAAAGGAGTTGTCCTTGGATGATGTTTCTCCCAAACGTTCAAATATTTTGGCAAAAAGCTCTCCGAGTTGCTCGCGAAAAACAATGATCAAAGCAATCAGTGCCATCGCATAGAACAAGAAAAAAATTACTTTTTTCTCGGTGATTTTTACTCGAACATTGATTGCCAAGTAAATCAAAACGCAAATGAGAAAAATCGCCCATGAGCTTCTTGCCTCGGTAAACACCAAATTTAAAAAACCCAAGCCAAGATAGCCCCAATGAAGAGCCTTGCTTTTGTATGAAAATGCCATTTCACACCAAAGCCCAACAAGGATAAAATGAGAATATACCAGCGGATTATAAAAAATCACACTGATACGCCCCTCTAAATAGGCAAACTGCTGAACCTCCATACCCAAAAAATCCCATATGGAATAGTCCACAAAATATTCAACAATGCCCAAAAGAAAGCAAACAACCATGAACACCTTGAATAACTTTATGAAGAAATCATAGGTCAGCGCCTTTTTGGGCAAGCACTCAATGATCAGAAAAGTCCAGATAATTTTAATGATCTCCTTGGTCCACCCCTCTCGCAAATCATCTGCCAGCAGGGTGACAAACATAGCATACGCATAAAAGGCAAGCAGCCAAATATACGGCTTCCTAATGGAGATCACCGAGAAGTTTCTTTGTGCTTGAAAAAAGAAAATCACAAAAGCACAAGCCAAAAAGAGCATACTTGTCCGCAATGTATAAATCAAACACAATGCTAACACCAGCATGGGACACACCGCGTCCCATAATTTTGTGTTTTTTACTCCTAATACGCTCATGCTTCGTTCAGCACCTTTTGATACCCTTCCAGTGTTGCAACAGCCGCCTGCTCCCAAGTATAGTCCTTCATGATCTTCTCTCGGAACGCCTCTTGGAAGGGTGCATTGTAGGCGAGGTCGATCTGCTCACGGATCGATTTTGGATCCATGACGTCGCAGTAGAAGGCATACTCACCGAAATAGTCCTTGGTGGTTCCTTTGTCGGTAACCACAATGTTGCAGCCCATTGCCGCCGCCTCCAAGCTCACAAGCCCGGGGGTTTCAAACCAGCTGGGAAGCACACTCACCCGACAAGCGCGGTAGAGCTGATACAGCTCTTCATTGGGGATCTGCTCAATGTATTTCACGTTGGGATTGTTTTCAATCTTTTTCATCACGGCGTTGAAGTACTTCTTTTGCCCGGGGGAGCATTTGCCCACCAGCAGGAGCTTATAGTCGCTTCCCTCAATCGCCTCCAAAAGTCTCAGCTGATTCTTGCGGGTGTCAATTCGACCGACACAAATCAGCCAATCCTTGTATTCCTCATAGCCTCCCTCGGCATCCAGCGCCTTTTTCGCCGCGGAAACGTTGATGGCATTGGGAACCACCACCACACTCTCCTTGGGCGCCGAAAAATGCAGATGCTTTTCGATCTGATTCATTTCCTCATAGGCATTGGGAAGAAAAACGCGAGCGTTTTCCAGAATGTAGCGCTGCATTTTGGAGTAGGAGTGCGTGATTAAATATCTGGTTCCCTCATCTCGCTCCCCCAACAAAAGAAACTTCGCCAGCGCCTTCAGGCTTGCCATACGGTCAGCCGACAGCACTTTGCCAAGAAATCTTCTGATACCGATGTTTGCCTGCTTTTCAAATTCGTGGAAGGGCCAGTAGATGGTGGAAAGCACCACAGGCTTTCCCTGCTCCACAGCGTTCTTGATTTGAATATAGGTCTCCTGCACGCGAGTGATGTTGAACAGATGCACCACATCATATGCCGACAAATCGGGACGAAGCTCTAAGGAAAGGTCAACCTCATAGCCCATTGCCTCCAACGCATCCTTCGTTTTCTGCATTTGGATCGTATCCCCACCCGAGCAGGTAAAGGCATTTGCACGGATCTGCATCAAAATTTTCATACAAAAGCATCCTCTTTTTCTTTTTTCTCCGCAACTTTTCCGAGAAACAGTCTCTCATATTCGTTGCAGATAAAGCTCCAGCCAAATGCCGTTTGAACTCTGGCAACGGCGCGCTCGGCGTATGCCTGCCGCTCCTCGGCGGTCATGGCATCGGCTCGCGCGATCAGCTCCGCAAGACTTCCCTCGTCCTTGCTCCAGTAGATCGCTCCGTCCTCACCAACCTCGCGGTTGAAGCCAACTCCCAGAAGGAGATTGACCGAGGTGCTTGCCAGCGCTTCCAGAAGGCTGGGGTTGGTGCCTCCCACCTCATGACCGTGAAGATAGCCTCTCGCCTCCTCGCGGATCCGCTTGATCAGCTCGGCATCGTAAACCGTTCCCACAAACTTGATGCGGGGATCCGACTCAAAGCCCGTCCGCTCTCTCAGCGCCTCGTAAAATTTATTTTTCTCCACGTTGGTAACAATCACAAGCTGCCGCTCGGTCTTGCTTGCCATAAACTCGCGGATCATCGTTTCATAATTGTTCTCGGGCACGAACCGACCAACGATCAGATAGTATCCGTCCTTCCGCAAGCCAAACCTCCCGTACCACTCCTGCAGCTTCTCCTCGCTGCAGGCAGAGGGGGCGACGTCGGCACCGTAGGCAATATACGTGGTCTCTCCGCCATAGGTCTCCTTGATGTAGCTCTCGATATTTTTGGAATCGCAGACTGCCAGATCCGAGTTGCGAACCAAGCAGCTCTCGCAATAGCGCAGAAATTTCTTGGCGGGAGCGCTCCATTTATCCCGCTTCCATTCCAAGCCGTCCGGATTACAAAGAATCTTCACGCCCAACCGACGCAGCTTTTTGGCGTGCGGCTTCAAAAGAGGACCGATCCGACAACCGAGAATATAAACGATTGCCTCGCCGCTCCGATTTTCGCGGCGCCACCGCTCCACCTGCGACAGCACGCGGGAGACGTGCAAAATCCGACCGGGAGCCCCGGGCAGAGGCACCTTCACATTGAAGCAATCGGCGCCGTTATGCTCAAAATGCCCTTCATCGTTGCTCATACACGACACGTGGTATCGGATCTGCTCCGATTGCCGCCGCGCTGTGAGATTTTCAACAAAGGTTTCAAATCCGCCGTATCTCGCGGGAATCCCCTTGCTGCCAACAATAAACACATCTACCATTTCTCAAAACACGCAAAAGGCAGAATTCTGCCTTTTGCAACCTTTCACTTTTTCTTTTTTCCGTCCTTTTTTTGCCCCAGATGGTTGCCGTCTCGCTTTACGATCACGATCACGGTCTGCGCGATCAGCTTCAAATCGAACCACAGACTCGCGTGCTTCACGTAGTAGGCATCCAGAAGCGCCTTGTTTTTGTAGTAAACGTCGTCCCTTCCCTTCACCTGCGCGTAGCCGGAGATTCCGGGGCGGAGAGCAAACACGCCCAGTCGGCGGCGCATCTCGTTGCAATTCTCCTCCTTGAGAATCAGAGGACGGTAACCGATGAAGGACATGGTTCCGATCAGAACGCACCAAAGCTGGGGAAGCTCGTCCAGCGAAAGCTTTCGCAAAAATCTTCCCACACGGGTTTGATACTGCTCGGGATTTTTCAATTGGGAGGTTGCGCACTCCTTGGGGGCATCCTCACGCATTGATCGGAATTTATAGCAGTGAAAAACCTTTCCGTTTTTGCCCACCCGCTTTTGCTTGAAAATGACGGGTCCGCGGGAATCGCACTTGATGGCGATCGCGAAGAGCAGGAAAACAGGCGACAGCACCAGCAACATCACCGCCGATATCACCACGTCGAAGAAGCGCTTCACGAAGAGGTAGAACAGCCGCCGACGCTTGTTTGGCTCAAACGCCTCAATATACGCCTCATACGCCTCGTCCGGGAACTCCTTCGTGTAGTCGTATTCACCGTTGAAATCCGGCGCGCTCTCGGTGTCAACAGTCGGCTCCGAGACGCCGCTGATCGTATTTGTTTCTTCGGTTGTCAAAATATCCATATTCTCACCTATCCAACGGAGAACCGATCCCCGTTTTTTCAAACTTCCTTGAAAATCGGGCGCGCGAAGCGCCCTCTCACAGTCATTTTTTTCATAGAAAGGAGCTTTCATACGTGATGCCCCCAAAAAACCTATTATATAATATCACAAAAAAACGAAAATGTCAACCTTTTTACTGAATTCATCAATGGAAAATCGTCTCAAATCTACTTTTTTTGCACAATACGGTTGCGAAAATCCCCTGTTTTCCGACAAATTTGCGAGGAGCGTTCACTACCAATCCGTACCGTTTTCCGCGTTTTCTCCCTCTCTTCACATTTTATTTCCCGATTTGTAAAAATACAACGCAAAAAAGTTCACAATCTTTTTTCAATTTGTATGGTAAAAACGCATAATCAAAGACTTTTTCTTTGTAAAAATCCAACATTTTTTACAATTGAATTTTGTAAAAAAAGTTAAGTTCTTTGAAAAATTGTGAAAAGTGGCAGAAAAATTGTTTGTAAAACCCCATTGACATTGTTCAAAAATGTGGTATAATTATGGTAAGAAGCTTTGTAGGGTTGTTTTCTCGCCGGCATTTGTTAGGATTTGCTCCACGGAAAAACGGCAAATCCAAGCAACGTCGGTTTTTTCTGTCTCCCTCGAAAAGCCACGCGTTTACGGAGGTTCGGTTACCCATGAGCATTGATCGGGAGGACAACACTCAGGAGCTGCTTCGCGCCGCTCAATCTGGCAACGAAGCAGCGCAGGACGCGCTCTTCCGCCAATACGCTCCTCTGATCGAAAGCCTTTGCAGGCAGTATGCCGTTGGCGCTCCCTCGGAGGAGGAGCTTCATTCCGAGGCGCTCTATGCCTTTTGGAACGCCATTTGCCGATTCGATCCCGAACAAGCCGAGGTCACCTTCGGACTCTTTGCCAAGATCTGCGTGGGAAACCGATTGATCGACTGTCAGAGAAAATGGAAACGGATTCCGCCGCTCCTTTCCCTGGACAGCAAGGAGCTGACCGCGCTTGGAGCCGACGAAAGCACCCATCCCGCCCATCGCGTGCTGGAGCAGGAGCAGTACCTTGCCCTGCGCCGCCACATGAAGGAAGCCCTCTCCGAGGGAGAGTGCCGCGTGTGGGAGCTGTTCATCGAGGGACAAACCGTAGCCGAGATCGCAGAGCATCTGAAAATCTCCAAAAAATCGGTGGAAAACGCGATTTTCCGCGCCCGTCAAAAGCTTCGCAAAAATCTTCCTCCGCGCGCCTGAGTGCGGACGTATGCTCAAGTAGCTCAACAAGAGCGGCTTCTGTGAGAGCAGATGTCGGTTGAAATCCGACCGCGAGCAAAAAACATATTTTCTGACAAGAGAGGGTTAAAACAATGTTCCAGGATGAAAACATCAGCGCAGTTGAAGAACAGGAGTACGTAGACGAGACTTTGGTCTGCAAGGATTGCGGCAACGAATTCGTCTTTACCGCCGGCGAGCAGAGATTCTATGCCGAGAAGGGCTTCCAGAACAAGCCCAAGGCTTGCAAGGCTTGCCGCGATGCAAAGAAGAATGCGGGCAGGGCTCCTCGCGAGTACTTTACGGCTGTTTGCGCGGATTGCGGCGGTGAGGCAAAAATCACCTTCCAGCCTTCCAACGACAGACCTGTTTACTGCAGTGCTTGCTTTGAAAAGAGAAAGAACGAGCAGGCATAATTAAGAACTGTATCTGATTTTTTCACAGGAAGATAGATATGGTACGACAAAAAGACCGTCTTTGTTGCAAGGACGGTCTTTTTGGTTGATCAACCGGAAAGGAATCTCACATGGAAAATCTACTGCACTACAAAACCCCTGCCAACTGCTTTTCTGAGGCACTTCCCCTTGGAAACGGTAGACTTGGTGCAATGGTTTACGGAGGCATTGAGCGCGAGCGGATCTCATTGAACCACGACACCCTTTGGTCGGGCAAGCCCCGCCGCATCATACGCCCCAACGCAAAAGCCGCATACGAAGCCGCTCGCCAACTGGTGGCAGAGGGAAGACTCAGCGAGGCAACCTCGCTTCTGGAACGCGATTTCACTGCCGATTTTGGGCAATCCTACCTGCCGTTGGGGTCGCTCTGTTTGGAGCTTCCGGCGGGAGCCGCAACCGATTACAGCCGCCTATTGAATCTGGAAACAGCCACTGCAGAGGTCAGCTATTTGCAAAACGGTGTCCGTTTTTCCCGTGTTTGCTTCGTTTCACACCCCGATGGCGGCGTGGTTCTCCGCGTTACTGCCGACCGCCCCTTTTCCTGCCGACTCACCGCAAGCAGCCCTCTGCAAAGTGCGGTAACCGCCCATCAAAGCCGTCTCTATCTCAGCGGTCAGGCGCCCTCGGATATCTCTCCCGTGTACGCCAAGGGCTCTGTGCCAACCGTTTATGACGGTGAGGGCATTCGCTTTGTTGCTGTGGCAAACGTTCGATCCAACGGGCGCACGGTCACGGAGGAGAGCGCTGTGCGTGTGGAGGAAGCCACCGAGCTTCTTGTGACCCTCTGCATAGAAACAAGCTACGCGGGCTTTGATCAGGCTCCAAGCAAGCCCTACTACCGCCCCTGCGAGCAGGCGGCGATAACACTGTCGGAAAAGGACTACAGCAGTCTTTTGAAACGTCATATTGCCGACCATCAGGCACTTTACAGCCGTGTGAAGCTGGATCTGGGACAGCCCAACGTCTCCCGCCCCACCAACGAGCGCCTGCAGGGCATCTCCGAAACCGAGGATATGGGCTTGGTGGAGCTGTTGTTCAACTACGGGCGCTATCTCGCCATCGCCTCCTCCCGCCCGGGAAGTGAGGCAACCACCCTGCAGGGGATCTGGAACGAGGAGGTCTTCCCGGCTTGGTCCTCCAACTACACGGTGAACATCAACACCCAAATGAATTACTGGCACGTGCTTGCTTGCGATCTTGCCGAGCTGCAGCTCCCCTTGGCGGAGCTGATTCGAAAGATCAGCAAAACGGGCGCCGCGGCGGCACGGGATTATTACGGCGCGGAGGGCTACTGCGCCCACCACAACGTGGATCTTTGGGGACTTGCCTCTCCCGTTGGCGCTGGTCGGAAGGGGTGCCTGCAGTATGCCTTTTGGAACCTCTCCGCAGGCTGGCTCTGCCGACACCTGTGGGAGTATTACGAATACACCCTTGACTTAGATTTTCTCCGCGACACCGCCTACCCGCTCATGCGGGACGCCGCGAAATTCTATCTCTCCCTCCTGCGGTGGGATGGTGAGCATTACCTGCTAACCCCATCCACGTCCCCTGAAAATCCCTTTTATTTGGACAATGGAGATCGGTGCGCGCTCGCGCGCTACACAACCATGTCCCAAACCGTTGTGGCAGAGCTGTTCGGAAACGTTAGTCGTTCGGCGGAGCTGTTGGGGATCAACGACGACCTGATCTGCGAGCTGCGTGAAAAGCTCCCCCACCTGCTGATTTTCCGGCTTGGCTCCAAGGAACAGCTCTTGGAATTTGACAGTGAAAAACAGCTCTTGGACATTCACCACCGACACCTTTCCCATCTTTATGGGCTCTATCCCGGAGAGGCGATCACCTCGGAATCCACTCCCGCCTTGGCAGATGCCTGCCGCGCCTCATTGGAGCTGCGAGGGGACGCCGGTCCCGGCTGGAGCGTGACGTGGAAGAGCTGCCTTTGGGCGAAGCTGAAGGACGGAGACCGCGCGCTGCAGGTGCTTTTGCGGGAGTTTCTGCGACCTGCCGACGAGAAAACGAAAGCATCCGGCTTCTACCCCAATCTGTTCAGCGCCTATCCCCCCTTCCAGATCGACGGCAATTTCGGCTTTTGCGCGGGAATTCTCCAAATGCTACTGCAATGGGAGGATGGCAAGCTCCGCCTGCTCCCCGCCCTGCCCAAGGCATTCGCAAACGGCTCTGTGGAGGGCTTGAAGGCCAAGGGGAACGTGCGGGTAGACATGACCTGGAAAAACGGCAGGCTCACGCTTTACCGTCTCCAATCCCCCGTAGAGCAGGACGTGACGGTTGCCACAGCCAACGGCGTTCAAGCAGTGCATCTGTTGCCCAACGAAGCCCTAACGGTTCAACTCTCATAAACGCGCCGCGCGCCCTGCCGAAATCGGCAGGGCGCGCTTTCTGTTAGTGAATCGTAACCTCATACTCCATATTGACCGTCATCTGGAAGATGCTGTTTCCGGATGTGATCGATCCCGTGGTTTCAATCACGCTTTTTATGCTCACAAGCGATCCCGTCTCGGAATAAACCACCGTCACGGTCTGCTTCGCGGTTTTGCAACGTCCCCCCACAGAAGCGTACACAGCATCGTACAGGGAGGTTGGCAGCTCATTATAGTAGATTGCGTAGGAATCGTTCTCCCGCTTCACCACGTTGGTAACGTACTTGCTATCCGACAAGGCTCCCTTGATGAGGTTGTTGATAAAGCTCTTGGCTTGCGCCTCGGTTTGATCCTTTTCGGTTTCCTTGCCCGCATTGATTACCGTTTGCTTGCCGTTGGCGTAGGTCAGCTTCAGGGAAGTGCTTGCGGTAGACGCGTCAACCTCGTAGAAATACCCGCCATCGCGGATTCCGAAGGTGACCTCATCGGTTTCCCGATTGTTGGAGGTCTTTCCCATAACCGTCACTTCCTGCTCGCTCTTCCAGGTGAAGCGCCCCTCTGCGGCAGCCAGATAATCCTCAACCGTCTTTTTCAATCGCTCAGGCTGGAACACGTTATCCACTTGCTTGTAATCCTCCACGTTCAAGCCTTCGGTCACCATTTCCGCCTCGTCGTATTTTGTGAAGGTGTAGGTCATGGTGAATTTTGCCTGCTGATCCTCGGAGGTCTTTTCGGGATCCTCGTTGATCAACAAGAGATTCATGGTGAGTTGAGACAAACGGAAGGAACGGTCAATTTTCATGGTCATTTCCAGATCCAAGCGGTCGGCGTTCAGAGCCTCCAGAGTTGCATCATCCAGTCCCAACAGCTTTTTCAGCGCTTCCTGATCATAGCCCTTGATGGTCAGGGTTTTCGTGCGATCGTCGTTTTTCTGATAATTCTTTTCGGTACCGGAGGTCAACAGGGTGAAATCGTCAACACCGCCCTTGCGCTTCAAATGCTCCAGAACCTGATCAACTGTTGCGGGGGAATAAAGCTTTTGCGCATGACCGTCATCCTCCTTGTTTGAGATAAAGTAATTCCCCTGATAGTACGCCTCTACAGTGGAAAGACTTTGATCAATGGAAAGCGCCTTACACTTTGTTTTGGTATCCAGACGCTGATACAGATAGAACTGATCGGTGTTGGTGCCAACCTCAATGTTCTTTCCCGTGATCGTAGACTCCACTTTTTTATCGCTGACATAATAGACAAACGATCCTTCCACGGTTGCCTCATAGGATTTCAAGGCGTCCATCTCCTCCTCAACGGCTTCCAGCGCTGCCTCGGCATCGCGAATGAACATCCGACAGGACACCGACGAAAGCAGAATGGCAAGCATAATGGTTACCGCGAAAAGTCTCTTGATGTTTTTCATAAAAAAGTCCTCCTTTTTTGTTGATGTTTTCAATATCACACAAAATGCATTTTGTCAAAACGGAAATCCATCGCATCAAAAGCGATACCAAAAATGCGCGAAAAATATAGATATTGCGGTTAGAGAATCGTGATTTCGTACTCGATTCGAATATTCGTCTGATACGCGCCATTTTTTGTTTGAACGTAACCATTGATATCAAGGACAGCACTATAGCCCTCAAAAGCCCCTGTTTCGGAGTAATTCACGGTCACGGTTTGTTTTCCACCGCTGAAGATTCCTCCCTCGCCGAAATACCCTTCCATGCTTTTCGGCAGATCACTATAGGTAATTCGATAGGAATTCCCCTCTTTTTGCACAACATCAGTCGCGTATTTTGCATCCTGAATTGTTAACAGCATTAAATTCAAAATTCCCTTTTTCGCATCAGCTTCCTTTAGGTCAGCCTCAGTCTTCTCACTGTTAAAGATGGTTGTCTGCTTGCCGTTGGCATAGGAGATTGTCATGATTTTTCCGGAAATATCAGCCTCAATGTCATAGAAATACGAGCCATCACGCATTCCAAAGACCACATCATTTGTTTCAACAGATTTGGTAATCTGTCCCGCAACCGTCACATTCTGCACGCTCTTTATTGTAAAATGCCCCTCAGCGGAATCTGCATATGACTTAATATTCTGCACCAGGCTCACGGGCTGTAGCGCGTCGTCCACCTGCTTGTAGTCCTCCACGTTCAAGCCATCGGTCACAATTGTCGCCTCGTTGAATTTGCCAAAGGTGATGGTGATGGTCATTTCGGGGATCTTATCCTTCTCCACAGGCTTTTCGGGATCCTCATGGATGAGCAAAAGCTTCATGGTAAGGTGGCTCAGGCGGAAGGCGCGGTCAATGACCATGGTCAATTCAAGATCCAAACGATCGGCGTTCAGTAACTCCGCCACGCCTTCATCCATCCCCAACAGCTTGTTGAGCGTTTTCTCATCATAGCCCTTGAGGATCAAGGTACTCGTGCCGTCATCGTTTTTCTGATATGTTTTTTCACCGCAGGATACCATCAGCGAAAAATCCGCACGGTTGCCTCGGAGATCAAAATACGACACTACCTGATCAACGGTTGCGGCGGAATAGAGCTTTTGCACGCGACCGTCCCCCTCACGGCTGGAGATAAAATAGTTGCCTTGATAGTACGCCTCCATTTGGGAGGTGCTTTCATTGACGGAAAGCTCCTTGCACTTTGTTTTGGTTTCCGTCAGCTGATAAAAATACGGTTGCTCGCTTTGCGTCTCCGCCTCAATGGTCTTTCCCGTGAGGGTGGTTTCCACGCGGCAGCCGCGAACATAATAAACCAACAACCCCTCCATATCGGCTTCATAGGAATCCAGCGACTCCATTCTCTCCTCCACGGCTTTCAAAGCATCCTCGGGGCCTCCTATCCACCGACAAGACGCCAGCGAAAGCAGAGTAGCAAGAATAATGGTTACCGCGAAAAGTCTCTTGATGTTTTTCATAAAAAAGCCCTCCTTTTTTGTTGGTAATTTCATTATATCAAACAAAATACATTTTGTCAAGAGGAAAATCTACTTACATCCCAAAAAACACCGATCAAAGCAAAAAATCAAGCGTCCACCACCACACAGTTGATCCTCCCCCCCAAGGCAACGGCGCCGTCGATGTTGAGGATACCCTCGGCGGCAAAGGGAGTGTCCACCGTTCCCGAGAGACGCCCCAAATTGATATGACCGAGTCTGGCGTGGAAATGTCCGCAGATCACTGTTTTTCCCTGCTCCAAGATGCCGTGACAGCAGGCAAGCTCCATGCCGTTGAGCCAACGGGCGTTCCGCCAGCGGGCAAGCTCGGCATTCCGCCAATCGGGATCGGCGGTGTAGGATTGGTTACCGTCACGGACATCCACAAAGGTGGGCATCCAGCCGTGGAGGAAGATATGCCCCGACGTTTCAAACCAATCCACCGTTGCAGGCAGAAGACGGGTGTAGTAATCCGACTGCATCACACGCTGCACCAGCTCCCGAGGGAATCGCATTCCCTCTTCCTTCGACATTTCCGCCAACTGCAGAATCGTTCCCCACGTACCGTTCCGCACGTGGTAGCCGCTACTCACCTGCGCCACGTCGCCGCGGGCAATTTCCTGCAGCGCGGTGACCAACAGATCCTCATGATTTCCCAAAATGTAGATCAGCTCATCCTTCTCCTGCAACTCCAGCAGAAACCGTACCGTTTCCGCCGTTTGATCGCCACGGTCGAGAGCATCGCCGCACAGCACCAGCTTTTTCGGTCCACGGTCTTCAAAAAAGCCCGCCTCGCGGAGGGCTTGGAGCAATTGGTCGCAGAAGCTGTGAACGTCCGCTACCGCATAGTATCTCATACCTCGCCCTCCAAATCAATCAGCAAAGCGCGGCAGGGGGCGCCGTCGGCGCCGCCAAGAGCCAGGGGCGCCGCAGACAGCAGATAAACGCCCTCCCCCGCCTCACGGGGGCGGATCCCCTCTAATAGGGTGACGCCTGCCGAGAGAAGAATCAGATGCACCTCGCGGGGCGCCTGCTCGGGGCCCACCGTTTGGGATTCGTTCCCCAGCAACAGAAGCCCCGCCTCCGCGAACACCCGCGCGGCATCGGCGGAAACGGTTGCCCGCCCTTTCAGCAGGATCCGCTTTGCCGACTCGGGAAGCGCCCGTTGGGCGCGACCGAGAATGGCTTTGGCATCCTCCGCCGTCACGATTCCCTCATGCTCGGCAAGATAGGCGTAGCCAACGGTTTGGGCGAGCGGCAATTGCTCTACCGTCACACCGTCATTCAAAAAATGGTAGGGCGCGTCCACGTGCGTTCCGTTATGGGCGCACATGGAGAAGGCGGTCAGATTGCAAGCATCCCCCGCCGACAGCGTGGCTAAAATTTCCCGCTTGGGAGCGGGATCTCCCGGAAACACCACGCAGGAAAACACCTCCTGGGAAAGCTCGTAAATTTTCATACCGTGTCTCCTTTCTTGGTTCTACGCAGTACCCGTTCATGGAGCCAAGCCGTCATCAGCAAAAGGCTCAGCAGATAGAGGGGCAGAAGGGCGATATCCGTCCATTGGGTTAAAAAACCGATCAGCGGCGGCATCACGCACCAGCCCGTGTAGGCAAACGCCATCATCACGCCAATGATCGCCTGCGAGCGCTCGGCACCGAACACGGAGGGAGTCATGTGGATGATGCAGGGATAAACGGGTGCGCATCCCAAGCCAACCAGCAAAAAGCCCGCCAAGCACAGCACCGTTGGCTGTGGCACAAGCACCAAAAGCAGCCCTACCGTCACGATTCCCAGTCCCATGCGGATGAGAAAACGGTCGGAGAGGCGCATGGCAAGAAAACCATTGATCGCCCGCCCGAGAGTGACCCCAAGATAAAAGAGCCCGGCAAACCCCGCCGCCGCCTCGGGCGTGAAGCTCCGATACTGTGTGAGATAGCTACTCACCCAAAGAGATGCGGACACCTCCAGCGCGCAATAAAAGAAAAACATGAGCATACACGCAAATGCCCCGCGAATCCCGAAAATTTCGCGCAAGCCAACCACCCGACCGTCATTTCTGTTTTTGGGCTCCAATCCCTCCTGCTTCCAAACACGAAGACTGCAAAAAATCACCACCGAAAGGCAGATCTGAATGCAGGAAACGATCAGGTATCCTCGGCTCCAGCTGTTCAAGCGAGCCAATGCGTAGGTCATGATATAGGGACTGATAGATGCGCCTACCCCCCAGGAGCAATGAAGCCAACTCATGTGCTGCGCCTTGAAATGTAGCGCCACGTAATTGTTCAGGGTGGCGTCCACCGCCCCGGCGCCCAGCCCGTAGGGAACCGACCAGAGCAAAAGCATAGCAAAGCTGCGGCTCACCGAAAAGCCAAACAAAGCCACCGCCGTGGCGGCAACGCTGACCGCGGTGAGCAAGCCCGCGCCAAGCTTTTTGGTTAACCATTCGCTGAAAAAGCTGGAAACGATGGTTCCCGCCGAAATCACGGCAGAAATGACGCCGGCATAGGAAAGCGGAACCCCCAGCTCCACGTGCAACACAGGCCAAGCCGACCCCAACAGCGAATCGGGCAAACCCAAGCTGATAAAGCAGACGTAAACAAGCGCTAAAAGCAAACCAAACACCGCTACCGTCCCCCGCTTATTTCACCATGCCGTAGCCGCCCGCGTGACGGCTCACCTCGGTTGCCACCACAAACACCTTGTTATCGCAAAGCGCGCGCACCTCCCGCAGAAGACGCTTAACCTCTCTTCTGGGCAAAACGATAAAGATCATGTTCATTTTATCCTTGGAGCCGTGACCCTTGAAAACGGTGTAGCCCCTTCCCCGCACGCGCAGATAGGAGACCACCCGCTTGGTGTTCTCGGCATTTGCCACCAATTGCAGATTGGAGGTTCCCAGCGCGATTTTTCCCTCAATGGTGGAGCCCAAAAACAAACCCGTGGCATAGCCAACGCAATAGAAAAGCAACAGAAACAGATTGTCACCCAGCGTGCCGATGATGGTGGAAATCACAAGTCCCCAAACGGTACATTCCACAAAACCAAGTCCTGCCGCCTTGAGGCGCTGCCCCTTTACCATCATACAGGTTTTCAGCGACTGAATGGTGATCTCCAGAATCTTTGCGGCGCAAACGATCATGCAAACCGCAACGGGATGCAGGGATGCTAAAAATTCGGACATAATATCATTCTCTCTTTCTTTTTTTGGGAAGGGACTGCCCCCTTCAGCGCGAAGCGGATTCACGTCTCCCGCAACCAAGCATGGCAGTCCCACTTTTTATCAAACCTCACCGTAGATCCGCTTCATATTGGCAAAGGAGACTGCCGTTCCGTACTCGCATTCCTCCATGCCCTCGTATTCCAGATAAAAGTCCCCATCGAAGGCGGACTCCTTGATGGTCTTCATCACGTTCCAGATGTCGATGTCACCTTGCCCTAAGATCGAGCCCCGCAGGAAAGTGCCGTTCACCGAGCGGAACCAGGAGTTCTCACAGTTGAATTCCTCGGCGCCACCGGGATCTCTGTGGGAGGGACGAATGTAGAAATCCTTCATGTGGATGGTTTTGGCGAAGGGGATCAGCTTTTTCACGGCGATCTCGGGGATATCGTCCACACAGGTGTAGTTGCCAACGTCCAGCTGGTGAGCAAAATTCTCCCGCTTCACGCCCGTGAGAATCTGACGTACACGCTCGGAGCCGTTGGCGTGGAAGCCGTGATTCTCCAAAAGAACCGTGATACCCAGAGGCTTGGCGTAGTCGCAAAGCTCCTCATAGGCGCCAAGAATCACGGGAATTTCCTCCTGAAATTTCTCCATGGTGTTTTCCGACATCGGGCGGGAGAAGGATGCCGAATCCACTCGCATGGTGGCGATCTCCATATCCGATACCATATCCATATGGGACTTCACGCGCTTCATTTCCTCGGCATAGCGCTCGGGTGTGAGCAAAAGGAAATTGGCGTTCAACGAGTAGTTGCCAATGGGAACCGATCTCTCCCGACTTGCCTGCTTGAAGTCCTTCCGCAATTCGGGGGTCTTTACCAGATCGAAGCCGAAGGGAACCAGCTCCACCACCTCGGCGCCCATGTCGCAAATGCGGTGAAATGCCTGAACGGGGGTGAATTCTCCCGAGCGGATTTTGCGGGATACCCCATAAATAGAAATACCAAAACGTCTCATAATGATTTTCTCCTTGTATCTTATGTTTGTATTTTGATTAGATATCTTTTAGATATCTTGTTCTTATGGTTTTGTTAGAAACGGACAATTTTTCAAAGGCTTTCCAGATAAGCAAGCACCTCTTCGGCGTTGGTATCGGGCTTGACCTTGGGCATCACCCGAAGGATCACCCCGTTTTCATCAATCACAAAGGTGGTGCGCACCACGCCCATGGAAACCTTACCGTACTGCTTTTTTTCCTGCCACACGCCGTATGCCTCAAGGGCTGTCCGATCGGGGTCGGAAAGCAGAATAAAGGGCAGACCGTTCTTTTCCGCAAAACGGGCGTGAGAGGCAACGCTGTCGCGGCTGACGCCGATCACCGCGGCGCCCAACCGCCGAAAGCCCTCGTACGCCCCCGCAAAGGCGCAAGCCTGACGGGTACAGCCCGGGGTACTGTCCTTGGGATAGAAATACAACACCACCCGCTGCCCGCGAAAATCCGAAAGCGAAACCTTTCCGCCGTTGGCGTCCGACAGGGTAAATTCGGGCGCCTGCATTCCTTCTGTAATCATTTGATCACTCCTTTTCCGTTGGTTCCTCTGCCTGCCAATCCTCGCCGCAGATCAATCTGACGGCGCCTCTTGCCAGCAGCTCTATGTTTTTTTCTTGAAAAATCACGTCGCGGTTGGTGTGGATTCGATCCATATACTCGGTTCTCAGCAGCTTGGAATACTTTAATGCCGCCACGCCGACGCCACGTTGAAAACAAACCTGATCCGAGGGATAAAACACGCCCCGCGTTAATACCTGCACCGAAAGCCCCTCGGTTGGCGCAAAACAACGCGCCAAACGCTCCCGCTCCGATGCCGCTCCCTTGCGGAGCGCCAGCAAAATCCGATCTCCGTCCGAAACGCAGTCGAAATTGAGAAGCAGCGTGTTTTTCTTGACCCTTGGATGCCTGGAAGCAAAGCCCATGGAGCCCAGCAGTCCCACCTCCTCCAAATCGAAAAAGACAAACGCTGCCTCCCCCCGCCGCTCCGTTGGCATCAGACGCATGATTTCCAACAGAGTGACCACACCGGAGGTATTGTCGTTGGCGGTATGACGGTTGGCGGGTCCCGCCAACAAAAGCCAGAGGACGCCAACGTAGGAAACAAGACCGATCAAAGAGGGCGCGATCGTCAATACCGCCTCAGGCAGCCCCACAAGCCCATCCAGCACGCCAAGGGCGAAGCCAAGGGCAAAGCCCACCGCCACAAACACCAAAAGGATCGCCGCAACCAGCAACAGCTGGTAGAGCAGATAGAGCAAAAAGCTCTTGGGCGTGATAAAATTCGGGAAGGGCAAGCGGGGGCAGGTGTCGTAATGGGCGGTGTAAACCACGCGGGCGTTTTCGGGATCTCCCACGATCAGATTGCGGGCGCCAAGGCTTCCCTTCTCCACGCGAGCGGAATACCCCAGCCCCTCGGCATACTCCTTTACGTATGCCCGAAAAGCCTCCTTTTGCTTCTTGCTTTTCCGCACCTGATGGTGCGCCAATACGTGCTGTGCCGTCATCATATTTTTTCCTCCTTCTTTTTTCAGAGCAGCGTAAATCTCTTTTTGTTGCTCTCCAGAATCCCCTCGTTTCTGAGCTTTCCGATTTCAACCGAAAGTCCGCTCCGATCCACCTCCAGATAGTCGGCAAGCTCCTGACGGTCGAAGGGGATCTCAAAGCTGTCGGAGCCCACCTGCTTTGCGTAGGAGAGCAGATAGGTCATCAGCTTGTCTCTTGTGGTGCGCCCCGAAATCACCTCCAGCTTCCGATGAAACTGGATGGTTTTCTCCGCCAGATCCTTCATGAGGTTAAAGATCAGCTTTTGATGGAAAACGCAATGGTTTGAGCAAGTGTGCAGAATGTGGGATGCCTCGATCAGCATCACCAAGCAGGACTCGGAGGCGATCACCGAAACAGGTAAAAAGGGCTCCCCCGCGCAGGCAAACGCCTCGCCAAACACCTGCCCCGGATGAATGGTTCCCAAAATACTGCGGTTGCCGTTGTAGTCGACGCGCGAAATCTGAGCCGCGCCCGAAAGAAGGATCCCAATGTATTTTGCGGAAGTTCCCTCGGCAAAAATCGTGTATTTTTTATCAAAAATCATCACTCTTGCCCCAAGGCAGGAGAGCATTTTCAGAAGGTCCTTCTCCTCAATTTCCGCAAACAGAGGACAGCTTTTTAAGGATTCCAAATATTTTTTCAAAAAAATTCTCCTTTTGTTGAATTTTCAACAGACTTTTCAGGACAATTATACTATAATAATCCCAGAAAGTCAAGGAGGAACTGAAATGAAAATCGCTTTTTTTGACACCAAGCCGTACGATAAGCCGTCGTTCGACTTATACGGCGAGAAATACGGCGTGGAATGGAAGTATTTTGAAACCAAGCTCAACGAGGATACCGCCGAGCTTGCCAACGGCTTCGACGGCGTTTGCGCCTTTGTAAACGACACGGTGAACGCCGCCGTGATTGATCGGCTGGAAGCGATGGGGGTTCGGGTTCTGGCTCTGCGGTGCGCGGGCTTCAATAACGTAGACATGAAGCACGCCTACGGCAGGCTCCACGTCCTGCGGGTTCCCGCCTACTCCCCCTATGCCGTTGCCGAGCATACCATGGCGCTTCTGCTCACCTCGATTCGCCGCATTCACAAGGCTTATATCCGCTCTCGCGACTTCAATTTCAGCCTTTCGGGGCTGACGGGCTTCGACCTCCACGGCAAAACCGTTGGCGTGGTGGGAACGGGACGGATCGGCAGAGTGTTCATTGATATCTGCCGCGGCTTTGGCATGAAGGTTCTCGCCTACGATAAATTCCCCGTCGAGGGTCTGGACAACGGCGATACCGTTCGCTACGTTTCCATGCGGGAGCTGTTGGAAAACAGCGACATCATTTCTCTCCATTGCCCCCTCACCGATGAAACCCACCACCTGATCAATGCCGAGGCGCTGGAGCGGTGCCGTCGCGGCGTGGTGCTTCTCAACACCTCCCGCGGCGCTTTGGTGGATGCCGAAGCGCTTCTGGCGGGAATTAAAACCCGCAAGGTAGGCGCGGCTTGTCTCGACGTTTATGAGGAGGAGTCCGATCTGTTCTTTGAGGACAATTCGGGGCACATTCTGGAGGACGATACGCTGGCGCGGCTGATTTCCATGCCCAACGTGATCGTTACCTCCCACCAAGCCTTCCTCACAGAGGAGGCGCTCTCCAACATTGCCGAAACCACCGTGAAAAACCTGGTTTCCTTTTTCCAAAACGGACAATGCGAAAACGAGCTATGCTACCGCGGCGGCAGCGCCGAGGACTGCAGAAGCGGTAAATGCTTTTGAAAAATGAGGTCTGCCTATGAAAAGACGCATCATACGAATCAACAGTGAGCTTTGCAACGGCTGCGGCGCTTGCGCCGCGGCCTGCCACGAGGGTGCCATTCAAATGGTGAACGGAAAAGCCGTTCTCGTCAGAGAAGACTACTGCGACGGCTTGGGGGATTGTCTCCCCGCCTGCCCCGTGAATGCCATCACCTTTGAGATCCGCGAAGCCCCCGCCTACAACGAGGCGGCGGTGCAGGCGGCGAAGAACCCCTGCAAGGGCGGCTGCCCCGGCGTTGCCCCCAAGCAGCTATCCTCGGAAACCGAGGAGCCCGAGCGCCCTGCCCTATCCGTGAGCCGCTTGGCGCAATGGCCCTGCCAGATCAAGCTGGTTCCCCCAAACGCCCCCTATCTGGAAAACGCCCACCTGCTGATTGCGGCGGATTGCACCGCCTTCGCTCACGGCGGCTTCCATCAAACCTTTATGAAAAATCGCATCACGCTGATCGGTTGCCCGAAATTGGACGCGGTTGACTACGCCGAAAAGCTGACGCAGATCCTGCTTTACAACGAAATTCAAAGCATCACAACGGTTCGCATGGAGGTTCCCTGCTGTGGAGGTCTGCCACACGCGGTTGATCGGGCGATTCTGCAAAGCGGCAAGGCGATCCCCCATCGGGTGGTCACGCTTTCCACCAACGGAAAAATTCTATCCTGACCCCTAAAGTCCTGTTTATTTTCCCGTAAATCGGGATATCCTCTTTCATATAAATTTTTTTTGAGGTAACGAATATGTTTATTACAAAAGACGTTCAGTACATCGGCGTAAATGACCGCAAGATTGATCTCTTTGAGGGACAATACCGCGTTCCCAACGGAATGTGCTACAATTCCTACGCCATTATCGACCGCGAGATCGCGATCATGGACACCGTTGATGCCGCCTTCACCCACGAATGGCTGGACAACATTCAAAACACGCTGGGTGGCAGAACCCCCGACTATCTGATTGTTCAGCACATGGAGCCCGATCATTCCGCCAACATCGCCAACTTTTCCAAAGCATATCCCAACGCCAAAATCGTT
>SVSC01000016.1 GCA_015064525.1 Oscillospiraceae bacterium
TGGTGTTAAAGAGCGCGGTTGCCTACCGTCAGGCAACCGCGCTCTTTAACACCATGTCCTGCCTGGTGGACGATTTCAACATTGCGGGTCTGATCTGGTATCAGGGCGAGCAGGACGCAGGTGAGGATGCGGGTGACGACAATAAGGGAATCTCCTCCTTCTATCTCACCGAGCTGGAGCTGTTCTACCGTCAGTTCTGCGAGATGTACGGCTTTGAGAACTACGATATGCCCTTCCTTTATTCTCTGATGGTGCCTTACCGTACCTCCTCTCAGCCCACCTATTTCGGTGAATTTACCGCCAACTTCGCAACCTTCGCGCAGAATCACGAGAAGGTTTCCGCGATCTCGATCTACGATCAGGATCCCTACTTCAACGACGATAATAACGCAAGCCATCCCAACAGCAAGCGTTTGGTTGGCGAAAGAATGGCAAAGGCGGCGCTTTCCTCCACCTATGGCGGAAGCGACCCCACCTCCTCTCCCTATCCCGTGAGCTGGAAAACGGAGAACGGAGCCATGATTCTCACCTTCGCCAACGTTGCCGACGGTCTGATGATCCACAACGGCATCGGTAACGACGGCTATCTCCGCGGCTTTACCATTTGCGGTGCCAACGGAATCTACGTTATGGCAGAGGCTGAAATCATCTCCAAGGATCAGGTGAAGGTATGGTCTCCCTTGGTAGAGGAGCCCGTTTCGGTTACCTATGCCTACGAGCTACTGCAGAGAACCTGTAACCTTGGCTGCAAGAAGGGCGATGAGGTGCTGTTCATGGCAGTCCCCTTCTGTGTCAACGAGCCCGCCAACGCCCGTCACACCTCTTATTTCCTCTGGATGACCTGCGATTTCGCAACCCAGTGGAGAATGAGCCATTCCACCAAGCACCACGGCTATGACTTCGACGTTTGGGTGAACAACACCGGCTCGGGCAGCTCCGTGAAGGTGAACCTCTCCTACGATACCGCCAATAAGCACAGCGGAACCTCCGCGCTCCGCGTGGAGCATCAGGGCGCAGGCGCGTTTGCCGTTGCTCCCGTGTTCCAAGGCATCGGCTATGACGGCAACCTTACCGCCTTCAACGATTCCTTCCACGACGTTTCGGCGTTCAAGTACCTTTCCTTCTACGTTCGCAATGACGGAACGCAGGCTGTGAAGCTGGAGGGCGTGCAGTTCAAGCTGCTCACCGCGGGCATTGCCCAAGGCTCCGATTGCGCCGACGGCATGATCCCCGCCGACGGTCAATGGCATCGGATCGTTGTGGATTTGAACCGCCTGAGCGACTTCGTGGGCAACGAGTTCGATAGCTCCAAGCTCACCGCCGCAAGCAAGATCAATTTTGCCTTCAGCGGCACCGCCGACGGTGTGCTGTTGGTTGATAGCTTTACGTGGATTCCCTGATTCAAAAAAAAATAAAAATAACGATAAACGCTCCCTCCCTCGGCGCAGTCGGGGGAGGGGAAAATCAAGAATGGAGACTGATTATGGCAACTTCTAACGGTAAGAAGCTGGTGGTTGGCTTGGGCGACCTTTTGGTGAGCCTTGCCCCCGTTGGCTTCACTCGCTTTTTGCAGGCAGAGGAGTTCGGCGTGTTCTACACGGGCGCTGAGGCGAACGTGTGCGCGTCCCTTTCCTCCTTCGACGTTCCCTCCCGCTATCTCACTCGCGTTCCCAAGAACGAGATCGGTCAGGCGGCTGTGAACAATCTTCGTCGCTACGGCATCGACACCTCCTTTATCGCGAGAGGCGGCGACCGTATCGGTGTTCTCTATCTGGAAAGAGGTGCTTCTCAGAGAGCATCCAAGGTGATCTACGACCGTCTCAACTCGGGCTTCTGCGAAGCCACCGCGGCAGACTTTGATCTGGATGGCGCTCTGGAGGGCGCAGGCTGGCTCCACTTCTCGGGGATCACTCCCGCTCTGAGCGACGGAACCGCTGAATTGACCCGTCAGGTGCTTCGCGCCGCAAAGGCGAAGGGCATCACCGTGAGCTGTGACCTGAACTACCGCAAGAATCTCTGGAGCCCCGCCAAGGCAAACGAGGTGATGAGCGAGCTGCTCACCTACGTTGACGTTCTGATTGCCAACGAGGAGGACGCCGCAAAGGTGCTGGATATCCATGCCACCGATACCGACGTGGACGCGGGCAAGATCAATGCGATTGGTTATATCGACGTGGCGCGTCAGATCAACGAGCGCTTCGGCACCAAGATCATTGCCACCACCCTCCGCGAGAGCATCAGCGCCTCCAGAAATATCTGGTCGGCTATGATGTGGAAGGATGGCGAGGCGTACTTCTCCGAGAAATACGACATTCAGATCGTGAACCGTGTGGGCGGAGGCGACTCCTTCAGCGCGGGTTTGATCTATGCTTTGCTCAACGATTTTGAGCCCGCAAAGGCTGTGGAGTTCGCGGCTGCGGCGTCCTGCCTGAAGCACACCATTGAAAACGACTTCAACGTGGTTTCTTTGGACGAGGTTCTGGCGCTTGCAAACGGCGATAAGAGCGGCCGCGTGAAGAGATAAGGAGGGAGCGTTATGACCGAGATCAATGCAAGAATCAACCGTTGCGGCGTAATTCCCGTCATCAACATCAAAAAAACCGAATGGGCGTTGCCCCTGGCGGAGATTCTTTTGGAGGCGGGCTTTCCCGCGCTGGAGATCACGCTCCGCAGCGACGCGGCGCTGGAGTCGATGCGGCTGATCCATGAGAAGTATCCCGAAATGATCCTTTCCGCGGGCACCGTGTTCTACCCCGAGCAGGCAGAGGCGGCAATGGCTGCGGGCGCCAACTTCCTGGTTACCCCCGGCTATGAGGCAAATCTGGCGGCATACTGCAAGGAAAAGGGCTACGCTCTGGTTCCCGGATGCGCTTCTCCCTCGGAGATCCAGACCGCGTACGTGAACGGCATCAGCGTGCAAAAGTTCTTTCCCGCGGAGTTGAGCGGCGGTGTTGCCGCGCTGAAGCTCTTCAGCGGCGCCTTCCGTGACGTAAAATTCGTTCCCACGGGCGGCATCAGCCTCTCCAATTTGGGGTCTTATCTGAAGGAAGCCTGTGTGCTTGCCTGCGGAGGAAGCTTCATGGCGCCTGCGGGACTTCTGGAGGCGGGCGATTGGGACGGTATCCGCGCGCTTTGCAAGCAGGTTGCCTCCATTGCCAAGGAAGCCGGAAGAATGTAATTTCATATCATCAAAGGGTCTGCTGCAATTGACTGCGGCAGACCCTTAAAAAATTGTCCCGAGAGGGTTGATTTTGCGTTTGAAATGTGCTACAATAGTATTGAAATATTTGGTTGCGGAGGTGTGGAAGATGCAAATCGACCTATTTGGGAAAAAGCGTTATAAAATCAATCTTCATATGCACACAACAATTTCCGACGGTCACGTTTCCCCCGAGGAGGCTGCCGAGATCTACCGAAGGGCAGGCTACGATGCGGTTGTTTTTTCCGATCATCGCCTGTTTGGCGAGGAGCGGCTTGTGAACGGCTTGCGGGTGCTTTCGGGAGCCGAGTACAACACGCCCACAAAGGATTGCAGAGACGGCGTTTACCATATCGTTGGCTTTGGCATGGAGAAGGATCCCGAGATCGAATTGGGGTATTCTCCGCAGGAGATCATTGATCGGATCCACGGCGCGGGCGGCGTTGCCATTCTTGCCCATCCCGCGTGGTCGCTGAACGATCCCGAGCAGATCATGGCGCTTCGGGGCGTGGACGCCACCGAGATCTACAACAGCGTGTCGGGCGTGCATCATTCCCGCCGTCCCGATTCCTCGTTGATTGTGGATATGCTTGCCTCGCGCGGGCGGTACTATCCCCTTCTCGCCACCGACGATGCCCACTACTACGACACCGACCATTGCAGATCCTGGATTATGGTGGAGGCGGAGGAGCTTTCCGCCAAGGCTGTGAAGGATGCCGTTGTCAACGGGCGCTTCTATGCCACCCAAGGGCCCGAATTGCATCTCCTGCGGGAGGGCGGTGAGATCCTTGTAAAAACCACTCCCTGCGAGGAAATTTATTTTCTCTCCAACCTGGTGTGGGCGCCCCGTGTGTTTGAGCGATCGGGGATCACCGAGGCGCGGTACACCCCCGCCGATGGCGAGCGCTACGTTCGCGCCGTGGCAAGAGACAAGAACGGTAACCTGGCTTGGTCGAATATTCTGGTTCTCTGATCGGCAGTCGCGCCGATTTCATCTTTCAAAAACAAAAATCAGGAGGAACAAACTCATGAAAAGAACGGGAAGGCTCTTATCGCTTCTGATGGTGCTGTGTATGCTTCTCAGCTCCTGCGCGCAGGTTGCCAACGGAGTAGCCAACACGGCGCCCCAAAACCAGATTGCCCACGCGGGCGCGGCAATCCCCTCGGGCAATGGCGGGGCTGCGGAAAATCTTTCCGCGGGGAATCGGAACGACGCAACTCCCGAAAAGGGCACCTACAACGAGGGCGTGGTTCTCGTAAAGTACAACGGAGAAATGAACGATACCGTTCTTTCTCAGCTTTCCGTAAAGTCGGCGGAGGCGCTTTTCGCAGGCTCGGCGTGGTATAGCCTTGCGCTGAACGAGGGCGAGGACACGGTGGAGGCTGTTCGGTATTTCCGCGCGCTCGGCTGCTTTGACGAAGTAGACTACGACTACGTGATGAAGGCAGACGGCGAGGTGCAGTCGGTTGATATTTCGAGTAACACCTATGCAGATCAGCTTACTTATTTGGAAACCATGGGAGTGAAAAAGGGTTGGGAAAGTAATCTCAACAACGGTAAAACTCCCGGTGGCAGCCCCGACGTTATTATTGCAATTATTGACACAGGTGTGGACTACAACCACCTTGATCTCCGCAATAATATCTGGGTAAACTCTGCCGAGATCCCCGATAACGGTATTGACGACGACGGCAACGGCTACGTGGACGATATTCACGGCTGGGACTGTGTGGGTGACGACAACGATCCCATGGACGATAACGGACACGGAACCCACGTTGCGGGCATTGCCGCCGCCGAGCATAACAAGATCGGCACGGTTGGTGTTGCCTATAACTGCAAGATCATGGTTCTCAAGGCGGGGAATTCTTCGGGCTATTTCAACAACTCGGATATTGCCGAGGCGGTTCAGTACGCTTATATGAACGGCGCGTCGGTGATCAATATGTCCTTTGGTGGCTCGTCCATTTCCAGAGCCGCGGAGGAAGCTCTTGAGGATGCATACTATCAGTGCGTGCTTGTGGCAGCGGCAGGTAATAGCGGGCTGTGCAACCAACCCGGCTGTCCTGAGCATATCATGCAGCCTCCCACGCCCTTTTATCCTGCATCGCTCACTTGCGTGATCGGTGTTATGAGCTGCAACGCAAGCGGTACAATGCTTTCCGGCTTTTCGAATTTTGACCACTACCCGTTCAACAACTATGAATACGACGTGTGCGCCTGCGGAGAGAATATTCAATCCACTTGGCCGAACAACAAGTATGCTTCCTTGAGCGGAACGTCTATGGCGAGCCCCACCGTTGCGGGAATTGCGGCAGTTTTGCGCTCCACCTTCTCGGACAGAGAAATGTACTCTACGAAATTTATCACTGCACAGATCGTCAGCACCGTTTCCAGAACGGATGGATATGGCGTGGCAAATCTTTATACGGCATTGACCAAAGTGCCTGCGCCCTTCATTTACAACATCTACGATCAATACGTTTTCGATAACGTAGAGTTCAGCCCCAAGAACAACGGCAACGGTGTGATTGATGCGGGAGAGACGATTCACTTGGCAATTGAACTGATAAACCGTGGCGGTATGGCTTCTAACGTCACGGCGAAGATCGACACGATCCGCAACAACGATCCCGACTTAACGGATCCCTATTTCACCATTGTCAAGGATACCATTCATTTTTCTGATATCGGTACGTATTCCGTTCGTGATTGCGGTAAGCTTTACGATGAGGACGGTAATTTGATCGGCACGGAAAAATATTTTGAGATCGTTGTCAGCGAGGATTGCCCTAACAGCTATCTTGCAGACTTTAACGTTCGCATTACCTATGAAAACGGCTTGGATGAGAATGACAAAACTGTATATGAGGGCTTGGGCTCTGTGCTTTGCAACGTTAATCGCGGTTATCATCTTTCGGGTGTGATTTCCGAAGATACTGTTTTTGAGGCGGATAGACTTTATATCGTCAGCAGTGACGTGGTGATCCCCGAGGGAGTTACCGTTACCTTCAAGGAGGGCTGTGAGATACAGTTCTATGATAATAGAGCTTACTTTAATTCTCCTCGCATAACTGTATATGGAACGCTTAAGTTTGAAGGTACAAAGGATAATACGGTTAGTTTGCACCCTGATGATCATCATGAGTTTTTTGCGTGCTTTATAGACTGCTACGGAACGCTGACGGCTAACTATCTTGATGCAGTTAATCTCAGTCTTTCAAAATCTTATATGGGTCATCTTGGTAATTTTTACATTTCGAATTATAGATCCGAAGATGATGTTTCGTATGTTTCCGCAACGAATTCAAGCTTTAAGTACAATGCAGAGTCTTACGGAAGTGCGTACTCAATAAATCGATATGATGGAGGCACTGTTAATATTAGAATATTCACAGGAATTGAAGCAAACGTTTTGGATAACTGTTATATTGAGCAACGTACGTTTGGTTTGGATAATGAGATCCTTGAACTGAAAAATTGTTATTACTATGCAATGACGTTCAATTGCTTTTCTGTATCATGCGCATATGCAATAAATAATATCTTCTACACGGAAACGTCTGATCTCCCGAGAGATAACAACGGAAATACAGAGGGATTTAGTTTTTATAAAGAATGTTCCAACAATCGATTTTATTCATCGAATGATAGAGATTATGAAAGTCTGTTACCAATAGAATTTAAGTCTGATTGTGTAGCCGAAAACAATAGCTTTTCCGTTGGATACAGAGACTATGCTTCTCAGGTCATTCCCGGATACGTTGATGCTTCGGGTAGGTATATTGTTGACATTTACGGCTCTTGCTCCGATATCTCAAAGCTTTGGCCTCACGTTGTAAGCGTTGAGATGTTTAACAAGGACGGCGAAAAGATCACCACCATCGGCAAGGAAGAGATCAAGGTTCGCGTAACCTTCAACAGAGCCATGGATACAACGCTTGACACTTATATGGGCTTTGGAACGGTCGTTCCCTACGATGACTACCGCATCAACGGCGAGTGGATCTCCAACACCGTTTGGGAAGGAACCTACACGCTCAAGGCACAGATCGAAAACGGCTTGAACTACCTGAAGGTTGGAAACGCGACTGCTGCAGAAGATCCTACGTTGGTTGTATTTGGCGATTATATGCTCCACGAGTTTAATATCGACACCACCGCCGCGCTTTCCATGAACCTCCAAGCAAATCCCACCGATGGCGGAATTGAGTTAACCTTTGCGCAGGACGATTACGACACCCTGCTCGGCTACAACGTCTACCGCTCCGAAGAAAAGGACGGCAACTACGTGAAGCTCAACCCCACCATTCTGCTCTCCACCGATGAGAAATTCCTCGACGAGAACGCCGAACCCGGCAAAACCTATTGGTACACCTACACGGTTGTGCTTTCCGACTTTACCGAGTCCAATCCCGCGGGTAAGGTGATGGCAACCGCAAAGGACACCCTGGCGCCCTCGCTCTATCACACCCCCGTCAATCAGGGTTATCTGAACAACAATCTCGTGATTGCTTGTACCGCAAGCGATAACGTGGGCATTGCGTCTGTGGTTCTCTATTACAGAGCCGTTGGCGCTGCCGAGTGGAAAACGCTGACCATGCTCAGGCAGAATGATAAGTACAGCGCAACCGTTTTTGGCAGCGAGCTGACGCTGAACGGTATTGAATACTATATCGTAGCTTACGATACAAATCATTCGATTGCCAAGGGTAGCGCGGAAACGCCGTACACGGTTGTTGTGAAGGATGCCTCCGCAATCTCCCGCCTCGGTGACGTGGATGGCGACGGAACGGTTACCACCAAGGACGCTCTGATGCTGATGCAAGCCATCAATGAGGAGCGAATCCTCACCGATGATGAATTCAAGCGCGCCGACCTGAACCGAGACGGTGTGCTTTCCAGCATGGAAGCGCTCCGCATTCTCCAATATATCAACGGCAACGTGAACACCTTGGAGATGTGATATGAGAAAAATGAGAAAAGCCCGCATTGCTTTTCTTGCCGCTGTTTGCGTGATTGGCTTGGTTTGCTCTCTCGGCGTTTTTGCCGAGGGCGCAAATCAAGTCACCGCTCAAGCCGACGCAAGCATTCAGCAGGGAGAGGGTGGATATTGCTACGTTTATCTGGATGATCTCACCGATCTCGCATCCCTGACTGTGGCTGTTCACTACGATACTCGGGTGCTAACGGTAACGGACAGCCAAAATCAGGTGGAATGTCAGCTCTACGATTCCTCCAATCAAAACGGGTGCTTGCAATATTCCTACATTTTCGACGGCGTTGGAAGCAACGAAAAAACACAGCTGTTCTATTTTTACTATCAGATTAACGAAAACGCGCCTCTGGGCAACACCTGCTTTGATATTGTTGTGAGCGATGCGTACACGGCTGAATTGAATTCGGTGGATATCCGCGGCTCCAGATGCAATATTTCCGTTTCGGAAGCAACGGTGATGAAAAGCTGCTATGCCTACGGCACGGATCGCGTGAGCACCTCGGTTAAGGAAGAATTTGAAATTTCCTATTTTCTCAGCGATTGTCAGCTTGCGTCGGGCGCAATGGTTCTTTCCTATAATCCGGAGCTGTTTGAGCTTGTGGAGCTGACAAAGGGCGGATTTTTGGCGAACAAGCTGGTGGATGTGAACACCTCCATGAGCGGAGCTGTCTATCTTTCGTTTTTGTCCACCGAGTACGGTTACGATACCGATCTTTTGAAGGTGAAATTCCGCACCGTCCGAAACGTGGATGCCGATGAGGCGATTTCTTTAACGGTTCAGGAGCTTTACGATTTAGACTTGAATCAAATACAGGGCAACGGTCATGCCACAAGCATTGCCGTGTCTTATGACGAAGCCTACACCGAGGATAGCCCCGCCGTTCTTCTTTCGTCCGCCTACAGCGCGGAAACGGGCAAGGTGACCGTTGCGGTTCGGCTTGAGGCGAATTCGCGCCTTGGCGCGGGAGATTTTGTGCTGAAGTTCGATCCCGAAAAGCTCACCTATGTGTCCGGCGAAAAGGGCTTCGCGCCCACCTTCTTCAATCTTAACGAAAAGAACGTTGAGGGCGGCGTGCTAAAGTTTTCGATCATTTCCATGACCGATCTCACCGATGCTCTAACCCTGCTGACCGTCACGCTTGATGCGAAGCCCTCCTGCGCGGACGAAATTGCGGCTTTTGAAATCAGCGGAAGCGGTCTTACCGATTCGCTCACCAACGGTATTTTGCTGAATTTTGTGGATAGCGACATCATAGTTCCTCCCCGTCATATCCCCGCCGATGCGGGTGCGGAAAACGAAATTGGCGCAACCTGCACCGAGAACGGACACTACGATAGCGTGGTGTACTGCTCGGTCTGCAAGGCAGAGATCAGCCGCGAGGAAAAGAGCATCGACAAGCTCGGACACGATTATAAAACCGAATGGACGGTAGACGTTGCGCCTACCTGCACCGAGAAGGGAAGTCAGTCCCACCATTGCGTTCGTTGCGACGCCAAAACGGACGTGACCGAGCTTCCCGCAAACGGTCACAGCTTTGGCGACTGGTATGAAACCAAGGCGCCCACCTGCACCGCAACGGGAACCGACGGGCGAGAGTGCGCCGTGTGCCACGCCAAGGAAACGCGCGTCACCAACGCCAAGGGACACACCAACGCAACGGCAGTAATCGAAAACAAGGTTGACGCAACCTGCACCGAGAACGGACACTACGATAGCGTGGTGTACTGCTCGGTCTGCAAGGCAGAGATCAGCCGTGAGGAAAAGAGCATCGACAAGCTCGGACACGATTACAAAACCGAGTGGACGGTAGACGTTGCGCCTACCTGCACCGAAAAGGGAAGTCAGTCCCACCATTGCGCTCGTTGCGACACCAAAACGGATGTGACCGATGTGGATGCATTGGGGCATACCTTTGGTGAATGGTTTATGCAGGATGAAACGCAACACAAGCGTGTGTGTGCTTGCGGAGAAGCGGAGCTTTCGGATCATACGTTTGACAATGAAGCGGACGCGAGCTGTAACATCTGTGGCGCAACAAGAGACGTTGCCGCCGAGACGTCTGTCGAAGCAACGGGCAGCGGCGATCCCGGCGCAAACACCGAAAAATCGGGCTGCGGATCTGTGGTGTCAAGTGGCTGGGTTCTGATCATTTTGATGATGGGAGCGGGCTACGCGGCTCTGCGTAAGCGAATGATCTAAAAAAAGGGGCTGAGTCGTTCGACTCAGCCCCACTTTTGTTTGACAAAACGGATTTTCAAAGCGCCGAGAAGGATCCCGAGGCGGTGTTCTTTCAACGGGAAGCTTTTCCTTGCATCCGTTGACGAACCTCGTTACTCGGTCATTTTCTCCTGCTTAACCTTGTGATCAATGATATGGCGGGAGGCAAGCTCGCGGTGAACGTCCTCCACGGAGATTCCCATCTGTACCATCAGTACCATGGCGTGGTAGGCGAGATCGGCAAGCTCGTAAACCGTTTCCTTTTTGTCGTCTGCCTTGCCCGCAATGATCACCTCGGTGCATTCCTCGCCCACCTTTTTCAGGATCTTGTCGATACCCTTTTCAAAAAGATAGGTGGTGTAGGAGCCCTCGGGGCGGAGACGGTTGCGCTCCTCCAAAAGCTCGTAGAGCCCCTGCAGGCTGAACTCGTGAAGCTCCTCGCTTTGGTAGAGTGGCTTGGTGAAGCAGGAGTCGGAGCCTGTGTGGCAGGCGGGACCGTCCTTTTCCACGGTCACCACCAAGGCGTCGTTATCGCAATCGGCGGTGATGGAAACAATGTGCTGATAGTTTCCGCTGGTTTCGCCCTTGAGCCAAAGCTCCTGTCTGGATCGGCTCCAGAAGCAGGTGAGTCCCTTTTCCATGGAGATCCGCAGGCTTTCGCGGCTCATGTATGCCACCGTCAGCACCTTTTTGGTGATGGAATCCACCACCACGGCGGGGATCAGTCCCTGCTCGTTGAATTTCAAATCGTCAATATTGATCATGTTGATTACCTCATTTGCAAGCGGTTACAAACGAACCGTGATGCCGTTTGCCCGCAGTTCTTTCTTCAGCTCGGTGATGCCTACCTCGCCGAAATGGAAAATGGAAGCCGCCAGACCCGCGTCGATATCGGGAATGGCGTGGAACAGCTCTGTGAAATGCCTGATGGAGCCCGCGCCGCCCGAGGCGATCACGGGAACCTTCACGGCTTCGCATACGGGGCGGAGCAGGTCGATGTCGAAGCCCTGCTTCACGCCGTCGGTGTCGATGGAGTTCACCACCACCTCGCCCGCGCCCATAGAAACGCATTGGCGGATCCAGGAGATCGCCTCCATGCCCGTGTCCTCTCTGCCGCCCTTGGCAAAGACGTGAAATTCGCCGTTCACGCGCTTCACGTCGGCGGAAAGCACCACGCATTGGTCGCCGTATTTCTGCGCCGCCTCACGGATCAGCTCGGGACGTCGAATGGCGCCCGAATTGACGCTCACCTTGTCGGCGCCGCATTTCAGCACGCGGTCGAAATCCTCAATGGAGTTGATGCCGCCCCCCACCGTGAGGGGAATGAAGATTTGCTCCGCCACCTGACGAAGAATGTCGGTGAAGAGCGCGCGCCCCTCAAAGGAGGCGGTGATATCGTAGAACACCAGCTCGTCGGCGCCGTTCTCGGAATAGTAGCGCGCCAGCTCGATGGGGGAGGAAACGTCCGAAATTCCCTCAAAATTAACTCCCTTTACCACTCGTCCGTTTTTTACGTCCAGGCAGGGAATGATTCGTTTTGTAATCATTTCGCCACCTCAATCGCTTTCCGCAGGGAAATGGCTCCCGTGTAGTATGCCTTGCCGATGATGGCGGCGTAGAGCCCGATCTCCCGCAGGGTTTGCACGTCCTCAAGGGAGGAAACGCCTCCCGACGCCACAATATCCATCGTAAACCGCTCGTTCAACCTGCGGTAAAGGGCGGCATTGGTGCCGTTCATGGCGCCGTCCTTGGAAATATCGGTGCAGATCACGGTTTTCACCCCCAGCTCCTGCATACGGGAGAGAAAGTCCTCCAAGCTGCAGGCGGAGGTTTCCAGCCAGCCCTTAATGGCAATGTAGCCGTCGCGCACGTCGGCGCCAACAGCGATCCTTTCGCCGTATTTTTTTACAGCGGATCGCAGAAACTCCTCGTCGGTCAGCGCCGCCGTTCCGAGAATCACCCGATCCACGCCGCGGGAAAGGTAGGCGTCCACCGTTTCCATGCTGCGGATGCCGCCTCCGATCTCCACGAACAGAGAGGTTTCGCGGGCGATCTGCGCCACAAGCTCCAGGTTGGGAGTGGTGCCGTCCTTGGCGCCCTCCAGATCCACCATATGGATATGCGTGGCACCCTCCTCTTCAAAGCAACGGGCAACGGAAAGGGGATCCGCGTTGTAGACCGTCATGTTCTGATAATCGCCCTTGTAGAGTCTGACCGCCTTGCCGTCGAACAGGTCGATCGCGGGAAAAATGATCATGAAGGGTCACCTCCTTCGCAGAAGGCGCGCAGGATCTTCAAGCCCACCGCGCCGCTTTTTTCGGGATGAAACTGACATCCCATCACGTTGCCGAGCCCAACCATGGCGGTTAGCTCCTTGCCGTATTCCGCCGTTGCCAACAGCGAATCCGTGCAGTTTTCGGCATAGAAGGAGTGAACGAAATACACGCAGTCTCCCTCGTTGATATATTTCATTAACCGATGCTTTTTATGAAAATGCAGGGCGTTCCAGCCGATGTGGGGAATCTTCAATTCCGAGGGAATCACGCCCGCCATGGGAACCACATGCCCCCGCAGGAGTCCCAGCCCCTCATGCTCGCCGTATTCGTAGCTTTTCTCAAACAAAAGCTGCATTCCCAGGCAGATACCGAGAATTTCCTTTCCGCTTGCCGCCGCTTCCCGGATCACCTTGTCCAAGCCGCAGTCGCGGAGCTTTTCGGCGGCGTCGGCAAAGGCGCCCACTCCGGGGAGAATGAGGCGGTCTGCCGAGCGGATCGTTGCGGGATCACTTGTTACGGTGGCATCGGCGCCGATCATTTTCAGAGAGGAGACGAGGGAAAAGAGATTTCCAACGCCGTAGTCAATAATCGCGATCATCCCAGTGTCCCCTTTGTGGAAGGAATTTCGTTGGCAAAGCGGGGATCCACGGCAACCGCGCTTGCAAGGGCGCGGGCGGTTGCCTTGAAGGCGCCCTCAATGATGTGATGGGAGTTTTCTCCCGCCAGCTGACGGACGTGGAGGGTGATGCCCGCCTCTCTGGCAAGGGCAATGAAAAATTCGCGGCAAAGCTCGGTGTCAAAGCTGCCAACCTTTTGAGTGGGGATCCGTAGGTCTCCAAAGAAGCCTCCTCTGCCCGAGAGATCCACGGCGGCAAGCAGGAGACTTTCATCCATGGGGAGGGTGATGTCGCCATAGCGGCGAACGCCTCTGCGGTCGCCCAGCGCCCCGGCGAATGCCTGACCCAAGGCAATGCCGATATCCTCCACGGTGTGGTGATCGTCCACGTAGGTGTCTCCCTTGCAGGTCACGGTCAGATCAAAGTGGCCGTGGCGGGCGAAGAGGGTGAGCATATGATCCAGAAAGCCGCAGCCCGTGGCGCATTGGGAAGCGCCCGTGCCATCCAGCTTCAGCGAAAGCGTGATGTCGGTTTCCAACGTGGTACGGTTGACGGTGGATTCTCTCATGGTGTTGTCTCCTCCAATATCTTTTTTACGGTGTTCAGAAGAATTTCCATCTGCTCCGCTGTTCCAACGGTGATGCGAACGAAGTCCTCAATCCGTTTCTTTGAAAAATATCTGACCAGGATGCCCCTCTGCTTCAATTGCTGATAGAGGCATTCTCCGCCGATCGCCTCCGAGCGGGCAAAGAGGAAGTTCGCGCGGGACTCCAAAACCTCAAAGCCCATTTGGCGAAGTCCTTTCGCGGTTGCCTCGCGGTTTTGGCAAATGGCGCGGCAATTTTGCATATAGTAGTCGTTTTCCCGCAATGCCGCCTCACCCGCCGCCTCGGTCATGCGATTGACGTTGTAGGGGTTGGTGGAATACCGAACGGTGTGGAGATCGGAAATGAGGGCGGGGGAGCCGATGCCGAAGCCCAGCCGCGCGCCTGCCATGGAGCGGGACTTGGAAAAGGTTTGCACCACCAGCAGATTCTCATAGCGATCCACCAAACCAACGGCGCTCTCGGCGCCGAAATCCACGTACGCCTCGTCGATGATCACCACGTTGTTGGGGTTGCTTTGCAGGATCTGCTCGATTTCGGCGAGCGACAGACAAAGCCCCGTTGGGGCGTTGGGGTTGGCGATCACGATCGTTTTCCCAATGCCAATGTAGTCGGCGGGGTCGATGGAGAAATCCTCTTTCAAGGGGATTTCCTCATAGGGGATGCCGTTTAAGGCGGCGAATACGGGGTAGAAGCCGTAGGTAACGTCGGGAAACGCCAGGGGGTGGGCTTCGTCTGCAAAGGCTTGGAAGGCAAAGTTCAGAACCTCATCCGAGCCGTTGGTCAGGATCACCTGCCGAGGGCTAACGCCGTAAAGCTCCGCCAAGCGGTTGGTGAGATTGCGGCAGTTGGGGTCGGAATAAAGCTGCAGTCTGCCGCTTTCCCGCGCCACCGCCTCCAGAACGGCGGGGGAGGGGGGGAAGGGGGACTCATTGGTGTTCAGCTTGATATATTGCATATCCCGCGGCTGCTCTCCCGGCGTGTAGGGAACCAGCTCCCGCAGGCGTTCTGTGAAAAATCGGCTCATGGTTACTCCTCAAAGCGAACGGTTGCGCTTTTGGCGTGGGCGTCCAGCCCCTCCTTTTGAGCAAAGAAGGCGACCTTATCGGCAACGGCGCGCAGGGCATCCTTGGTGTAGTAGGTGAATTGGGACTTCTTCACGAAATCGTCCACCGACAGGGGGGACGAGAATTTGGCGGTTCCACCGGTGGGCAGGGTGTGGTTGGGGCCGGCAAAGTAATCGCCCAGCGCCTCGGGGCAATATTTGCCCATGAAGATCGAGCCTGCGTGGCGGATTTTTTGCAGATAGTCGAAGGGCTGATCCACGCAAAGCTCCAGATGCTCGGGCGCGATCTCGTTGGCGATCTCAATGGCAAGGGAGAGGTTGTTTTCGGCAACGATGATCTTGCCGTTGTTGTCGATGGAGACTCTCGCGATCTCACTGCGGGAAAGTAAGGGGATCTGACGCTCCAGCTCGGCGCTCACCGCCTCTGCCATTTCCTTGGTGTCGGTAACCAGAACGGCGCTTGCCATGCGGTCATGCTCCGCCTGGGAGAGCAGATCGGCGGCAACGAATTTTGGGTTGGCGGTTCTGTCGGCAACCACAAGAATTTCGCTGGGGCCGGCGATCATATCAATGGACACCTTTCCAAAGACCTGCTTTTTCGCCTCCGCGACGTAGGCATTGCCGGGGCCCACGATCTTGTCCACCGCGGGAATCGTTTCCGTTCCGTACGCTAACGCTGCCACGGCTTGAGCGCCGCCCACCTTGTAGATGCGGTCCACGCCCGCAATCTTGGCGGCGGCAAGGATCACGGGGTTCACCTTGCCCTCGCTGTTGGGCGGAGTAACGGCAACAATGGTGGAGCAGCCCGCGATTTTGGCGGGAATGCTGTCCATCAGCACGGTGGAGGGATAAGCGGCGGTTCCGCCCGGAACGTAGAGCCCCACACGCTCGATGGGGGTGATCTTCTGTCCCGTCACCACGCCGTCCTGCTCGTTGATCACAAAGCTCTGCCGCACCTGCTTTTCATGGAAGGCGCGGATATTGGCAGCTGCCTCTCGCAGGATCTCCAAAAAACGGGGCTCCACGGAGGCAAACGCCTCGTCGATCTCCTCGGGTGTGACCTCCAGGGAGGAAAGCTCCGCGCGGTCAAATTTTTTGGCGTACTCCAGGAGAGCGGCGTCGCCGTTTTTCACCACGTTTTGAATGATCTCGGTTACCACGCCTTCCACGTTGGAGGAAATGTTATCTCTGGCGAAGATCTCGCAGGCGGGAACCTCACCGTAGGCATATATCTTAATCATTGAATTTTACCTGTTCCTTCATTTTTTCTGTCATGCGCTCGATTTCCGCGGTTTTGAATCGGAAGGAGGACTTGTTTACAATAAAGCGAGCGCTGATGGGGATTACCGTTGCCTTTACCTCCAGATCGTTTTCCTTGAGGGTGGTTCCGGTTTCCACAATGTCAACGATCACGTCCGAAAGCCCCAGAATGGGAGCGATTTCGATGGAGCCGTTGAGCTTGATGATGTCGATATCACGACCGATGGAGGCGTAGTACCGACCCGCGATATTCGGAAACTTGGTGGCAACCTTCAGGGTGCGGTCACCTCTGTCGCGGAAGTCCTTTTTCGCCGCCACCGCCATGCGGCATTTGCCAAGATTCAGATCCAGCAGCTCGTAAACGTCGGGCTCGTATTCCAAGAGAATATCCTTGCCCGCCACGCCAACGTCGGCGGCGCCTCGCTCCACGTAGATCGAAACGTCCGAGGGCTTCACCCAAAAATAGCGAACGCCCGCCTCGGGATTTTCAAAAATCAGCTTGCGGTTGTTTTCTTTAATGGAGGGACATTCATAGCCTGCCGCCTCGAACATTGCGTAAACCTTTTCGCCCAAGCGACCCTTGGGCAACGCCACGTTGATCATTGCTCCGCTCCTTTCCCAAGCTCCACCAATCTGCGGTAGCGCAGCTTTTGGGGGATCGTTTTTTGAACGCTGACACATTCGCCCGCGGCTGTGAGACGGTCAACAACCTCGGTCAGCTCCTCGATGGGGGTGCTGTCGCTGTACAGCACCAGCGCGTCAACGTCGAAATCGCTTCGGTTGGAGGACAGCTCCTCCAGAAGATCCAGATAGAGGGCAAAGCCAACGGCGCCTCCCTCCTTCCCCATGCGGCGCAGGAGCTTATCGTAGCGACCGCCCGAAAGTACGCCCTCGGAGATCCCCGCCAGGAATCCGCGGAACACGATCCCGTTGTAGTAGCTCATATGGTTCACAATGGAAAAATCGAAGCGAATGCGGGAGGCGAGGGGGCTGCCTTGCAGCAGACCGTTCAGCGCCCGCAGCTCCTCCAGAGCCGCTTTTGCCGTTTCTCCCTCGCAAAGTGCCTCCAGTTGCGGCAGAACGGTGGCACCGTCGCCGTAAATGCCGATGAGGGAACAGAGGCGCTCGGTCTGATCGGCGGGAAGCCCCTCGCAGAGCTTTTTGAGATCGTGACGGTTCTTGGAGGCAATGCATTCGGTCACGCCTCGCTTCCAAGCGGAATCGCCGCCAATGCTCTCCAGAATGGCGTTGAGGATGCCCAAATGCGAGATGTCCAGAACAAAGTCCTCGGAGATCGCCGCCAGGCTCTTTGCCGCCAGCAGGACGGTTTCGTAGAGATCGTAGAGGTCGATGCTTCCGATGCATTCCAAGCCTGTTTGCAGAATTTCCTTATAGTGACCTGTGCGTGGGGAAACGCGGTAAACGTTTTCGTTGTAGTAAACCTTTCGCTTTTCCGAGGAGGAGTCCTCGGTGTTTTTAATAATGGAAAGGGTAACGTCCGGCTTGAGCGCCATGAGGCGACCGTTGGTATCGGTGAAGGCAATGATGCGGTCGCTCACCAAAAAGTCCTTGTTGCGGAGATAGAGGTCGTATTCCTCAAACTTGCTCATTTTATAGGGCTGATAGCCGTAGGCGCGGTAGAGCTGCCGCAGCGCGAACAGCGCCCGTTCTTCATTTTTCAGCAATGCTTCTCCCATGGTCAATTCTCCTTTGCGGTACGGGCAAGCACGGTTTGGTAGCCACCGCTGCCGTATTCCAACGCGCGGCGCACGCGGCTGATGGTGGCGGTGCTGCAGCCGGTTTCCCGATTGATCTCGGCGTAATTGGCGCCCTCGGAAAGCATTTTCGCGGTTTTCAGGCGCTGGGCGATTTCGCGGATTTCCTTCACGGTGCAGGCGTCCTCGAAAAAGCTGTAGCATTCGTCTATGCTTTGCAGGGAAAGAATGGCTTGGAACAGCTCATCCACCTGCGGGCTTCGTAATTTTTCCATAGTCTACCTCTTTTGATTGGCGCTTTAGCGCTTTAATGAACTAAATTGTACCACATTGGCAACGGTTTGTCAAGTACTATATTGAAGGGAACACGAAAAAATTTTTTGCTTTGTGAATAATCATTCTTAATATACATTTATTTGTGAATAAAAATTCAATTTTGAAAAATACAAGAGGATAAAACGCACAATATTAAATCGAGATTACAATTATTTTTGAGTAAACAGACAAAAATGCAAAAATGAGCAAAAAAGATGTTGCATAAATATTCATGTTGTGATATAATGATGGAGTAAAAAAACGGGTGTGCGCGCCCAAACGATGAAAAGAGGAGATTTCCCTCATGAAAAAAATCTTTATTGACGGTAAGGCAGGCACCACGGGTCTGCGGATCTACGACCGTCTCAGCACGCGGGATGATATCGAGCTGATTCTGCTCTCCGAGGAGGAGCGCAAGAACACCGAGGCGCGTCGTCGCGCGCTCAACCAAGCCGACGTCGCCTTTCTTTGCCTGCCCGACGCCGCCGCTATGGAGGCGGTTGCTTTGGTGGAAAATCCCGAAACGGTGATCATCGACACCTCCACCGCCCACCGTACAAGCGAGGGCTGGAGCTACGGCTTTCCCGAGCTTTCCGATGCCCATGAGGCGGCGGTGGTGCGCTCCAAGCGAATCGCGGTTCCCGGCTGTCATGCGGGCGGCTTCATTGCGTTGGTCTACCCCTTGATCGAGGCGGGGCTTCTGCCTGCCAACGCGCTCCTCACCTGCCATTCTCTCACGGGCTACAGCGGCGGCGGCAAGAAAATGATCGCCGATTACGAGGATGAGGCAAGATCCGAGGTGTTGGGCGCTCCCAGACAGTATGGCATCACCCAACAGCACAAGCATCTCAAGGAAATGCGCGCCGTTACGGGATTGGAGCAGTTCCCGCTGTTTTGCCCCATCGTTGGGGATTTCTACAGCGGAATGCAGGTAACCGTTCCGCTTTTCGCCTCCCAGCTGACGGAGGGAAAGACGGTTGAGGACGTTAGGGCGCTTTACCGCGGCAAATACAACGGTCCCGTGGTAAGATACGTAGAAAGCGCCGATCACGACGGATTTCTGGAAACGGCAAGGCTTTCGGGCAAGGACGCCATGGAGATCACGGTTTGCGGAAACGGCGACCGTATCCTTCTGGTAGCACTCTACGACAATCTGGGTAAGGGTGCCTCGGGCGCGGCTTTGGAGTGTCTCAACCTGGTTTTGGGCATGGAACGGGATTTCGGTTTGACGGTATAAGAGCGACACAAAGGGGACGCGCGATCGGAGGGAGGCTCTCTCCTTGATCCGCGCCAAAAGATATTTTTTCGGAGGTTATTGCGATCATGAAGATGATAGATGGCGGTGTTTGCGCCGCAAAGGGTTTTACGGCGTCGGGGGTGCATTGCGGCATCCGCAAGAATAAGAGCAAGCGGGATCTGGCGCTGATCTACAGCGAGGTGCCTGCCTCTGCGGCAGCGGTCTACACCACCAATCTGGTGAAGGGAGCGCCCCTCACCGTCACCAAGAATCACCTGTCCAACGGCGTGGCGCAGGCGATCATCTGCAACAGCGGAAACGCCAACACCTGCAACGCCAACGGCATTGAGATTGCCGAGGCTACCTGCGAATTGTTGGGCGAGGCGCTGTCGATCCCCGCGGAGAACGTGGTGGTGGCGTCCACGGGCGTGATCGGACAACCCCTGAGCATCGAGCCGATCCGAGGGGGGATTCCCGCTCTGGTGGCAGAGCTTGGGGATCATTCCGATGCGGCAGCCGAGGGGATTATGACCACCGACACCAAAAAGAAGGAGATCGCCGTCAGCTTCACCGTTGGCGGAAGGGAGTGTCGCATCGGCGGCATTGCCAAGGGCTCGGGAATGATCCACCCTAACATGGCAACCATGCTGGTCTTTATTACCACCGATTGCGCCATCAGTCCCGATATGCTGCAAAGGGCTCTGTCCTCGGATATTGCCGAAACCTTTAACATGGTCAGCGTGGACGGAGATACCTCCACCAACGATATGGTCACCGTGCTTGCCAACGGCATGGCAGGGAATGAGACGATTGCCCGCGAGGGCGAGGACTTCAACGCCTTCATGAAGGCATTGAACACCGTTACCGTGCATCTTTGCCGCTGCATCGCGGCGGATGGCGAGGGCGCCACCAAGCTGCTGGAGTGCAGGGTGACGGGCGCCGCCGATCTATCCGTGGCAAAAACCGTTGCCAAGAGCGTGATCTGCTCCTCCCTCACCAAGGCGGCAATGTTCGGAGCCGACGCCAACTGGGGACGGGTGCTGTGCGCCATCGGCTACAGTGGCGCTCAGGTGGACGTGAGCCGCATCGACGTTGCCTTCCGCTCCGACAGGGGAACCGTTGCCGTTTGCGAGAATGGCGCGGGAATTGATTTTTCCGAGGAGAAGGCAAAGGAGATCCTTTTGGAGCAGGAGATCGAAATTCTCATCGACCTCAAGTCGGGAGAGGCAAGCTCCACCGCTTGGGGCTGCGATCTTACCTATGAATACGTGAAGATCAACGGCGACTACCGCACGTGATCGCAAGGAGAAAACATGGATATTACCAACGCGCAACGCGCAAAAATATTGGTTCACGCTCTGCCCTATATTCAGCAGTACACGGGCAGGATCGTGGTGGTGAAGTACGGCGGAAACGCCATGATCAACGAGAATCTGAAGGACTCCGTGATGCGGGATATCGTTTTGCTCTCGCTGATCGGCGTGAAGGTGGTGCTGGTGCATGGCGGCGGTCCCGAGATCACCGAAATGCTCTCGAAAATCGGCAAGGAAAGCGTGTTTGTGGACGGCTTGCGGGTTACCGATAAGGAAACGGTGGACGTTGTGCAAATGGTGCTTGCGGGCAAGATCAATAAAAGTCTTGTCAACCTCATTCAGAACAAGGGTGGCTCCGCCATGGGGCTTTCGGGTATGGACGGCCACATGATCGAGGCGAAGGTCAAGGACGAGCGCTGGGGCTACGTCGGCGAGATCACGAGCGTGAACGTAAAGCCGATCCTCGACGTGATCGAAAAGGGATATATTCCCGTGGTATCCACCGTTGGATGCGATCGGGAGGGAAACGTTTATAACATCAACGCCGACACCGCCGCCGCGCGGATCGCGGGGGAATTGGGAGCGGAGGCGCTGATCTCCATGACCGATATCAGCGGCATCCTGCGGGATCGGAACGACCCCGCAACGCTGATTCCCGTGATCCGTGTCAGCGAGGCGCCCGCGTTGTTTGCGGACGGCACCGTGAGCGGCGGCATGATTCCCAAGGTGGAATGCTGCATCAACGCCATCAATTGGGGCGTGCGGAAGGTATTTATCATTGATGGGCGTGTTCCCCACGCCATTCTGATTGAAACCCTCACCAACGAGGGAATCGGAACCATGTTTGTGAACGAATGAGAGGTAGACGATGAACATCAAGGAAGCCGATCAAAGCTATATTGCCAACACCTATGCCCGTTTTCCCGTGGTGATCACCCGCGGCGAGGGCTCTCGGGTGTGGGATGAGGAGGGAAGGTGCTATCTGGATCTCTCGGGAGGCATTGCCGTGAACACCTTTGGGCATTCCGATGCCGCTTGGGTGCAGGCTGTCACCGAGCAATTGCGGCAGGTTCAGCACACCTCCAATCTGTATTACACCGCTCCCGCCGCGCGCTTGGCAGAGGCGCTTTGCTCCCGCACGGGAATGAAAAAGGTGTTTTTCTCCAATTCGGGCGCCGAGGCGAACGAATGCGCAATCAAGGCGGCAAGACGCTATGCCGCCGAGAAGCGCGGGCAAGAGTATTACACCGTTGTCACTCTGAAAAACAGCTTCCACGGCAGAACCCTCACCACGCTGGCGGCAACGGGGCAGGATACCTTCCATCAGGAATTTACTCCGCTCACCGAAGGCTTTGTTTATGCCGACGCCAACAACACGGAAAGCGTGAGACGCCTGATCGAGGAGCATAAATGCGCCGCCGTTCTTCTTGAGGTGGTGCAGGGCGAGGGAGGCGTGAACGCGCTGGACGCCGATTTTGTGCGAGAGGTGGAGGCGCTTTGTAGGGAGCATGATCTGCTGTTCATGTGCGACGAGGTGCAGGTTGGCAACGGCAGAAGCGGTATGCTCTACGGATATATGAATTACGGCGTTCAGCCCGACGTGGTTACCACCGCCAAGGGCTTGGGAGGCGGACTTCCCATCGGCGCCACCCTTCTTGGCGAGCGGGTAGCGGGCATCTTTACGCCGGGCTCCCACGGCTCCACCTTCGGCGGCAATCCCGTTTGCTGCGCGGGGGCGCTGAACGTGCTGGAGCGGCTGGACGAGGCTTGCCTTGCGGGTGTCAGAGAACGGTCGGCGTATATTTTCCAAGCCCTCACGGGCGCGGAGGGCGTTGAGAGCGTTTCGGGAATGGGTTTGATGATCGGCGTGAAAACGGTTCGTCCCGCAGGCAACGTGATCAGCGATTGCATGGCGCGCGGTCTGCTGGTGATCAAGGCGAAGGACAAGGTTCGCTTGCTGCCCGCCTTGAATATTCCCATGGAGGAGCTGAAGGAAGCGATCGGTATTCTTTTGGCGGTCTGCGCCGAAAAGAAGGAGGAAACGGTATGAATCTGAAGAACAGGGACTTTCTGAAGCTGTTGGACTACACCCCCGAGGAGATTGAGGGGCTGATTGATCTGGCTGCGGAGCTGAAGGCAAAGAAAAAAGCGGGGATTCCCCACAAATATTGCGACGGCAAGAATATTGCGCTGATTTTTGAAAAAACCAGCACCCGTACCCGTTGCAGCTTTGAGGTTGCGGCGAGAGATCTGGGCATGGGATGCACCTATCTGGATCCCACGGGCTCCCAGATCGGCAAGAAGGAAAGCATTGCCGACACCGCGCGGGTGCTGTCGGGAATCTACGATGGCATTGAGTATCGCGGGTTTGGTCAGGAGATTGTGGAGGAGCTGGCAAAATACGCAAGCGTTCCCGTTTGGAACGGTCTTACCAACGAGTTTCATCCCACCCAGATTCTGGCGGATTTTCTCACCATCCGCGAAAAATTCGGCAAGCTGAAGGGAATCAACTTCGTTTACATGGGCGACGCCCGCTTCAATATGGGCAACTCCCTGATGGTTGGATGCGCGAAGATGGGAATGAACTTTACCGCGGGCGCACCGAAGGAATTCTTCCCCAACGCCGCGCTGATTGCGGAATGTGAGGCGATTGCCCGTGAAACGGGCGCCACCCTGCGGTTCTGCGAGGATCCCGCGGAGGCGGTGAAGGATGCCGACGTCATCTACACCGACGTTTGGGTTTCCATGGGAGAGCCCGTGGAGGTGTGGAAGGAGCGGATCGAGGCGCTGTCTCCCTATCAGGTGAATTCCCGGCTGATGGCGAAGGCAAAGCCCACGGCAATCTTCATGCACTGTCTGCCCGCCTACCACGATTTGAAAACGGCGGTTGGCAAGGAGATGGGAGAGCGGTTCCAAAGAGACGCCATGGAGGTGACCGATCAGGTGTTCGAGAGCGAGCAGTCGGTGGTCTTCCAAGAGGCGGAGAACCGTATGCACACCATCAAGGCGGTTATGGCGGCAACCCTCGGAGCAATATAATGATATGATGAAGAGCCGCATAAGCGAAAATGCTTGTGCGGCTTTTGAATTTTGCAGACAAAAAGAATATCAAATTGCAAGCCGCAGAAGAAAAACAATCCCTCGGTCGCTACGCCCGTTCGGAGGGAGACACTCTTGCGGTTGTCTTTTTTCAAAAAGGCGGCGCAATGTGTTATTCCAACCCAAGCAGCCAGTTCACGGAAACCTTTAAGATGCGGGATAATTCTCTTAACTCGTAATCCGCCACAAAACGCGTTCCGATTTCAATTCTTGAGACGCTGTCGCGTTCCATAATAATACCTGCCACTTGAAGCTGCGCCGCAAGGTCACTTTGCGTCATTCGATGTCGGCATCTTGCTTCATGAACACGATCGCCGCAAATATTCTTTTTTCCGTTATAATCGTATATTTTCACAATTTTCCTCCAAATATAGATAAAGTTCAGAATTTGTCTTGACTTTAACATATTTTTGGTTTATAATTGTGTTAAAGATCAGAATTTTTGGATTTTCTGATATTTTGTAAAAATAAATGTGAAAGGGAAAAGAAAAATGGAATGTCCAAAATGTCATGGTAATAATTGCCAGATCATCAATGAGGTTACAACGAAGGGAAAAGATTTCTCGGCATCAAAGGGATGCTGTGGCGCAATTTTGCTGGGGGGACCTTTGGGGCTTCTTTGCGGTTTATGCGGCAAAGGTAAAAAGACGATAAATACCAATTATTGGGTATGCAATCAATGCGGAAACAAGTGGAAGGTTTGATGTAAATGTCGATGACCAAATGGTTTAAGCTTATGGATTTGGGAGCAAGGCTCGGATGCCATCAAATGCCGGATAGAAGTTTTTTCTTTAGGGGATACCAGTTTCCCGTGTGCGCAAGATGTACAGGGGTAATTTTAGGGCAAACGATAGCGGTTGTTATGCTTCTGTGTGCCATCCGAATCAGATTTATTTTATCTGCGATTCTGTTATTGATCATGGGAATTGATTGGGGATTGCAGTTTTTTAAAATCTTGATGTCCAATAATGTTCGCAGGTTGATAACGGGAATACTTGGGGGTTTTGGTTTAACATATATCTACTACCACGTAATTGTATTTTTGATTGGCTTATTCTGAATAAAAAAGCATCAGCGAAAAACAATTGCTGCTTTCGCTGATGCTTTTTTCTGCTTTGAACGCACAGTTATTGATTTTTTTGTTTTTTATCTCCCGTGATGCACCCGTCTCAGCAGCTCACTCTGCGGAGGCGTGCGGTATTTCCGCATGGCGATGGCAACAAAGGTGAAGTGCGCGGCTGCGGTGAGAAGCCAAGAAATGGGGTAGGAGATATAAAGGCTTTCCAGCGTGCGGAAGTGTGGGAAAACGAAGAAAATCCAGCTGACGCGGAACACGCAGGAGCCCATAATGGCAATCACCATTGAGGTGAAGGAGCGTCCCAGTCCCCGCAACACGCCGCTTCCAACCTCCATGACACCCGCCAGGAAATAGGGAATTCCCATGTAGAAAATGCGGATCATGCCAATGCGAATGACCTCGGGGTTCCCGGGAGAAAACAGCGCGATCAAATGTTCCCCGAATGCCACCAGGCAAAGCCCCATCGTGGAGCCGATGACCACAACGATGCAAACGGCGGTGAGGGTGATGGGGCGGATCCGCTCATAGCGACGGCCGCCAACGCATTGCCCAACAAAATTCATTGCCGCGTGGTAGAGGGAATTCTGTGCGATGTAGATGTAGTCGCAAATATTGGCGGCGGCGGTGTTTGCCGCAACGGTTGCCTTGCCAAAGGAGTTGATGGAGGATTGGATCAGCACGTTGGAAAAGGAAAAGACGGTGGATTGAATTCCTGCGGGAATACCGATATAAAGCATTTTTCGGAGCTTTTGGGGGTAGATCCGCAGCCTTTTGAAGCTCAGATGACAGGGATCGTCCAGGCGGCGCATATGGATCACCACCAGCAGGCAGGCAACCCAATGCGCGGATGCGGTTGCAATGCCAACGCCAACGGCGCCCAGTCCGAACACCAGCACCATCACAAGGTTCAGAGCAACGTTCACGCAACCCGCAATCGAAAGAAAGAGCAGGGGGTGAGAGGTGTCTCCCTTGGCGCGCAGGATGGCGGCGCAGTAGTTATAGAGCATATTGGCGGGGGCGCCCGCAAAGTAGGCGATCATATAGGGGGCGGCTTGATCCAGCACCACGGGGTCTGTTCCCATCAATTGCAGGAGGGGGCGGCAGAATATCATGCCTACCACGGCAACGGCGGTGCCGCATACCACGGCGGTGATGGCAGCGGTGTGAACCACCTCGCCAACCTCATCGTATTGCTTGGCGCCAAAGGCTTGGGCGGCGCAAACTCCCGCGCCAACCGAAAGCCCCATAAAGAAATTGACGATAATGCCAATGAGGGAGCCGCAGGAGCCAACGGCGGCAAGGGCGTTTTCACATTCCTCGGGGGTGCTTCCTCCCCAGCGACCAACCACAACGGTGTCGGCTGTGTTAAAGAGCAATTGCAAAATACCCGTGAGCATCAGAGGCAGGGCAAACAGGAGCATTTTGGGGAGAAGAGCGCCCGACGTGAGATCAATATTTTTGCGAGCTTGCGCGGTTGACAAGGAATATCCCTCCCTCGTGGTTTCAAGATCACAACAATTATATCACAAGAAGCGGGAAAGTCAAGCGGTTCCAAAAATTTTTTTCAAAAAGTATGTTCATGCAAAAAAATTGCACAAAAAAACGCCAAAAAAACGAAAAACCTATTGAAAGATGAGAGGATATGTGATATAATATCAAAAGTAACATGGAATTCTCTGCCGTTTTCCGTGTATTCAATCGGTATTGAGCCGAAATGGCTTGATATAAAGGTTTGTCACCAAAATCTACAAAGGAGGAACAAACAAAAATGACAAACAAAAACACCAAACGCGCGTTGCTCACCAGCGTGATGGCACTGTTTCTGTGCTTTACCATGCTGCTTGGGACAACCTACGCATGGTTTACGGATTCCGTAAGCTCTGCGAACAACCTGATTGTTGCGGGCAATCTGGACGTTGAATTGAAGTACGCAAAGCCCGCTGCCGACGGCTCCCTTACCGCTTGGGACACCGTTGCAGACAAGCAGGTTTTCGACCCCAACGCTCTCTGGGAGCCCGGCAGAGTTGAGGTTGTTTACCTGGAGGTTTCCAACGTGGGAACTCTCGCGCTCAAGTATCAGCTTGGCGTGAACGCCGAGGACACCGTGATCGGCAAGACCGCCGACGGCAAGGACATTGAGCTTTCCAAGCA
>SVSC01000017.1 GCA_015064525.1 Oscillospiraceae bacterium
ACCTCTAGCGTGACAGGCTAGCGCTCTAACCAACTGAGCTACCGGACCAAATGGTGGAAACAATAGGGCTCGAACCTATGACCCTCTGCTTGTAAGGCAGATGCTCTCCCAACTGAGCTATGCTTCCGTTTGTCATCATCCGACGACTTTAATATTATACCACATCGGGAAGCATTTGTCAAGGTCTTTTTGAAAAAAAGTCAAAATTTTTTTTTGCTTTTTTTCATCCCTTGCCTTTGTTCCTGCGACTTTCATATTATATCACACTCTTTCTCGTTTGTCAACCTCTTTTTTGCAATTTTTTTATTTTTTTCAAAAACATATCAAAATCCAAGACGCAGGCTTGGCATATCATTGCGCGAAGTGCGACGTATATCATGAAGGCGCGTTGCGCCCCGTGCGATTCGCACGGGGCGCGCCAATTTTTATTGCTCGCTGTAGATCACCGTTACGTCGGGGTGCAACTGCAGCAGAGATGCGGGCAGCATGGGGGTAATGGGGCCGTTGAACGCCTTCTCCAGTACCTCCTTTTTCGCAGGACCGTTGGCAATCAGAAGGATCTTTTTGGCTCTCATAATGGAAAGCATTCCCATGGTTACCGCCTGCTTCGGAACCTCGTCGGCACTGTTGAAGAAGCGGGCGTTTGCCTCAATGGTGGAGGGGTGCAGATCCACCACGTGGGTTGCCTTTTCAAAATGGTCGGCAGGCTCATTGAAGCCGATGTGACCGTCCAGACCGATGCCCAACAGCTGAAGATCGGTGCCACCCAGCGACTCCACCAGCGCGTCGTAGCCCTCGCACTCCTTGGCGTAGTCCTCCGCGCAACCGTTGGGAACGTGGGTTGCCTCGGGGCGGATGTTTACGTGGTTGAAGAGATTCTCCTGCATGAAATAGCGGTAGGACTGAGGATGATCCCCCTTGAGCCCCAGGTACTCATCCAGATTCACGGAGGTCACCTCCGAAAAATCAACGTAGCCCGCCTTGTTCCAAGCGGCGAGATTTTTATAGATTCCAACAGGAGAGGAGCCCGTTGCCAAGCCCAGAACCGCCTTCGGCTTATTCACAACCAAAGCGGCAATCATAGCCGCGCCCTTTTGGCTCAATTCCTCATAGGTCTTCACTTTGATAAAATTCATTTTGGTTTTTCCTTTCTGTATTGACATTTTGTCGAATTTGGAGTATAATGTAGTATATGCGAGGCAAAGTTCAATTATCCCCGATAATGCCCCGGCGGCTCGCCCATGATCCTGCGGAACACGGTGCTGAAGTAATTCTGGTCGGCAAATCCAAGCTCTGTTGCCACCTCTCCAACCCTTCTTCCCCCCCGCAAAAGCTCGGCGGCGCGGCGCATCTTCATTTCGGTGAAATAACGGGAAACGCCCATGCCCGCGTATTTGGTGAAAATTTTTTTCAAATTGGAAAGGCTCATGCGGCAAAGCCTGGCAATGTCGGCGGCGCTCAGCTGCTCGTTGATATGCTCCTGCAAAACGCTGACGATCTCGGCATAGCGCAAGGCACCCGAGCTTTCGGTCACTCCAACCTCGCTGGCATTCTTCATGGCATGAAGCAACCAACGCTCCAGCCGCAGTCTCTGCTCGTTCAGTTGCGGAAGATTGGAGGAGCGCAGACCATCCCGCACAGCAATGCTGATCTCCAGAAATTCCTCCTGCAGCTGCAGGTCGGGCGCAAGAATGCGACCGTCGCACTCGGGCATGGAGGAGGCGTGAAAGGATAGATTCAGCACGTGCGGCTCGGTTCCCTTTTCCGAGCGGATCCTATGAAATTCATTGGGAGGATGCAGAAGGCATTGCCCCGCATTTAAGGAATACACCTTCTCCCCCGCCGTGATCCCCGCCGTTCCGCTCAGGACGTACACCAACTCAAAAAAGGGATGCGCCTCACCCGAAAAATCATACCGATCCCCAAAAATACGATCCAAGGAAAAGTGAAAGGACGTGATATCGGGGCATCGGGGGATGATCTCATCGGTTAAAGGCTCCCACGCTGTTTTTTTGTAGTAAATATCTTTTTTCAAATAAATCAGATCCGTTTCCTTATTTATATCCACTTTTGGATATGCTATCATTATCATACCACATGAAAGGAAAAAATGCAAGACCTTTTTTGCATTTCGATAAAAAAACATGACACATAATTACTCCGTTTCTGATGTGCTGAGTCACTTTTCTCTGGATCTCCCCTCAAACACCTACGGCAACGGGCATATCAACACCACCTATCTGGTGAATTCCTCGCCCCGTTACATTCTGCAACAGATCAATACCGACATTTTTAAGCGTCCCGATCAGGTAATGGAGAACATTCAGGCGGTCACGGCACATCTCCGTCGCAAAATTATTGAAAAAGGCGGCGACCCCAACCGTGAAACGCTCACCCTGCTTCCCACCTCGGACGGCAAGCCTTACTACGAGGATCCCAACGGAAACTGCTTCCGCCTCTACCTGTTCATTGAGAACGCCATCTCCTACGATGCCGCCGACACCCCCGAAAAATTTGCCGCGTCCGCCCACGCCTTCGGTAGGTTCCAGAATATGCTCGCCGACTTTCCCTCCGAGCAGCTTCACGAAACCATTCCGCATTTCCACGACACGGGCGACCGTCTCCGCATCTTCCGCGAGGCGCTGGCAAACAACAAGTCGGGAAGAGCCGAAAGCGTGCGGGAGGAAATTGACTTTGTGCTGGCGCGCGCCAACGAAATGACCATTGTTACCGATGCCATTGCCAAGGGGGAAATTCCTCTGCGCGTTACCCACAATGACACCAAGCTCAACAACGTGATGCTGGACGCCGTTACCGGAGAAGGCGTTTGCGTAATCGACCTTGACACCGTGATGCCCGGCTCTCTCCTCTACGACTACGGCGATTCTCTCCGCTTCGGCGCCTCCACGGGAGCCGAGGATGAAACCGATCTTTCCAAAATCAACTTCAGTCTCACCTATTTTGAAGCCTACACCGATGCCTTCCTCAGCGAGCTGAAGGATTCGATCACCGAAAAGGAGGTGGAGTTGCTTCCCTTCTCCGCCAAGCTCCTGACCCTGGAATGCGGTATGCGCTTTCTCACCGACCATATCGACGGCGACACCTATTTCCGCATCCACCGCGAGAATCACAACCTGGACCGTTGCCGCACCCAATTCAAGCTGATCAGAGATATGGAATCCAAAATGGACGAAATGAAGGCGATCGTGGCAAAGTGCTGCGAAAAGCACGGGATCCGCTTCTGATCAACGGAATCCGCGTGAACGGCAACCGTTCAACTACCCGCCAACATCCTCACCTCATGCATCAAAAAGCGGTTGCTTTCACTCCATTCTGTGAAAGCAACCGCTTCTTTATTGCGGAAGAAACCGAAACAGCTCGGAAAGCTCGCGGATCACGTGCTTGGCGCAATGCTCCTTCACTCTGCCAACGGGATTGAAAAGGATTCCGTCGATCCCCGCTCTTCTTCCTCCCTCCATGTCGATGACACGATCCCCCACCACCACACATTCGGAGGGCTGCAAACCGTGGCGCTCGATCATGGCAATCAGGAGATCGGGATTGGGCTTATTCGCTCCAATAATAAAATCGGTAAAGCAATCGCGGATCCCGAAAAAATCCAGATACTGAAAAAGAAATTCTCCGCGATTGGTGTAGATGTAATTTTTGCATCCGCGCGCCATCGCCTCCCGCAGAACCGTTTCGGCATGCGGAAAAAGGGCGGGCAAGGGAGGAACCGTGAGATCCTCATTCAGCCGCCCGAAAAGTCTTTTTTCCGCCTCCGTTACTTGATAGTGGTTGTAGGCGGTGGCGTAGCTGACGTTGAACAGCTCAAATGCCTCGGCAACGTCGATCTCCTCCCCGCGAAGCTGTCGCATGGCAACCGCAAAGGTGTGGGCGATGTGGGGGTAGGTATCGGCGAGCATTCCATCAAAATCGTAGAAGAAATGTTGGTAGACAGCGTTCATAGTGGTCTCTCCCTTTTTGCATTTTCAAATCCTGAAATTGCTAATTATTATACCACGAAGCTGTTGAAATGTCAAGAAAAACTTTATTTTGCAACTCAAAATCAAAAATCTTGCATTTTTATTCTCATTTTACCCTGTTTTTAAAAAAAAATACAAGAAATTTCGCAAAATCTATTGACAGCAACATTCAAAACGACTATAATATAGTATATCTCACCGCCAATATCGGCGCGAAAATAAATCCGGAGGAATTTAATTATGAACAGAGTGTACAATTTTTCGGCAGGACCGTCCATGCTTCCGCTTCCCGTTCTTGAAAAGGCAGCCGCAGAGATGGTTTGCTATGGAGAGTCGGGAATGTCCGTGATGGAAATGTCGCACCGATCTCCGGACTACGAAGCAATCATTCAGGATGCCGAGGCAATGCTCCGCCGCCTGATGAATATTCCCGAAAATTACAAGGTGCTTTTCCTGCAGGGCGGCGCCTCCACCCAGTTCGCCGCTGTCCCCCTGAATCTGATCAAGCGTACGGGCAAGGCCGACTACGTGGTTTCGGGTCAGTTCTCGGGCAAGGCGTTCAAGGAAGCGCAGAAGCTGGGCTACGACGTGAAATGCATCGCCACCACTAAGGACGATAACTTCAGTCACGTTCCCGTGGTCACCCGCGATATGATCCGCCCCGACGCGGCGTATCTCCACATCTGCTTTAACAACACCATCTACGGCACCAAGTATTCCTATATTCCCGACACCGGTGACATTCCCCTGGTGGCTGACCTCTCCTCCTGCATCATCTCCGAGCCCATCGACGTGAGCCGATTCGGCGTGATCTACGCGGGCGCGCAGAAAAACATGGCTCCCGCAGGTCTTACGCTTGTGATTGTTCGCGAGGATTTGCTCGACTACGCCGAGGAAAAAATGCCCACCATGCTGGAATGGAAAACAATGGCGGAGAACGGCTCTATGTACAACACGCCTCCCTGCTACACCATTTACATGGCAAAGCTGGTTTACGAATGGATCCTGAATTTGGGCGGCTTGACCGTGATGCAGGAAATGAACCTGAAGAAGGCTGCCCTGCTCTACGATTATCTCGATTCGCAGGATTACTACATTGCTCCCGTTGCCAAGGAAAGCCGTTCCATTATGAACGTCACCTTTGTAACCGGTGATGCCGATCTGGATAAGAAATTTGCCTCCGAGGCAGGCAAGGCAGGCCTCAAGAACCTGAAGGGTCACCGCTCGGTGGGCGGTATGAGAGCCTCCATCTACAACGCAATGCCCTACGAGGGCGTGGAAGCGCTGGTGGCGTTTATGAAGGAATTCGCCGCCAATAACCCCAAAGCATGAAAGGAATCAATCGTCATGAATATTCAGTTACTCAATAAAATTGCCCCCATCGGTCTGGCTGAGCTGGATAACAGCTATCAGGTAGGCGATGCCATTCAGAATCCCGATGGCATTATGGTGCGCTCCGCCGTGATGCACGAAACCGTGTTCAACCCCGAGCTGCTCGCCATTGCGAGAGCAGGCGCGGGCGTGAACAACATTCCCATCGACCGCTGCACCGAGGCAGGCATCGTGGTGTTCAACACTCCCGGCGCCAATGCCAACGGCGTGAAGGAGCTGGCGGTTTGCGCGCTGCTGCTCGCCGCCCGCGACGTGGTTGGAGGAATTGATTGGGTGAAGTCCATTGCCGGCACACCCGACGTAGCCAAGCAGGTGGAAAAGGGCAAGTCCAAATTCGCGGGAACCGAGCTGATGGGCAAAACGCTGGGTGTGATCGGTCTGGGCGCCATCGGTGGCTTGATCGCTAACGCAGCGCTCCAGCTTGGCATGAAGGTGATCGGTTGCGATCCCTTCCTTTCGGTGGAGGCTGCATGGAATCTGGATCACTGCGTGATCCGCGCCGCAACCTTTGATGAAATCTACGAAAAGTCCGACTACATCACCCTTCACGTTCCCGCAACCAAGGATACCAAGGGTATGATCTGCGCCGACAGCATCGCAAAGATGAAGGACGGAGCAAAGATCATCAACCTTGCCCGCGCCGATCTCGTGAACGCTGCCGAGCTGAAGGCGGCGTTGGAAAGCGGAAAGCTCTCCGCCTATGTGACCGACTTCCCCACCGAGGACATTCTGGATGCCCCCCACGTGGTGGCAATTCCTCACCTTGGTGCCTCCACAGAGGAGTCTGAGAACAACTGCGCAGTGATGGCGGCTCGTCAGCTGGATGACTATCTGAAGAACGGAAACATCCGCAACAGCGTGAACTTCCCCGCGTTGGAGCAGCCCCGCACCTCTGCGGCGCGTCTCTGCGTGCTTCACGCAAATATTCCCGCCGTGATCACGGGTATTACCTACGCTTTGGCGCAGGAACAGTTGAACATCGAGAACATGACCAACAAATCCAAGGGCGAGAACGCCTACACCATGCTGGATATCTCCGCAGCTCCCTCCGATGCCGCTTTGGAGCGTATTCAGGGCATCACGGGCGTTTACCGCGTGAGAGTGGTTTGAATTTTGAAAAAACGCTCCGCCGAACCATCGGCGGAGCGTTTCCGTCCGTTTTCACATCCCATCCATATTACGTTTATAGGAGAATGATCATGTCCCGACCCATTCCATTCCGCTTGATTCCCCTGCTCCTATCCCTTTGCTTCCTGTTTTCCGCTTGCGCGCCTGCCGATCCCCCACAATCCACTACCGAGGCAACCGCAGAGCAAACCACTCCTCCAACCGCCAACAGCACCCTTGAACCCTCTGTTCCCGCACTCTTGAAGGTCTTTGAGAAAAAGCAGGACTCCTACACCATCGTCTACGGCGCAGAGGACGGCGTTGGCAAAATCGCGGCATACGAGCTGCAACGCCGCCTCCGCCTCGGCGCTCTTGCTCCCTTGAACATTCATAGCGACGCAACAGCCCCCGTTGCCCGCGAAATTCTTGTGGGGAACACCAACCGCCCGGAATCGCGCACAAGCACGAAACCGCAGGGCTACACCGTTGCCGTTAGGGGCGAAAAGATCGTGCTGAACGCGACCAACGAGGATCTTCTGCAAGCGGCTGTGGAGTGTCTGCTCAACACCCTCACCTATTCCGAGGGGCTGATCACGTTGTCCTCCTCCACCAACCTAACGGTTGCCGCTGAGGTTCGGGCGAAGCTGAAGATCGCCAGCTACAACATCAAAAACGGCGTTCTGGCAGACCATGACTTTGAAGTGCTGGCAAAGGATATTTTAGCCACGGGCGCCGATATCGTTGGCCTGCAGGAGGTTGACCAAAACACCTCTCGCAACGGTTATCAGGACACCCTCAAGCTCCTCTCTCAATACACGGGAATGCAGTATTATTCCTTTCTCCCAACCATATCCCCCTACAAAAAAGGAGAATACGGCATTGCCGTTCTCTCCAAATATCCCATCGTGGAGGTGGAGCAAATCTACCTTCCGCAAAAATATGACACCGATGAGCGCCGCGGGCTTCTCCGCGCCACCGTTGACGTTAACGGCGTGCGGGTGAATTTTCTCAACACCCATTGTCATTGGAACGGCTTTGAGGAACAACTGACAACCATTGCCCAATCGGTTGCGAGTCTGCATAACTTTGTGGTGGTTGGCGACTACAACAGTGAGGACTTTGCCCTGCACAGCCGTATTTTTCCAAACGCTCATTTTGCGGTCGATCAGGAAAGCCCCTTGGCCACCACCCCCGGAGGCGGCTCCATCGACAACATGATCGCCTCTCCGAATTTCTTTATCCGCAGCTGCAAATCCTATTTAGAGGGTCACTCGGATCACTATATGATCTACGCCGATCTGATCCTTGTGGATCGGATTGAAACGGGAACTCATTGAACACCCGAAAAAAAACGTCGCTCTCGGAAATCCGAGAGCGACGTTTTTTGAGCAAGAATCCGATCAACCGATCTTCGCCTGGTTCACCTTGATGCCGGGGCCCATGGTGGAAGCCAGAACACAGCTCTTAATATACTGACCCTTTGCTGCAGCGGGCTTTGCCTTAATGATGGCACCCAGCAGAGCATCGAAGTTCTCCTTCAGCTTTTCAGCGCCAAAGGAAGCCTTACCGATGGGGCAGTGAATGATGTTGGTTTTATCCAGACGGTACTCGATCTTACCTGCCTTAGCCTCGGTAACAGCGCGAGCAACGTCGGGGGTAACGGTTCCTGCCTTGGGAGAAGGCATCAAGCCCTTGGGACCCAGAACCTTACCGAGACGACCGATCACACTCATCATATCGGGGGATGCGATCACAACGTCGAAATCGAACCAGTTTTCCTTCTGGATCTTCTCTGCGAACTCTGCGCCGCCAACATAGTCAGCGCCTGCGTCCAGAGCCTTCTGAACGTTGTCGCCCTTGGTGAATACCAGGGTCTTAACCTTCTTACCGGTACCGTTGGGAAGAACAACGGCGCCGCGAACCTGCTGATCTGCGTGACGGGAGTCAACGCCCAGACGAACGTGAACCTCAATGGTCTCGTCAAACTTTGCCTTAGAGGTCTGGCACACCAGAGCCATCGCCTCGGCAACCTCATACTGCTTGGATCTCTCAAACAGCTTTACGCTGTCTGCATACTTCTTTCCAACATTTGCCATTTCTAATACCCTCCCTTACTTACTCTTCAACGGTAACGCCCATGGAGCGCGCGGTTCCTGCGATCATGCTCATTGCAGTCTCCAGGCTTGCGGCGTTAAGGTCGGGCATCTTGGTCTCAGCGATCTTCTGCACCTGCTCCTTGGTGAGCTTTGCCACCTTGGTCTTGTTGGGCTTATCGGAGCCGGACTCGATTCCTGCAGCCTTCTTGATCAGAACGGGAGCGGGGGGAGTCTTGGTGATAAAGGTGAAGGAACGGTCGGCGTAAACGGTGATCACAACGGGAATGATCAGACCGATATCGTTCTTGGTTCTCTCGTTGAATTCCTTGGTGAATACGGGGATTGCAACACCGTACTGACCCAGAGCGGGACCGACGGGAGGCTGAGGAGTAGCCTTTCCGGCGGGAAGCTGCAGCTTAATATAACCCAAAATTTTCTTAGCCATTGTTAATTATACCTCCAAATGTGGTTTTCTGCGGAAGAATTCAGAAATTTTTCTTCCTCCCACTTGCAACCTTCGTTGCGTTAGAACTTAAAATCAATCCTTGAGCTTAACCTCGTTCACAGCAAGCTCAACGGGAATCGGACGACGTCCGCGGCTGACCAGAACGGTCAGAGTCTTCAAATCATCGGCAATCGACTGAACAGTGCCGTCGAAGCCCTCAAAGAGCCCGCTGATGATCTCAACGGTATCGCCCACCTCAAAGGAGACCTTCACCACGGGAGCGGTCTCGATGCAAAGTGCTTCCACTTCCGCATCTGTCAGAGGAGTCGGTCTGGATCCGGGACCAACAAAGCCCGTTACGCCCGTGATATTTCGCACAGCGTGCCAGCTTTCCTCGTCCATAATCATCTTAATGTAAACGTAGCAGGGGAACACCTTCATTTCCACTTCCTTTTCCACGTCGCCGTTCTTTTCAATCACGATCTCGGTGGGAATGCGGATATCGAAGATTTTATCGCCCAGGCCTCTGTTCTCAATGATCTTTTCCAGATTTGCTTTGACCTTGTTTTCGTAGCCGGAATAGGTGTGCGCCACATACCATCTCAGGCCAACGTTCATTTCATTGATATCACTCATGATTCGGTTACTTAAAACAGATCGGTGATGAACCAAAGGAAGCCCTTTGCAAGTCCAACATCCAGCAGGCAGATCACAAGCGCGCAAAGCGCAAGACCGATCAGAACCACGCCGGAGCTTCTCTTGGTGTCCTTCCAGGAAAGCCAGGTAACTCTCTTTACTTCGCTTTCATATTCTCTCATCATGCGGCTCACTCTCTCGCGCTTCTTGAAAAGAAGAACGATCACGGCAACCAACAGAGCAACCATAATTCCCAAAACAATGATCTCGCCAACCGTGAGGATTCCAAGAAGCCCCTTCTTGTCGGTTTCCACAGAGTTCAGGAAAGGAATTGCCATGATCGCCAGATAAGCCAACGCGGCGAGAATAATCACGCCCCATCTCAATAAGTGCTTTTGCTTCTGCTTTTCGTTCTGCATGTTCTGTTCCTCCGCCTTACTTGGATTCCTTGTGAACCGTGTGCTTACGGCAGAACTTGCAGTGCTTTTTCATTTCCAATCTGTCCGGGTCATTCTTTTTGTTCTTTTTTGTGTCGTAATTTCTCCGTTTGCACTCGGTGCATACAAGAGTAATTTTGACTCGTGCATCATTAGCCATTTAGCGGCACCTCCCATATAAAAATTATTTGATCTCCCCACGGCACTCCGCATTGAGATCCGTGTACCTCCCTCCCGAGAGCATCGGAGCCCCCTTTCGGGCAGCGCGCGCTCCGATCGTTTCCCCGTGTTTTTTGACACAAAGAAAAAGCCCTCTCGCAGAGGTAGTGACATTATACCACAATTTCAACCTCTTGTCAAGGGCTTTTCCATATTTTTTTATAATTTTATGTCTGTTTTTGCAGGATCACAATCTTCCCCGGCTCCGAGAAGGTGATTTCATACCCCTGGGTGAGGTATGCGTTCGCCTTTTGCTTCCAATCGCTGTAGCGGGCGTCGATCACAACGTAGTCCACGTCGGGCTTGTTATCGTGATAGCCGATCTCATAGATTTCGTTCCGATCGGCGATATGCGCCAACAGGAAGGTTGAGCAGTTCACCGAGGCATCCTCGGGAACCGTATCCAGAATCTCCTCCATTCGCAGGTAGGTTTCTTTTCCGTCCTCCCAGCGCGTCACATAGCTGTTGAAGGTGGGAACCACGCTCACAAGATAGAGCGAGAAGCAGAACGCCAAGCCCGCCCCCAGCAGGGAGCGCCGCCAATTGGGGGACAGCTCGGGCAGGTTCACGATCACCGCATAGATCAAAAACGCCGCAATGCCGAAATGGTACTGGAAGCCGATATCATACTGATACTGATAATAGGTGAGCAGATTGATCAGCAAGGGGGCTGCCAGCAGCCATCTCGACGCCTTTTTGCTGCAGAAGGGCAAAAGCCCCAAGGGCAGAAGCATCTGACAAAAATAAGCGATCTTTTCCCACGTGGTCTTTCCCGTGGTGAACAGCTGGGTGAGAAGATAGCCCGGATTTACCAACGCGGTCTTGATCGCGCCCAGCAAGCCGTCCTCCCGATCATAGATCAGATTATCGAAGCGATTGACCATCATACCCAGCCCGTATTTTTCCAGCAGCTCGCCCGCCTCATAAAACCACCATGCCGCCAAAAGCAGCAACGCGCCGCCGCGAAGATATTTCTTTCGCGACAGTATGGCATACAGCGCAAAAATGATCAGATAGATCGCCGCATCCTCCTTAACCCCCAGCACGCAGATGGCGGAAAGAAACATGGGGATCGTCCGCTCTGTTTCAAAAAAGTAAAAGGTGAGTAGCAGGAAAAGCGGAAGAAAGCAATTTTCATGAATGTCGTAAAAGCAGCCCGTGCTGAGAGCCGGATAAAAGGCATAGAGCAGTGAAACCCCAAGCGTTGCCCACGGGGAAAGCTTGAAGTGCTTTGCCAGCAGCAGCACGGGAATGATCCCCAGCATCAGCGCCACTGCCTGTCCCACCTGCAGAGTGAGGGGGGATGGGATCAACCAATAAAAGGGCAGAAGCAGATAGTAGATGGGAGAAATATGCACGGCAAAGTGAGAAAGCAATCGGTCTCGCTCGCTGGTGACCAGCGGCTCCCCCGTCTCCCGCATATTGTGAAACATATTCACGAACAGACCAAAGTCGAAATTGGGAGACGAAAAGGTTTTATACCGTAGGCAGGTGATCACCGAAATCACAAAGCAGGAGACCAACGCGCCGGTAACGGCAACCACCGTGACAACCCTACGATTGGGGCTCCATTTGCGGAAAAGCCCCTCGTTTGCGGAAAGAAAATACAGCACGAACAGCGCATAGACCACCGCCACCGCCAGCCAGATCAGATAGCGATTGCTGTTGGCGGGAAGCTGGTACAGCCAAAGCCACACGCAAACGGTGGCTCCGCCCATGAGAAACCAGGAGTCGCTGTTGTAAGGATGGCACAGCACCGCGATCGGCGTGAGCAGAATAAAATTCGCCAGCGTCCACAGTCCCACAACCGCAAGGGTATAGTCCTGACCGAAGGAAAGACTTGTGAACTCCCCCTCGCGGGTAAGCATATACACCGCAAACCAACACCACGCCGCAAACAAACGGCAGATCACACGGTCGCGCATCCATACTGCCGTGTGTCTGTTCTCACTCAGCTTCACGTCTTACTCTCCTGCTCTTTCGCGCGGGGAGCCAGCCCCACCACGCTGTCAACAGGCAGGGAAAAGGCAATGCCCTGCCCTCCGGTAGCGAGTCCCACGTGCTTGTAAAGCGCGTGCAGAATGTCGTCGCGCAATTCCCGTTCCACGAGAATCATCACCATTTCCTTTTCGGGCTGAATGGCGATTTTAAAAAAGGTTTCCGCCTCAATGGGCGCGGTTCCTCTGGCGTAGAGAACGGTTCCGCCTCCCGCGCCGTATTCCTTTGCCGTGTCCATTACCAAATCGGAGAAGCCCGCGTTGACAATGCACACGATCATTTCATGTGAATATTCCATTATTTCTTATCCTTTCCCGACATCTGATTGTTGCTCAAAAACTGATAGATCGCCACACCCATCGCAGAGGAGAGCGGAACCGTGTAGGCAATTCCCTTTCCTCCCTTGAGGGTGGCAAATTTCTCCTCCAGTCCGCGGAGCGCCGCAGGCGCCATATCCTCCCGCACAATGCTGAAAATCACCTGCTTTTCGGATTCCTCCAGCCCCAGATAGTGGAGCAGCTCGGAGCCCGCCGTACCCATAGCCCGCATTTGCAGCTGCAGGTTGATTTCGTATTGCTGAAGGAAATCTACGTAGAATTCCGCCTTGTTCTTGTTCACCACCGTTACCAGCAGCTTCAGCTTTTTGGGAGTGAGGGGGCGGTCGGGAGCTTTGGTTCTCTTTTTTCGATTGTCTTCCATCGTCATTTCCTCCTTTACAAAAAGCTGATGATCTGCTCGTCGTGAGCATCCAGAATTCTCTTCATCGCAATCTTTTCACGCACCCTCACGCTCATCACCGCGCGGAAGCCCAGCAGCTGAATGGTAATCAACGGGGTCATGGCAACCATGGCAACGATGCCAAAGGCATCCGCCATCACAGCGGAAGCTCCCTGCACCGCAACGCAGGCGCCCACCGCAAAGGGCAGGATAAAGCTGGAGGTGAGAGGTCCGCTGGCAACTCCGCCCGAATCGAAGGCGATGGCGGTGTAGAGCTTGGGAACAAAGAAGGAGAGCCCCAGGGAAAGCATATACCCGGGAATGAGATAGTAGAGAATACTGAAATCAAACACAATGCGGATCATGGAAAGCCCAATGGAAACACCAACGCCCACAGAAAGGGCGATCATCATGGATCGCTTGCTTACCGTTCCGTTGGTAATGCCCTCCACCTGCTGATTCAGCACGTGAACCGCAGGCTCGGCAAGCACCACCACCAGCCCCAGCAAAAAACCCGAAAGCACCAAAAGCCCCGCGTGGTTGGAGGCAAGCATATTCCCCAGCTTATAGCCGATGGGCATAAAGCCAACGGTCACCGAGGAAAGAAAGACCACAAGACCGATGTAGGTGTAGATGATTCCGATTCCAATCTGCAAAAGCTTCTTGCGGGGCAGATGCAGAAAGATCAGCTGAATCACGGCAAAGAACAGCACCACCAGAGCCAAGGCAATGGCAACCTCCTCCATCACCGCCAGAACCGTTTTCAGAAGCGCGTCGCCAAGATGCGCCTCAACGGAATAGTCGGGCAGGGTGTAGGAAAGCTCCCCCTTGATGGAAAGTCCCAGCGCCATCACGGCGAGAATGGGACCAACCGAGCACATGGAAACCAAGCCAAAGCTGTTTTCACCCGCGTTCTTGCCGCCCAGCGTAGTTGCAACGCCAACGCCCAGCGCCATGATAAAGGGAACGGTGATGGGGCCCGTGGTCACGCCTCCCGAATCAAACGCCATGGGCAGGAAATCACCGGTTCCGTTGATCACGATCAGCGAGGCGAGGGCAAACATGAGCATATAAAAATACATCAGGATCGAGGCAAGACTCTTTTTGAAAACGATCTTAAGAATCGCAAGAATCAAAAACAGACCAACGCCGATGCCAACGAAAAAGATCAACAGCGTTCCGTTGATCATGCCCGCCACCTGAGAGGCAAGCACCGAAAGATCGGGCTCGGCAATGGTGATGAAGAGCCCCATCAAAAAACAAACGGTCAGCAAAAGCCCCATTCTGCGGGAACGGGAAAGTCCCGAGCCAACCTGCTCGCCCATGGGGGTCATGGCAATGTCGGCACCCAGATTGAACAGTCCCATGCCAACGATCAGCGCCACGGCGGAGATCGAAAAGCAAACGGTTTCCGTGGCGGTGAAGCTCACCAACGGGGTCAGGTTCAGTAAAAGCACAATCAGCGCCACGGGAAGCACCGAGATCAGCGACTCCCTCAGCTTGTGCGAAAACGCGCGAAGCAATGTAATTTCTCCTTCTCTTTTTTAGTTTGCGATCCGACGGACGGGCTCGCCCAAAGGCTTTCCCGCACCAAAGCAATCTATCACCCGATCCACCTCCCGAGGCGTTTCGGTATAGAACAGAAAATGCTGATTTTCCAGTCGGTTACGAACCAACGCGTCCCGACGGTCGGACATACAGGTTGGAAGACTGTTGACGATCAGACTGCGGTGCTTCCACTCCCGCAGAATGGGGAAAATTGCGCCCCGACGGTCGGTCAATTGGGCGGCATCCCTGCCGCAGGCGTCGCACCCCGCTGCGGAACGAGCAACGCACCGCTCCAGCAGCATCAGCGGAAGCCTGCCGTAAACCACAACCGCCGTATTGCCTCCAACGTCCCGCATTTGAGGAAGTGTCAGCTCGGGAGAAAGGATCATTTCATCCAAGCCGAGTGCCTCATAAAGCGCCGCTGTCTCGCCGTTGGCGATGTTTAGCCGAAGATCTCCCACGGGAATCAGACCCGCCTTTTTTACCATAGACAGATGCCCCATATTGCCGAGCATCGCGTAAACGGCTCCCTTCTCCCGCGCATCCCGAAGCATCCCTTCCACCTGCGAAAGATCGCCGTCGAAGATCACGGGAGGCAGAAGCACGCCGTTGGCAGGCGCCCGAAAGCGCTCCAGGGGCAGATAAATCCTCTGAAAATATGCTTGCGCGCGGGGTGTGATCTGCTCCGCCCAACGAAACCGAGCCGAACAAATTCCCGCTCTTTTGCCAATGGGGCGGCATGGCTTCCATTCCGCCTCCGAAACGGGGTTTGGCGCGTAGGTTTCCAGCAAAGCCTCCGTTGCGCGACGGCGCAGGTCGTTGAGCTTGGAGACGGGAAGCATCAGCCCCTCTCCAACCGTAACGGTTGCCGCCGACACCGCGAAGGGGGTTCCGCCAAAGCGAGAAAGGCTTCGTTCCACCGCCTCGGCAGTCATGGGAGCGGTTATCGCCTGCTGCGGAGGCTCTCCCAAAGCGGTTACCTTCCGCTCTCCCGCTTGCAGGGTGAGCGATACGGGGCGGTCTGCCTCCACTCTGCAGGAAAGCCGCACGGGAGCCTTTTTTTGCAGTCCGCCAAAGGGCTCCACCCCGCGGGAGATCTGCTTATCCGCCTCGCGGCGCACCCCTAACATGGAATCGTCCACACGACCTGTGAAGTATCCGTCGGTAAAGCCGCTTCTGGAAAAGGCGTCCGCCATCAGGCGAAGCTCCTCACGAGTTGCTGCTCGGTTCTCATCCAACAGCCGTCGCCAGATCCGCGCGGTGTTGTAAACGTATTCGGGGGACTTCATCCGCCCCTCGATTTTCAGAGAGGAAATTCCCAGCTCGATCAAACGGGGCGTGTGGGCGGCAAGGGAAAGATCCTTGAGGGAGAGCGGGTAGCTCTCCTTTGGGGATTTGGAGCCACGCCCTCTTGCCGCGCAAGCGTAGGGCAAGCGGCAGGGCTGGGCGCAATCGCCGCGGTTGCCGCTTCGTCCCCCAACCATGGAGGAAAAAAGGCATTGTCCCGAATGGCTGACGCACAGAGCGCCGTGTATAAACAGCTCGGTTTCAATGGGTGAGCTTGCCACCAACGCTGCCAGATCCCGCTCGGAGATTTCCCGCGCCACCACCATACGGGAAAAGCCGAGACTTTTCAGCTCGGCTCCCATCAAACTGTTATGACCCGACATCTGGGTACTGGCGTGTAGCTCCAGCGAGGGAATGGCACGGTGAATCAGCGAGGCGGCGCCCGCATCGGCAACGATCAGGGCATCCACGCCCGCGTTGGCGGCATCCCGCGCCGCATCCAGACAAGCGGTCAGCTCACGGTCGGTAACCAGCGTGTTCAGCGTGAGATAGACCTTCACACCGTAGATATGGGCGCGCTTGACCGCCTCTCTGAGCTGCCGCGGATCAAAATTTCCCGCATGCATTCTGGCGTTCATTTGCGTGCCGCCCAAGTAAACCGCATCTGCGCCCCCTTCAATGGCGGCAAGGAGTGACTCCTCCGATCCGGCGGGGCAAAGCAATTCGGGTAGCTTATGAGACTCAGACATCGCTGAAGGTGAGCAGATCGAACATGGTTCCCACCCTGGTTTTGGAGGCGGGCTTTTGCGTCTTCTTTGCCGAGGGCTCCTCAACCGCAGGCTCGGCGGCAGGCGCGGTGGGCTGCGCTGCGGGCGCGGGGGCGGCGGTTTGCGCCAGCTCCTCGGGAACCGCGTCGAAGGCGGAGATCTGATCGCCCATGGGGATGGGCGCGGGAGCCTCCTGCGCCGACTCGGCACGGCTCACGGCGCGGCGGGGAGCCGTTGCGCGAGCCTCCTCTGCGGCATTGGCAGCCGCGGCGGCATGGTCAAGGATCGAACGCATCACGGCGGCATCTTTTTTCAGTCGGTCGATCTCCTCCTGTAGCTCCTCAATGGTGCGGCGGAGCTTCTCGTTCTCCCCCGCAAAACGGAAGGCATCCTTTTCCACCTTCTTAAACGCCTCCTGCATAGCGATCCGCTCGGAGCAATAGGAGAGAGCGCAAAGAATTGCCGCCTCGTTCTTGGTGCAACGGGGACTGTGGAGGTTCACCTCGCGCATTCTTCTATCCAGAATTCCAACAATGTTCTCCACTTCCTCCCGAGAGGCATCGCTGATGATGTTCATCTCCATATCCGCAACGGTAATAGTATACTTCTGTTTCATAATGACGATCCTTTCCTCCCATCCGATAAGCCCATCGAAAACGGGAAACATCCGCTTTTTGCGGCATGATATAATTTCCTAATTATATTATACAATAAATTTTCTCGCTTGAAAAGCCCTTTTTCAAATTTTTTTTTATTTTTACGAGATTTTTATCCGATTTACTTCGACAATCTCCGCGCAACACGAAAAAGAGCGGGAGCCGAAGGACTTTTCCTCCGCTCCCGCTCGCTTTTTTACAGCGCTGAGTCAACCGCCGCGCTCCGACTTTGCCTTTTCATCTCAATCCGATAAAGCTCCTCGGTGGCAAGCCGCGCCTTGGTAACGATCCCCTCCTGCTTGGGGAAGCAATAATAAAGTGCATTGCGGTCACCAATGCCGATCACGTCTCCAAGCTCGTACCAATAGTAATCGGCGTTCAGGCTGTAGGATGACTTTGGCTTCTGCTCATAGCGCAGCCTTCCGTTGCAGCCCTCCAGCAGAAAGCCCTTGGAGGTGTGGCGCAATCTTCCCTCCCCCACCATATAAAGGGCGTGGTGATCCATCAGCATGGCGATCTCCACGGGAATATCCATGACGTAGTCCCCTCGCTCAAGCTCCTCCCGAACGCATTGCCGCTCCCATGCGTACCAATCGGGAATATGGGGAAACTCGGTCTCCCCCTCCAATGCGCGCATCTCGCCCAAGGGCTCCAAGCGGTAGACCCTTCCGCAATTGCCGCAGGTGAGATCCGTTCCCCGCCCCACGTTTTTCCCCTCGGCATGGCAGGAGGGACAGCGATAAAGGATCCGCTCCAAATGATCGGCGCGGGTGGGGGTGTTCACGATCACGCGCTCACGCTTCTGCCAAGCGAAGGCATCAAAATTGAACTCCTCCCGCAAAAGACGGTTGATCTCCTCCCGAGAAAAGGCGGCGATCCGCTCCCGATCCAAAAGGCACCGAACACGGGCGCTGACGGGAACCCGTCGCTTTTGCAGCCCGTTGTAGAGAGGCTCTCTGGTGAAGGCGCCGCTTGTGATCACGGTGACCACAGGAACGTTCAAGAGCTTCACCAAGCCACCAAGGGTATCGGGAAGCGCGGTGGCGCAACCGTCAAAGGAGTATCCTGCCTCGGGAAACATCAACACGTTGGTCTTTTTTTCTGTCAGCGCGTAACGGATGTCACGGATCAGCGTCAGGTCAGTAACGTATTTTTGCGTGGGAATACAGCCGATCCGCCGCATGAGCCAATTTTTTCCCACCATACCGTCGGTGGTGCAAACGATGCAATGACGGCGCGGGAAAAAGATTTTCGAGGCAATCTTCAAATCAATGAAGCTGGAATGATTCATCAAAATGAGGCAAGGCTCCCGAGGAATCTCCCCCTCCACGGTATAGCGAAAACGGGTTGCCAGCAGATCGGGAATCGACAGCACACGAATCAGCCCGCTGAGCAAATGCCACGGCTTTTTGGGAGGACGATGCTTGGGGCGCGGTAGGTTTTGTACCTCCTCATAGGACTTATATCGGATTTTGATCTTCATAGCAAACCCCTTTTGTAAACTTTTGTTAATAAAAGTTTACCATTTTTTCGGGAGTTTGTCAAGAAAAATCAAAAAAAAAGAGAGACTTCAAGAAAAAAACTCAAAGTCTCTCAAAAATCACTTCAGCGCAAGCTCACCGTCGGTACAGATCACTCTGGCGTCGCTTCCCATAACAAGAGAATAAGGCTCCTTTGCAACAGCTTCCCATTCCGCAAGCGTGCCTCCAAAGCGAACCACGGTAACGTTGGGGCACTCAATCGCACGATCTTCAATTTTGGTAAGCGTTTTTGGCAATTCAATCTCCCGATAGGAGGATCTTCCCGTGATCGCGTCTTTTTCCAGCTCGGTGACACCGGCAGGCACGGTGAGCGTTTGCAGGGTAACGCAATTCAGATAAACCTCGGGTGCCACGTAGGTAAGCCCCTCCGGAAAAGACATTTTTTGCAGGTTTGCGGGATATACGACCCGATTGGCATCATCGTCTGCAAAGCCCGTTTCCGTGTGTGCCGCCTGTTTGTCGGCATAGGAAAATCCCACCTGTGCGAGAATATCACCCAAATACAGCAATTCCTCCGCGGAAACGTCCGGCAAAAGCACGTATAGCGCCGTTTTTTCAAGCGCGGGGTACTTCATCAGCAGATTCTCCGCCTGTGTCACGGTCATGCCGTTTTTGATATCGTAGTAGGAATAGTAGGTGGAGAATTTTCTGTACTGAAATTCATCCGCGGCAAACAGAGTCTTTACCTTCGCGTCGATTTTGGCTTCGTAATCACTTTTGGAAATCCAATGAGGAACAATGGATGCCACTTGGTACGCAATGGACGTTACCTTCTCTCCCTCGGGAGAGGCTTCGGGAAACGCGAGCGTAAAGGGAGCGGCGTTGCTTTCAGCAAAGGTCACGCCCGTGATCTTGCAGGTACCGTTTCCATTGGAAGCAAAGGTAAATTCATAGGGCTTGGAGTTAACGTCTTCCTCCGCGGTGGGGTCGTTTTGGGTGTTTCCGATCCGATCACAGCCTACCAGCGAAAGCAGGAAAAGCAGAGCGGATAACAACAGCAAAGCAATTCTTTTCATTGAATAAGCTCCTTCCTTCAATTTTCATATACGGCACGGAAGGATCCCTCGCGTATGGCAAGGGATCCTTCCGAACACGATCAGAATTCCAGCTTCTTTTCGATATAAGACTTCAACTCGGTAATGGGAATACGCACCTGCTCCATGGTGTCGCGGTCGCGAACCGTTACGCAGTTGTCGGCAGCCTTCTCAGCGTCACCAACGGTCTCAAAGTCCACGGTGATGCAAAGGGGAGTTCCGATCTCGTCCTCACGGCGGTAGCGCTTACCGATGGAACCGGTTTCGTCGTAGTCCACCATGAAGTACTTGGAAAGCTCTTGGTAGATCTCCATCGCCTTATCGCCCAGCTTCTTGGAAAGAGGCAGAACAGCCGCCTTAAAGGGCGCCAGAGCGGGATGGAGGTGCAGAACGGTTCGCACGTCGTTCTTCTCGGCATCAATCACTTCCTCGTCGTATGCGTCAACCAGGAACGCCAGCGCCACACGATCGGCGCCCAAAGAGGGCTCGATCACGTAGGGAATGTAATGCTCGTTCTTCTCCTGATCGAAGTAGGTCATATCCTTGCCGCTGTGCTGCTGGTGCTGACCCAAATCGTAGTCGGTTCTGTCGGCAATGCCCCAAAGCTCGCCCCATCCGAAGGGGAAAAGGAACTCAAAGTCGGTGGTTGCCTTGGAGTAGAAGCAAAGCTCGTCGGCATCGTGGTCGCGGAGACGCAGGTTCTCGCCCTTCATGCCCAGGTTCAAAAGGAACTGATGGCAATATTCCTTCCAGTACTTGAACCATTCCAGATCGGTTCCGGGCTTGCAATAGAACTCCAGCTCCATCTGCTCAAACTCACGAGTACGGAACACAAAGTTACCGGGAGTGATCTCGTTGCGGAAGGACTTACCGATCTGCGCCACACCGAAGGGGAGCTTCTTTCTGGTGGTGCGCTGCACGTTCTGGAAGTTCACGAAAATGCCCTGCGCCGTTTCGGGACGGAGATAAACCACGTTGGAGCTATCCTCGGTTACGCCGATGGTGGTCTTGAACATCAGATTGAACTTCTTGATATCGGCAAAGTCATGACCGCCGCAGGAGGGACAGCCAATGCCCTTCTCCTTGATAAAGGCAGACATCTCCTCAAAGCTCCAGCCTGCGGGATTCACATCGGTAAGACCGTTCTCAAAGGCGTAGTCCTCAATCAGCTTGTCCGCGCGGTGACGCATCTTGCACTGCTTGCAGTCCATCAGAGGGTCGGAAAAGCCGCCCACGTGACCTGAAGCAACCCATGCCTGGGGGTTCATGATGATGGCGCTGTCCAGACCCACGTTGTAGGGGCTTTCCTGCACAAACTTCTTCCACCATGCCTTTTTTACGTTGTTTTTGAATTCCACCCCCAGGGGGCCGTAGTCCCAAGAGTTTGCCAAGCCGCCGTAGATTTCGGAGCCGGGGAAAATGAAGCCTCTGGTTTTGCACAGGGCAACGATTTTATCCATTGTTTTTTCGGTATTGATCATCACATTTCTCTCCTGTCTGTCAGATAACCTAATTATTTTACCACTTTTTTTCGATTCTGTCAAGAGCTAACCTCATTTTTCAGCCGCTTTGCGGGCGGCGGTAAGGGTGTTTTTCAACAACATGGTAATGGTCATGGGACCAACGCCACCGGGAACGGGGGTGATTGCCGAAGCAATGGGCTCCACCGCGTTGTAGTCTACGTCGCCCGTCAGCTTACCGTCTGCCCGACGGTTCATGCCAACGTCGATTACAACGGCCCCCGGCTTCACCATATCCGCGCCCACAAAATCGGCGCGTCCGATGGCAACCACCAGAATGTCCGCCTCACGGCAAACCGACGCCAGCTCCTTGGTGCGGCTGTGGCAAACCGTTACGGTTCCGTTGGCGTGAAGCAGAAGCATTGCCATGGGCTTTCCCACAATGTTGCTGCGCCCGATCACCACGCAACGCTTGCCCGAAATTTCCACGCCACTCCGCTCCAAGAGCGCCATCACGCCCGCGGGAGTGCAGGGCAGGAAATCATAGTCACCGATCATGATTTTTCCAACGTTATAGGGATGAAAGGCGTCAACGTCCTTTTCGGGGCGGATCCGCAAAAGCACCTCGGTTTCGTCCAGATGCTTGGGCAGAGGCAGCTGCACCAGAATTCCGTGGATCCTTTCATCGGCGTTCAGACGATCCACCAGCGCGTTCAGCTCCTCTTGGGTGGTGGAGGCAGGCAGCTCGTGAACCTCGGAATAGTATCCGATCTCCTCACAGCCCTTCTTTTTGTTGCGAACGTAAACCTGAGAAGCGGGATCCTCGCCAACGATCACCACAGCAAGACCGGGAGCGTAGCCGTTGGCGGCAACAAACGCCTTACACTCTTCCTTCAATTCCTCCCGAATTTGCGCCGAGATCAGTTTTCCGTCAATTCTCTGTGCCATTGTTTTCGTCCTCCTCTTCCGATTCAGAAGTCTCCTTGGGAGAATCCGTTGTGTCGTTTTCCTCGGATGCATCATCCGTTTCGGCTTCCTCTGCTTCATCGGCTTCCTCCGCCGCGTCGCTCTCCTCCTCGGATGCGGGAACGGGGTTGATGACAAAGGACTCCGCAGGCTCCTCATAAACCGTTCCGTCGGCACTCACGCGGCGAACGGGAACCTCCCGCACCGTTACGATCTCGGAAAGAGGACGCTTCGCGCGGAAACGGTAGCCAAAGGCGATCAGCATGGAAAGACCCACAACAAAGCAGATCAGACCCACGCACTGGGAAATCCGCAAACCACTATCGGATGCCACACCCTTCAGAATATAGAGGCTGTCGGTACGCAGACCCTCAATAAACATTCTGCCAAAGCCGTACCACGTGAAATACATCAGCGCGATCTGACCGTCGAACTTCTTGCGCTTATAGAACAGATTGATCAGAATGAAGCCCAGAACGTTCCAGATGCTCTCGTAAAGAAAGGTGGGATGCACGTTCACCATGTAGTAGTGGGAATAATCGTTGGGGTAGAGCCCCATGCGGAACAGGTTGAAGAAGGTGCCCTCTCCCGAGGGAAGCTCAAACTCCTTCAAAAAGAAGAAATATCGGGTGGTGTCGCCAATGGGATAGCCGTACGCCTCGCCGTTGAAGAAATTGCCCCATCTGCCAATGGCTTGGGCGATCATTACACCGGGGCCGATCATATCGAAGAGCTTTCTCCAGCTCAGCTTCTTCACCTTGCACACAAGAAGGATGCCGAGACAGCCGCCAATGATGCCGCCGTAGATTCCCAGTCCTCCGTTCCAGATCTCAAACACCGACCAAAAGGTTGGGAAACGCTCGAGACTGGTCAGCACGTAGTAAAGTCTTGCGCCCACAACGCCCAGGATCACCGTCCAGATGCCAACGTCCAGCAGATCGTCGAGGATCACATCCTCGGTCTTTTTGGAGCGATAATAGGCATAGAGGAAGGCGCAAACGATGCCAAGGGTGATAAAGATGCCGTACCAGCGCACCTGAATGGTGTCGAACAGGGTGAACGCCACCTTGTTGAGGGTGATCTCGGGAAGTCCCAGACCCTCAAAGCGAACAACAACAGTTTCAGAATTCATGTTTTTTCTCCTTTTTTATTTCGACCGTCAATCTGCCTCATCCTCGGCCTCCTCATCGGGATAGACCACAGACAGGCAGAAGGCGGACGGCTTCAGCATAGAGCATAACAGCTCCTCCAGCTCACGGGGCGTCAGGCTTTCCAGAACCGCGGGGTACTCAAACAGCTCGGCATCGTCAAAAACGAAGCTGAGCAGATTATTTGCAATCTCCTCGGTGCTGTCGTAGCCGCGAATCTCGTCGGCATACAGCACACGGCGGCATCGCTCGAATTCCTCGGGATCGATCCCTATCTCCTTCACGCGACAAAGGTAATCCCAAAGTCGACGTCCCACCTCCTCGGGGCGGTCGCTTTCCCCCGAAAGAGTGTGAAAGGCGAAGGTTTCTCCAATGGAATAGCCATAGGAATAGGTGGGGGTGATCAGTCCCTCCTCAAAGAGGTCGCTATAGAAGGACGCCGATCTGGAAAAGAGAATCTCCTCCAAAAGCGTCATAGCGGCATCCCTGCGGATCCGATCCTTAGGCGTGGAGGGAATTTCAGAATCCAGAATTCCAACCGAAAAAATGGGCTTTGACACCTGCATACGCGCCTTCACGCTACTGCGATAGACCTCGTTGGTATGCTCTACCCTGCCTCTCTGAAGCGCGGTCTCCTCCCGCTTTGAGGGGAGGCATCGGTTCACCACCGCCATCACCTGCTCTTGCGTTACGTTGCCGCATACCACCAAAGCCATGTTGGAAAGACGGTAGAAGGCGCGGTAGCAATCGTAGAGCATTTGCGGCGTGATGCGTGCAATGGATTGCTCGGTGCCGCAAATGTTGGAGCGAATGGGATTTTTCTCGTAAAGACTTTCGATCAGGTTCTGAAAGCACCGCTCCCACGGATTATCCCGATACATTCGAATTTCCTCCGCAATGATCCCCTGCTCCTTTTTCACCGTTTGATCGGTAAAATAGGGGGTGCGAACAAAACGCAAAAGCTCCTCCAGCGACTCCTCAAAGCGCTCGGTACAGCTGAACAAATAGGCGGTTCGGTTACAGGTGGTATAGGCATTGGCATCGGCGCCGTATGCGGAAAAGCGCTCAAAGGAATCGCTTCCGTCGGGATTTTCAAAGAGCTTATGCTCCAAAAAATGCGCCACACCCTCGGGAACGGTAATCCACTCCTCCCCCTCCCCTTGGCGGAAGGTCTGATCAGCGGCGCCGTAGCGCACCGAAAAGATCACATGGGTGGTGGTGAGAGGCTTGGGAAATACGTACACCGTCAGACCGCTGTCATGCTCAATTTGGAAATACCGCTCCCGCAAACGGTGGGAGCATTTTTCAATCGTCCTCATCCTCATCCTCCCCCTCTCCAAGCGTTCCCTCTAAAAAGTAAACCACGTCGGTGGTGAGGGCGCTTGCCGCAAGGGCAACCTCCTCAGCCGTTACCGCGAGAATGGCTTGACGGCAAGCCTCAGCATCCAGCGAATTATTCACGAGCGCTCTGCCATAATAGAAGGTTTCCAAGCCCTCGGGGCTGTCCTCCAAGCGGCGGTAGGCGTGATCCAGCGATTTTTTGGCGGCTTCCAACTCGCTCTCACTGAATTTTCCCTCTGCCAGAAAAGACACCTGACGGAAGATTTCCTCCTCTGCCGCGGCGCGATTCTCCGCCTTGATCCCGCAAAAAATCAGGAGCGTTCCCGAATTGCCTCCATAGGCGGAGGAGCAGGAATAGCAAAGACTTTTCTTTTCCCGCACGTGAACAAAAAGACGGGAAACCGGCGAATTGCCCAGCATTTCGTTGAGAACGGCGTAGGCGTGAATCATGGGATCGTTGATTCTGGTTTCACTCCGCATGGCAATCACCAGTTGGCTTTGCGCCACGGGCAGACTTTCATTCACCCAAAGTCCCCGACCACTCCTCACCTCTACCAAGCCGCCAACGGTTGTGGGGGCGGATTGCAAGCCGCAGGGCAGATACTGCTCCAGCTTGCCACGCAGAAATTGAGACTCGGCGGGGCCAACGTAGAAGCAATCGGGCGTGAGACTGCCGATCCAGCGGCGCCAGAAATCTGTCAACGCCTCACGGGTAACCGCCATCGTTTGCTCCTCGGTACCGTACTGAGGCACTCCGCAGGGATCGTTTTCAAACAGAATACCGCGACAGCGCTCGGCGGCATAGGCGCGGGGATTGTTTTTCACCGAGCGAATGGCGTCGCATTGCAGCTCCTTTTCACTCTCCACGTACTTCTCCAACAGCAAGCCCTTTTCATCCAGCAACGGGTGATAGAGCATTTGATCCATCAGCTCCAGAACTCCGTCCAACAGCGAATTCTCGCCAACGGGAAGATAGGAGGGATCCAGCAGATCGGCGGAAAAGCCCACGATCATCAGATTGCCCCGATAGTAGCATCGCAGGGAAAAGGAGGTTCCCCACAGATAATCCAAGCGACGGTTGACCTCCGCCAGCGTGGGATATTTTTCGGTTCCCCGACGCAGCACCGAAAGCAGGAGCGGCGCGAGACAAGCATTCTCGGGCGTCACGGGCATCACCGAGGAAACCGACAGCATACCCGCTTTAAATCGGTCGGTTCCGCATACCCGCAGGGAGCCGTTTTCCCCAATGGGATAGAGCTTGGGAATCATAGCATCTCCGTTTCTGACAAGAAATAATAATACATCTTATATCATACACTATTTTTTGATTTTTTGCAACAGATTTATGAAAAAAACTTCCTCAGTTACCAAAAAAAGAGGACGCGACAGTTTACCGTAAACAAATGCTCGTTCAGCGTACCGCAGATAGGCTACGCAAAACAAAAGTCCGAGCCACTAACGAAAGTGACCGTTAAAAAACCACTACGGGAAAGTTCTTGGAAGTGTGGAACCTTCTTCCAAGAAAGGTGGGCAAGCCCGCTTTTCAAACTCGACCTTCGTATAGATTAAATTTCTTGATACCGTCCCCGAGAATGAAATTTTATCTGTTTCCAAAACAGTTTAAACAAACTAACATCATGGAGCGTTTTGGGTGGCGGGCGGGCAAGCCCGCTTTTCAAACTCGACCTTCGTATAGATTAAATTCCTTGATACCGTCCCCGAGAATGAAATTTTATCTGTTTCCAAAACAGTTCAACCTCACTAACATCATGGAGCGTTTAGGGTGGTGGGCGGGCAAGCCCGCTTTCCAAACTCAACCTTCGTATAGATTAAATTTCTTGATACCGTCCCCGAGAATGAAATTTTATCTGTTTCCAAAACAGTTCAACCTCACTAACATCATGGAGCGTTTAGGGTGGCGGGCGGGCAAGCCCGCTTTCCAAGCTCGACGTTCGTTCAGTTAAAATTTGATTATTCCGTCCCCGAGAATGAGATTTTATCTGTTTCCAAAACAGTTCAAACCAACTAACATCATGGAGCGTTTTGGGTGGCGGGCGGGCAAGCCCGCTTTCCAAGCTCGACGTTCGTTCAGTTAAAATTTGATTATTCCGTCCCCGAGAATGAGATTTTATCTGTTTCCAAAACAGTTCAACCTCACTAATATCGTGGAGCGTTTTGGGTGGTGGTACCAAAACGCTTGCGGCAGCTATTGCTC
>SVSC01000018.1 GCA_015064525.1 Oscillospiraceae bacterium
CGCCCGTTTACCATCTTTGCACGCAAAGGCACTTTTAGGAAAGTCTCCCTAATCCCCTCGTTTACAAACATAGAAACAAAAAATCGAGTGTCCATAACTCAAATTCGTTATGAACACTCGATATGGTCGAAGTGACAGGACTCGAACCTGCGATCTCATCGTCCCGAACGATGCGCGATACCACCTTCGCTACACCTCGAAATGGTAAAAAATTTGTTTCTTGTAAGTGGTCAAACTTATGGTCAGACCCGAGAATGGATCATTTTACGACGTTCGGGAGCGCCCAAAAAGTTGGTGTTTGTGTGGTCGGCTCCGCTCAAAAAATCAACGAGGAGAACGGCTTCGTAACTCCGAACGCAACCCGCTACCAAGCCAAAGCAAACCTCGGATTTCCACACCATAACATTATAGCATATAAAAAACGATTTGTCAATGCTTTCCGTAAAATATTTTTGGCTCCGAGGGGAATGGGGTAGGGGAGGATGGAGATCGGAAAGGTTGGTTGCGGTTCGGAGAATACGCCTCCCCGCGCGCTCTCTGCGGAGCGTGGGGGAGGATGCTTGTTCTGTGAAGGCGATCGTGGGGGTATCGGTTAGGGGTTCGTGCGGCTTGACGGAATATACGCAAGCAAGCGCCGTTGCGGTTTTGCGCGATATTGCCTTAAATCAGCCCCATTTCGGAGCAGAGGCGCTCCTGCAGCTGTTGGAAGAATACGGGATCGGTGGGGTAGGAGGTGAAGGTTAATTCTCCGCCAGCGGTTTCAAGCAGGATTTTTTCAACCCGTTCGCGCCCCAATTGATCGCTTGCCAGATCCAGCAGGCGCATATCCTCCATTCCTTCGCGGAGAGAATTGAGGCGGATTGACTCCCAAGGCGTTCCGTTATCGCCGGGGTAGACCAGGAAGGCATCGCCTGATGGAACAAAAAACTCTCCGTCGGTGTTCAGGAAGGGGTTCAGCACGTCATAGGAATATTGGTTGTTGTAGAAATTATACCCCCAGTGAAGAAAGCCTTCAATACGGAAGAGCCAGAGCTGAACGCCCAGAATTCGGGTGCGCGCGGAGGGCATTGCCATCATACGACCGCTCACGTTGGGGCCGCTGTCTCCGCAGTAATATGCCCAAAGTCCATCCACCTGATGGTCTAAAAAGGGTTGAATGCTTCGGATGCCCGGCACAGGCTTTTCCAGCGCGCCGCTTGCGTAGAAATCGAAATCCGAGAGTGCGTCGATGATGGGGTAGTCCTTCAGGAAGGGCTTGATCAGATTCTTGCATTGGGTATAGCGCTCCAACGATTTCAGATTGGGCTCGTCCGAAACGTGGAAATAGGTGTTTGGTGCCACGCCCTTTTTCTCAAGAAAGGCAACCAGCGCGGGAAGCATTTGCGAGAGGAAGGCGGTGTATTCCTCTCCGCAGGCATCGGTTTCCCAGCCGAAGATTTTTTTCGTTTTTCCGTTAACCGTTGCCACAATTTTTGGCGCGTGATTGGCTCCCCATTGGGTGAAGAAATGGGGAATTTCAAAATGGGTGACTCCAAGGGAGAGGCAAAGATCGATCCAGCGTTCCAGCTTATCAAAGCTGAAGGAATATTGATTGGGCGCGGTGACGGTGATATCCAACAGCTGGGTGGTGAGGCGTTCTCCGCCGACGTAGGTGTCAAGCTCGGGGGTGAAAACAGGGGTGAGGATCATATTCACGCCGTTTTTTACGGCAGTCTTTAGGAAAGCCTCAATGAGCCTCCAATGGCGCGCGGAAAAGGGGCGGGTATGATAATGGTTTGCGATACAATCGGTGTAGAACCATTCGGTGTGGACCAGGCGTTGCGGGGGGAGAAGCTCGTCCATTAAGGTCACCTTCACGGTACGACTGTTCAATGCTTCGGTGCATCCAAAGGGCAAAAGGGTGACGGTGAGGCTATGCTCTCCAGCCTTGTAATTCCGAGGCAGATTGATCTCCACCCAAACCGCCTGGGCTTGGTCGCCGATCAGCGTGATGCCGTTTTGGTAGTGGAGGGGGCGGAGCAGGTCGGGGTAAAGTCCCGGCTCGCGGCGGATGTAGTTATCGTCGCAAAGTCCCTCGCGGCAGGGGAAATGCACAGGAACGCTCACCACGCTCCGCATTGTGGCGTAGGGCGCGAGATCTCCCGAAACCGAGAGGGAAAAGCGCTCGCGGTAGAGCTTTGTGCGAATATTTTTGAAAACAACCTGAAAGCAGGCAGGCTGATTTCGGAAAATACGCAGCGAGGTCAGTTCGTTTTTTTGTTGAAGGTCATCATCCCAAAAGCATTTTTCAAGGGAAGAGACGGTTCTCATGGAAACGGTGGTGGACATGGTAAACTCCTTTCATGACAATGCCTCCCGAAAGAGAAGCGGATGGTTTGGATCAAATTGATAAAGGACGAGAGTGGATGCGTGTGAGCCCTCTGTTTGGATGCTTGAAGGGATGGAACAATAGAACAAACCGTTTCCCAAGGAGACGATACCGGTTTGCCCCAGCGGGAATCGACAACCGCGAACCGACGCGTGGTTGGGATCGCGCTCACCCACCTCCGCGCAGGAAAGCAGCAGCCCCGTTTCTCCGTTCCGCCCCGCAAGAGGGGCGCGGGTGGGGGAAGCTGTGCCGTTGATTGCATACATGGAGAAATTTGCGTAGGCGGGCTTTTTGCCGCTGTAAACAGCCGCAAACCATAGCTTGCTGTGGGGATCGTATTCCAAATTCTGAATGCCGTAGGTGGTGTTACCCGTGAATAGAAAATAGGTTTCTTCAGGCGCCTCGGGACCCATATGGTGAGGGGCTTGTGCCGAGAGAGGGAGAGACTTGGCGAGTATTTCATCGGGATCGTACTGTAACAGTACCTGATGATCGTTATCGGTGCGCGTGGGATCGGAATAAATACCGTAGGCAACCATCAGCTTTTCCGACGTCGCGCCAAAGGTTGGCCCCAGCCCCACGCCGTCGATACCGCTGCAACCGTAGCGGTGAGGGAGTCCGCTCACCTCGTCGATCGAGGTATAGTCCTTTACCACCCTTGAGAGATAGGATGCCCTCATCACGCCGTCGGCGCAGCCGTCCATGTCTGCCCGATCAATGGCGTCACAATCGAAGGATACCAGATAGAAAGCATCCTCGGTGTAGTCCTCAACGCGGGTTCGTTGTAAAATCCCCTTGCCAATGGCGTCGCGCTTCAGCTCCAGCGAGGCGAACACACGCCTGCGAAGAGGATCAAGGGTGATGCAGCCGAGATGTCCAACAGGGGGGCGAACACTCCCCAGAAGCCTGCCTGTCAGATCGGTTTTCACCAGCAGAGTGGTGAAGGAATAGTAAACGTGACCGCGGGAGAGATCAACGGCAATGCCTTGCACGTGCCCCTCTCGGAAGGAACCGCTGTGGATTTTTTTGGGAAGTCCCTGCTTCATAGCGCGCCTCCGTTCGTTTTTCTTTGATTATACCATTTTTAGAGCGCGTTTTCAAGAGCCGTGGACAGAAATGTTTTTTTTAAGAAAAAATTATGATTTTTCTGTGGCGCGCACAGACGACCAATTGCGGCACAGCATTGTTTTTTATATACCGTAAGTTCCCGTAATGGGATCCTTGAAGATCCCCAGCGTCGGCGTTTGAAAGGTGAATATCACAAAGAGCAGGGCGATTGCCAACAGCACGCCAAGGGCAGCCTTGGGAAAGGCGCACCGTACCCGCTCGGAGCGAAAGAGGCGGGTTTCGTAAAAAAAGGAGACTGCGGCAGAGAGAAAGAAAATGGCGATATTGAGCCAATCGGGCGATTTTCTCACCACACCGTTGTAGGTGTAGAACAGAATGGGGATCAGCGCCAGACCCAAAAGGATTCCGCGCAGCTTCACACACCAAAAGTCCTCGCCCTCGCGGAAGAAAAGGCGTTGTGCCGCGGCGTAGAGCAGCATTGGCCAAAAAAGCAGCTTCATATGCTCCCATGTGGATTCATTCACACCCGAAAAGGGGGCAATCCAGGCAGCCTCTCCCAGCCATTGATAGAGAAAATGCAACAGCGTGCCGCCAAGAGCGGTTACCGAAAAGCCAAGCAATTGCCAAAGTCCGATAGATCGTTTCATAGGTTTCCTCCCGAAAAAACTTTTTTAGAAAGTATATTCTACGAGAAAATTCTTTATACCGCGGAAGCGGGATCGGTGAGAAATATTATCTTGATTTTTTTTGGTATTTGTGCTATAATGGGGAGGAAGGAGCCAACGGCTTCGGAAAAAGGAAGGGATGGTGACCGGTGGTGCGAGAGGTTGAGCAATGGTTGATCACAGGCGGTCTGATGCTGGTGCTTTCCTTGTGCGGCACGGGGATCTTCGGCGCTTGCAGTCGATCCGCGGTGTTATCGGAGATAAAACTGAAACGCCTTGCAAGGGGCTTCTCCGTGATTCCGCTAACCTTAGAGCTGCTGTTGCCTCTCGGTTACGTTGCCATCGTGATACGGAGCTTTTTTTCGCCCTCGTCAAGCCTTTTATTGGCGGTGATCGCGTTGCTGTATTGCTTTGGCGCGTTCGCTTCGGTTGGTCCCGCGCTCGGCTTTCTGGGAATATTTTTCTCAATACGCTATCGCAAAAGAGTGGGGACGGGCGGTGTTGGATATCTTGTGGCGGCGGGGGCGGCAACGGCACTTTCGCTGTTGTATCTTGCGGCTGCTCTGATCATTCTGATCCCATACCTTGTTTAACGGTCGATCGAGGTGTTTGGCGAAGGGGGGGAATAGATGAAATATTTTTGCTTTACCGTGGACGATAATATTCGCTTTTTGAAGGAGCTGTGCGTGGGGAATTTTCGCAGCCTGTTTGATCATCCCTATCCCGCAATGCTCCGTCGCTTACACGAGCGATTCAACGTGAGGATTCAACTGAATTTGTTCTACCGCATGGAGGGCTTTTCGCTTTCGCAAATGAGCGATCGCTTTGCGGCGGAATGGAAGGAAAACGCCGAATGGCTCAAGCTCTCCTTTCATTCGCTATTGGAAAATACGGAGCCCTACCGCGAATCCGATTATGCCGAGGTTTACGCCGATTGTTGCGGGACGCATGAGCAGATCCTGCGCTTCGCGGCTCCTCAAAGCCTCGCCCAAACAACCACCCTGCACTATTGCCTTGCAACCGATGAAGGACTTCTCGCAATGACGGACAACGGTGTGAGGGGGCTTTCGGGGCTCTTTGGTGACAGCGAGCATCCGCGAAGCTCTTACGGTATTTGTGAGGCAGACGCGGAGCGAATCAGAAAAGGCGAGATTCTCACCTTAAAGGGCATGGCGTACGACTCGATTGACATGGTGATCAACCGCTACCCCTTGGAGAAGCTTTTGCCGTCCTTGATCCCGTTGTTGAATCGTCAGTGGATTCACGTGATGATCCATGAACAATATTTCTATGAGGACTACCGCGCCTACCAGCCCGATTTTGAGGAAAAGCTGGTAATCGTTCTGCAAGCCCTGACCGATGCGGGGTATGAGAGCCGATTTTTTGAGGATTTGTTGTGAGTGTTGCGCTGCAAGGAAAGGAGCCGCTTTTATGAGAAGAATTCTGATATTCGCAATTTGTGTTGCTATGCTGCTGTCAAGCGTTGGCTGTAGAAAGGAAAACGTGCAGGAGGAGGGCGCGAAGGAGAAGGGGTACGAGAGTATTCTGGAGCTTTACGCGCAATGCCTGAGCCAAAAAGCCGCCCTGCAGGAGCTTCCTTTCGCGGAAGGGGAGATCGGGCAGGCGGTGCGCGCCGCCGTGGAGAAGGGGGAGGATCCTGCCGCAATGGGCTATGCCACAAAGGATCTGAACGAGGACGGTGTTCCCGAGCTGGTGCTGCTGGATCGGAGCAATCGGCTCTACGCGCTCTTTACCATCCGGGAAGGCGCCCCCGTCCTGCTCCTGCAAATGAATCGCAATGCCTCCGCCATCACACCGGACGGAACGGTCTATTCGCAGATATACGTCAAGGATCAAAGCGATATCACCCATGTGAAAAGGATTGTGAACGGCAGGCTGGAGGGTCTGGAATTCGGCACCGTGATCACCAACGGGCAGGCTGAGTACTATCGGATCGAAAATGGTGCTCGCCAGGAGATCACCGCGGAGGAAAAGGGGGCGCTGAGCGAATCGGTTCGGAGAGTTTTCATGTCCTGCGCCTACGTAAACAAAACCGCAGGCTTCCGTTTTCTTTCCGTTCTTGGGGGCAGAGAGGAGACGTTGGCGCCCGTTTTTGATGCATCGAGCTACGATACCATTCTGGCGGCATACCGCAGGATCGTGGAAAGCTTCAAGGACTATACGCAAGCAAAGTGGACGGCAGGAGAATTTGACAGCCTGTTCTCCTTTTCCAATGACGAGGACTATCGTGTTTTCCATGGCATTTTCTATGGCGGCATCCGTGTGATGCCAACCAAAACGCCCTTTGGTTCGGAGTACGCCGAAAACGGAAACCGTGCCTACGGGTATGCAAAAAAGGATCTGAACGGCGACGGCGTGGAGGAGCTGATCCTCCTGAATGACAATTATCGCGTGATCGCGCTGTTCACGCAAGTCAACGGCGCTCCCATCCTCCTGAAGGCGGCTTTTGACGCATGGATTGACGAAACGGGTAAGCTCCGCTTCGAGCGCTCCACGGGAGGCGTCCTGAGCCGCGATGGAGAAGCGTTTCTCTATGAGGTTGGCAACGGCGATCTGCGTTGCCTGCTGGGCGTGGGCTATCAGGTGGGCTGGACGTTACAAAAGAGCGCGTGGTATCGGATCGAGAACGGCGCTCGTGTGCCGATCTCCGGGTCGGAGGGGGAGGCTCTGTACGCCCAATACGACGTTTTGCCCCATGGCTGGACCGAGCAGGAGTACACCAAGAGCCGCGCGGGAATTGTATTTATTCCGTTGTTTGAGCCTGCCTGCCCCGAAAAGGAGCATCTTAACACCTTTACCAATGGGGCGATCGTAAACGGTGAGAGCATTGAGATATCCTCCGTATCCGAGGAATCGCTTTCCTTCACGCTTGCGTTGGTGCAGAGAGCGGAAAGTCGGGATCCCGATTTTGAACCGCAGAGAATGACCGTTTCCGCCGAGGCAACCGAAGCGGACGGGGTGTACGTGTTTCATGCCGAGGGGCTTCGCGGATCGATCACGCTTTGCGTGGGTTCCCTTTGGGTGGTCATTGAGGAGAGCGCAACCAACTGGGTGGAGTGCAGAGCCTATCTCTTCGACCGTCCCGCGATTTATTGAAAAGGAAAATGACATCAAGGGGCTGTTGCGGTCGTCTGCAACAGCCCCGCTGACTATAAAATCAAGGCGCGCGGCGCTGTAACGGCGATGCGGCGATTGGCGCAAATGTGCAAAAAAACAATGTATTTGCGTGGTAACGCAATTTACAACCATAAAGCAATTATGCTATAATGAGCAGGAGGAGCCCGAGGTAGGCGCTCCTTGTATCATCAGAATGGAGGAAAAGAATCATGAAAAAATCGGCTTATCTTTTGTTGATCGCGCTTTTGCTTGGAATGCTGCCGTTTTCCGCGGTGGCGGAACCGATTGCCAAGAACGGTGTGTTGGCGCATTGGAGGCTTCAGAATCGGGAAGGATATTATACCGGAAGCATTGATGCTGACAATCTTACCTTTACGGATCTTTCGGGAAACGGGAACGATTTGGTCGTGCGTTCCGTTGGAAACGGCAATCAATTGGATATCTTTTCTTGGGATACGGGTGTTGATTTGGGAGAATTGAAAAGCGCGGAGACCGCTACCGCTCTCATGTTTAACAATTCGTTGGCGCAGGCAAAAAGCGTTGATCCCTACGATGCGTCTCAAAACACCTTCAGCGGGGCATACGTATCGGGAAAATATTTGGAAACGGTGGAAAATGCGCCGCTGAATTCCTGGAGCGGAAGAAGCGGCTGGACGGTTGAGATCGTTTTCAAAATCTCGCCCGAATGGAACAATCTGTACAACCGCTACACGGGGCTGTTCTCCCGTCAGGGGATTGTGGAATCGCAAAATGAGCCTGCCTTGTCTCTGGCGCTTTCCGAGGTGTCGGGCGGGAATGCGGATGGCGCCATTGGAGAGCAGGGAACAACGGGCTTGCAATATATTCACGTGGATCCCAATCAGGTCAAAACGAACGAGGAGTTTGCGGGCGGAATCTATGCGGGCGAATGGGTTCACTATATGGTTGCGTGCAACGGCTTGAAAACCTCTGTTTATTGTAACGGCGTTTTGGTCAGAAGCATCACCGAGGAGGGAAAGATCGCGTCGGTGGATCCTTCCTTCGGATGGGAGATTGGCGTTGGCAGAAAAATATTGGGCTCTGACGCTACTTCCATGAATCAGGCTGATCCGGAGGGCTTGATCCGCCGACTCTTCTGCGGCTCCATTTCGGAGATCCGCGTGAGCGAGGGAGCCCTTTCGGTAAAGAACTCCTTGCTCCATGCAGGTCAGGATCAAGCAACGGAGAGAACCGAGGAGGAAACAGTTCCACAGTTGCCAACGGATACCTCCGCAACGGTTGGAACGTCTGCGCCCGTAGATACCGTAAACACCGGATGCGGCGCGAATCTGTCGATGAGGTATTGTGTACCGTTCCTTGCCGTGTCGCTTGCTGCCCTTATGATCAGTCCCCAAAGGAAAGCGGGAAGAGTGCGAAAAAAAGCAATGTTTTATGCGGGATAATGGTATTTACAAAAACGCAAATATGTGATAAAATGGAGCACGGCGGAATATTGAAAGCCGCGATCCGTCGGTGAAAATCAAAAAACAGAAGGGGGACGCCATGTTCGTTCGCTATTTGGCCGGGGAAGGAGAAAAAATGCTTTGGGAGGATGAATCGCCCAAGGTGTTTCAAAAGATTGAAAAAGCGCCCTATTTTCAACGATGCATTTATCTGTATCCGGAGCGGAATGAGCGTCCTCCCGTTTGGCTCTGGGTTGTTGGGCATGAAAAGGCAGACCCAACGAAAGCGGAGTATAATCGCGTTTGGCGCACAAGATTGGTGTTGCACTTCTGCGTGAAGGGGAAGGGGTACTACAACGGAGAGCTGATCACTCCCGGAACTGCGTTTTTGTCATGGCCGATGATGCCGCATTCCATGGTTGCGGATCCGGACGATCCCTTCGAGTACTACTGGGTGATGGTGAGAGGGGAGGATACCGTTCCGTTCGCAAAGCAAATGGGCTTCTCGGCAACCAATTTGATTTTTCCGTGCGACTACCTGAACGAGGTTGTTCCGCTTCTGGAGCATTATATCGACATGGATCACACCAAGATTTCCTTGGCGGAATATACCGATTCGTTGATGCGGATGGTGTTTTCCTGCCAGAAGAAAAAGAAGGGGGAGGTTCCCGAGCCCTCAAAGCGAAACAGCGCGAACTACACGCACTACGTGGAGCTGAGCAAGCATTTTCTTTACGACAACAACTTTGCCGTATCGGTGCAGGAGGTTGCCGAAATGCTGGGGGTTTCTCCCAAGCATTTCAATCGCATTTTTCACGATGTGGTCGGCGTTCCGCCAAAGCAATATATCACCGAGCAGCGGCTGGAGCTGGGGGTTACGCTGTTGAAAAACGGAATGTCGCCCGTGGAGGTTTCCAACGTCCTCCGCTATACCGATTACGCAATGTTTTACAGAGCCTTTAAAAAGCGGTACGGTGTTCCGCCGAGCAAATTTGATTCTCAAAAGCATACGGACTGAGTAAGCGCAAGAGAGAGGAGCGTTGATTCCTCTCTCTTGCTTTTTGTTTTGAGAAGCGTGCCGACGTTTGTGTAATTGATACAATTAAAGAAGGAGAAAAAGTGAAGAAAAAAAGCAATATATTTGCGTACTAACACAATGGACTTTTTGCGTGAAATATGATATAATGTATATACAGTATAGATTGCGCCAATCAATTTTGTGCAATTATACCAAAAGCAAAAGGAGGCACTTTTATGAAAAGAAGTTCAAAACAAACCCGTGTAGTAAAGACCTTTTCCTTTGGATTGGTTCTGGTGTTGCTTCTCGGCGTGTTTGTGGGCTGCGGCGGTGACACAACACCTCCCGCTGTAACCACAGGCGGCAATCAAGCCACCAACGATCCCCAGGGAACCACCCCTCCGGAGAATCAGTTCGATCCGGAATCCGCACCCATTCCTTATCTGGAAGATTTCGACGGTTATCAGTTCGACGTTCTTTCCCGAAACGCGAACACCACCTACTGGGCGGGCAACGATATTTGCGGTGAATTGACGGGTAACATTCTGGATCAGGCGGTTTACAGCCGCAACGAAATTGTTACCAATCAGTACAATTTTGATATTGTTGAGCATCAGGCCGACGAGTGGGTAGATCTTGCCAGAAACACCTGGATGACCGGTGGCGAGGAAGCGTTCGATATGTGGGCGTTCAAAATGAACGATCTTCCTTCTCTCGGTCAGGAGGGAATGCTTTGGAACCTGAATGAGGTGAAGAACATCCGCCTGGACGCTGCCTACTACGATCAGGGATTGCAGGAGCCCTCGTCCTTCGCGAATTACCTCTTCTTTGTTACGGGCGATATGGTTTACATGGATGAAATGGCAACCGAGTGCATCGTGTTCAGCCATGATCTGGCAAACCACTTCAACATCACCGAAACTCTTGGCAAAACCCTCTATCAGGTTGTTGACGACGGTGAGTGGACGATTGAAAAGTTCACCGAGCTGGTTCGCATGACAACCGCGGATAAGGACGGTAACGACAACATGGATGAAACCGACTACTGGGGCTTCTGCTGGGAGAACGCAAACATCCTGGGCTTTAACATTGGTATGGGCAACGCCTTGCTGAAGAAGGATGCGAGCGACGTTTTCGTTTTCGACTATGACGAGAAGCTGGTAAACGATCTGGAATCCATCATCAATCTGCTCAACGCGGGCTACTCCGTTGGTCGCGACTGGACCGAGGACCGCTTTGATAAGGGTAACCAGTTCTGCACCGTTCGCGGCGTAAAGTATCTGGCAGATTTCACCTCCTATGGCTTGAATTTCGGCGTTCTGCCTTTCTTCAAGGCGGATACCGATCAGAAGAATTACTATTCCTTTATCTCCACCTACGGCTCCAACAGCATTAACATCACCACCACCGTTGAGGACGTGGAGCTGGTGGCAAGCATCATTGAGCTGATTTCTTATCAGTCCCGCAAGACCGTGTCTCCCGTAATCAACGAGTATCTGTTTGGCGGTAGAATTATCGCTCATCCCGAAGACGTGAGAATGCTGGAGCTGGTTTATGCCGGCAAAACCTATGAGCTTTGCTATCTGTGGTCTACCGGTAGCCTTTATTCTACCATGATCGCGCTGAACGATGCGGGATCTCCCGGTATCGCAAGCTCCCTGGAGGCATGCAAGGATGCCGTTGCGGCGTCTGTTACCCGTAAACTGGAACGTTTGGAAAATCTTGGCTGATTTTCCGAATTAAATAAATAACATGGAGGAAAGTGAACATGAAACCGTATGTCCCCCCAACGCTGGAACACGTTCTTGTGCTTCCGAATGACATTCTCACCGCGTCCAAGCTCTCCGATCTTTTCGTGCCCGAGGGTGAAGAGATCGACCGCGTGACCTGGTGATCCAAAAATGAAAGGAGAAAAACAACCATGAAAAGATCAACTCGTATTCTGGCAGGTGCGATTGCTGCACTGATGCTGGCTGTTTCCATGCCGATTTCTATTTTGGCAAAAACCTTGACCAATTCCGAAGTGACCATTAGCCCCGATGCTACTACCTTTGTTCCCGCGGCTGACAGCAAGCTGCTTCTCGACATTGACAACCTCGGTGACACCACGAACGCTGTGACCGAAAGCCAGTACACCTACACCAACGAGAACGCGCAGGTTCAGAACAAGAGCGATTCTGCTGCCGGCGAAACTCTCAACGGTGATAAGATCGTTACCGACTACAACGGCTCCGGTCAGTGGCAGACCTATGTTGGTCAAACCAACATTCCTCTCACCGAAACCTCGAAGTACATCATCGCCTTTGACGCAAAGATGATCGCCTCCTTCAATATGGGTGGCTTCGTGTTCACCGCTCCCGGTGAAATCGGCAACCAGAGCCAGTACAGAACCACTCAGGGCTTCTATTTTGACTACCCCGGTAAGCTCGCTTACCTTGCAACCGGTATGAACTGGTCCGAGGAGGTTACCGCTGCTCGCCGTACCGATCTGGTTGGCGTGGACGTAATGGAGCAGCACTCCTACATGATCACAATCGACGGCTTGAACTTCTGCCTCTATATTGACGGTGATCTGATCGCGGACATGGAGCTTCCCGCAGATTACTGGGGACTCGGCACCAACGTGGCTCTTGGCGTTCGCACTCGTTGCGATACGGCAGGCGAGGGCTCCGAGGTTGCTATGATGAAGAACATCAAGGTATATGAGGGCGGCGTTGTTGAGCAGAAGACCAACGAGCTGCTTCTTGATATCGACAACCTTGCCGATGAGACCAACGCTGTTGAAGGCAGCACCGCAACCTATTCCATCGCAAACGCTCAGAACCAGTATGATTCCGAGTATGCGGACGGCGATATCGTGAAGGCGAAAACCGTTCTTTCCGACGGTGTAGGCGAATGGGCTTCCTTTATTGGCCACACCAATCTGCCTCTCACCGCAACCTCTCAGTACACCATTTCCTTTAAGATGAGAATGATCGCCAACTTCAATTATGGCGGATTTGTTTTCAGCGCTCCCGGTGCTGTTAACGGCAAAACGAAGAACAACACCACCAACGGTATTTACCTCGGCTATAGCGAGAAGCAGGCATATCTTGCCAACGGTATGAAGTGGCTGGAGGAGGTTTCCGCCGCTAACGTTGCAACCTATGGCGAAGTTGACGTGAAGGCGCTTCAGTCCTATATGATCGTGATCGACGGCTTCAACGTAACGCTGTATATGAACAACGAGAAGGTCGGAACCATGACCTTGGCAAGCGATTACGACGGTCTGAACGGAACGCTTTCTCTCGGTATCCGCTCTCGTTGCGATACTCCTACCGATGAGTGTGAGATCGCAGAGGTGAAGAACATTAAGGTTTACTCCGGTCTGCCTACTTACACTACCGTGAACAATTATCAGGAGGGCGACGTTCTTCTGAAGGTTCCCACTGTTATGAGCGTAGACGGTTGCACCTCCGATTTCGAGGACGTAACCGTAACCAAGCCCGTTAGAAATCAGAACTCTCTGAACGGCGATATTGCCAACGCGCTTTATCCCGATCCCAATTGCGCCGACTATGCCGACGGCAACGAGTGGATGTGGGCAGGCGTGAAGACCACCCTTCCTTTGAATGCCGATTCCAAGTACACCATCGACTTCTACATGAAGAAGGAGCAAACCGCCAACATCGGCTTCTGCATCACCGGTGAGTGGTGGAGAGAGTCTCAGGGCTTCTATCTCTACAACAATTCCTTCACAACCGTTGCAGAGTATAGCTCCAACTACTATTCCGATAGTATTAGCTTCTCCAATATCTGGTCCGCTTACTGCGATAACGACGGCTTCACTCGCTTCACCATGGAGATCGACGGCTACACCTGGAATCTCTATATCGGCGGTGTGTACGCAGGTTCCGTTACCATTGGCGCAAAGGAAAAGTTCCCCAACGTTTATGCTGAAAACCAGATGAGCCTTGCGGTGAAGGTGTATTCCGATGCCATCAGCGAGTGGGATCTTACCAAGCCCATCGTTTACGTGAAGGATATCACCGTTTACGGCGGCAACGTTGCCACCAACAAGAACATTCAGTTCGTTAAGGACGGCGTTGTTCTGGATCACCTCTATGCAAAGACCAACGACGTGATCACCGAGTTCCCCGCAGTTGAGGTTGGCGAGAATCAGACCGCAGTTTGGTTCTATAAGGGCACTAACGTGGTTGCAACCGCTCCCTTCACCGTTTACAGTGACGCAACTCTTGAGGCGCGCGTTATCGACAACACCTTCTCCAAGGTGGTTGGCGCGCAGAACACCGAGGCAGTGGACAACAAGCAGAGCATCCGCTTCCTGTCCGTGCTTCAGTCTCTGGAGGGCTCTGCCGCAGGCTTTGAGGTTACCGCAAAGTATCTCGAGGGCGGCGTTGAAAAGACCAAGTCCTGGACTGTGAACACCACCCACGTATATTCCTCCATCAATGCCACCGAGAACGGCTCTGTAAAGACTGTTACCGCGGCTGATTTGGGCGGAACCTACATTTGCGCGCTGTCGGTGGACAACGTTCCCACCAACATCGGCGAGATCGAATTCAGCGTGAAGTCCTTCGTTGTGCTGAACAACGTAAAGACTTATAGCGAAGCAGCTACCTTCACCGTTGTGAACGGCGCGATCGCTTCCTGATGATCTCCTTGATTTGATCAAGCTCACGGGGAGAACACGGCTTGTATGTGCTCTCCCCGCACATTTCAATATCAAGTGAAAGGATGGAAAATCATGAAAAAGAACATAAGATGTTTTTCCGCGATCCTCACTTTGCTTCTTCTCCTGGGAGCGTTTGCGGGATGCTTTACGCCTGGAAGTTCGGGAACGAACACCTCCGAAAATCCCGATCAGGCAGCTACCGAGCCGCCTGTAACAGAGCCCCCGGTCGTGCCTGCTCACGATATCTATATTGCAGAAGCGGGTGAGGTTAAATTTAAGATCGTTTATGCGGATAATCTTGCAAGTGACGTAAAAGAATCCGCAGTTGCGCTTTATGAGGCGATTAAAAAGCGCTCCAATGACGGCGTTGTTGTAATGTCCGAGGCGATCCCCTCCGCATATGACGCCGAGGCTACCGAAATTCTGATTGGCGACACCACTTATGCCGAGTCCACCGCCGTGATGAACGGAATGGGCTACGGTGATTGGAAGATTTGCTTTGAGGGCAACAAGCTGGTTGTTGTGGGCTTCTCTCGCGATGCGCTTCGCGCCGCCATCACAAGAACCATTCAGCAGATGAAGAATGGCGCGCAGGATGACGGCTCCATTATTCTCAAGAGCGACCTGCTTCTGCAGGGAACGCAGGATTCCGCAGCCAACGCGCTTCCAAAATATGAAAGCGCCGCAAAGCATCTGCCGAACACGGCGGATGAAGGGCAGGGCTGCTCTCTGATCGTTGCAAACAACTCTACCGTTGCGGAATACGAGGCATATCTCGCAAAGCTGACGGTAGAGGGCTATAGTCTCTACACCACCAACACCATTGGCGAAAACCGTTTTGATACCTACAAGAACGGAACCTATCTGATTCACGCAGGTTGGTATGCCTATGAGAAGGCTGCTCGCGTAACCATTGAAAAGACCTCCAACGTGGTTGGTCTGGAAAGTGAAAATACGTACACGCCCGCTGCGGGCATCACAACCTCCTTGGCGCAGTTCGGCTTGGTGGATGGCGTTGAAAACGGCATGATCTATTGCTATCAGCTGGCTGACGGCTCCTTCCTGGTGATCGACAGCGGCTACAGCAACGATGCCGATCCTCTCTATAACTACATGAAGGCAAAGGCGCCCAACGGCAAGATTGTGATCGCCGCGTGGATCATTACCCATAACGACGGCGACCATATCAAGGGCTTTATCACCTTCACAAGCAAGTACAAGAATGAGGTTACGGTGGAGAAGGTGATCAAGAATCTGCCCGGCTCCTTCACCTACCTGGAGGGCGACACCAACGAAAACGGCGCAACCAATTCTTCCGCTTTGGCGTATAAGGATTGCACCGTGATCAAGGCGCACACCGGCATGAAGATTTATCTTCGCAACGCCGTGGTAGAGATTTTGTACTCCATCGACGGCTTCCTGCCCAAGCCCATGCCCATCTTCAACAATACCTCCCTTGTGTTCACCGTTACCGTTGAGGGCGAGCGCGCGCTCTTCCTCGGTGACGTCAGCGATGACGTTGCGGGGATTCTGAACGCGATGTACGGAAGCTTCCTGAAGAGCGACATGGTTCAGCTGGCGCACCACGGTCTCCGTAACGGCTACGGTCTGAATATGCCCAACACCAATGAGCTTTATAAGCTGATTCGCGCGGAAGTGGTTCTTTGGCCTACCTCCGAGTCTCACTACAATAACGTTGATAATGAGGCAGAGGATCAGCAGGTTGCGCTTCACAGCTGGAATATTGAGGCAATGAAGAGCGCCCGCGAAACCTGGCTTGCAGGCAACAACAGAATTCTTGTGTTTGAGCTGCCCTATGCTTATTTCAGCGCATATCAGTTCGATCCCGCAAATCCTCATCCCACGCCCGTGGCGAAGGATCAACCCAGCGTAGAAGACCGTTTGGATTATATTGTGTCTGTAGGCGGTTCCGATATCGAGCACGTTGATTGGAACCAAGGCTAAATAGGTAAAGCCCTCCGCGGAGGAGTTTGACCGCAATATTTGAAACCCGTGAGACGGGGCAAGATTGGTTATTGCTATGCATAATTGATTTTTCTCCGTCTCCCTTTTTTTAGAGGTAGCAAAATGAAACATTCCGAATTTATGAAAACAGCGCCCGCCGTGTTGGCTGTGGGCAACGAGTATCAAATTATGGTTCCCGTGAACTACTCCGCAATTTTGTGGGTTCAGGTGGGAAACCGAAAATATTACGATGACAGCAACGGCATTTTCCGTTCCGACACCGATATGCATCGCGTGTGTGTGCCAATGTCGGCTTTGGATGATGCCGAAGAATATACAATTTATTGGAGAGAGGTGATGGAGCGGAAGCCCTATTCGCCCATTCTCGGAGAGGAGCAGAGCGCGCGTTTTGCCTTCCGTCCTCTGAAAAACGATCCGATCCGTATGTACATGATCTCGGATGCGCATGGGATGCTGGAGCAGCCCGTGGCGGCAGGAAAGAAATTTATTGAAAGCTATGGAGGGATCGACCTGCTGGTGCTGAACGGAGATATTTTGAGCAACAGCGGGGATTCCGCAAACTTTATTTTGTACTATCAGATTATCGAAGCGCTCACGGGCGGCGAGGTGCCTGCCATTATTTCCCGCGGCAATCACGACCTGCGCGGAAAGTGCGCCGAGCGACTGGTGGACTATATGCCGGGGCAATGCGGCAGAAGCTATTATACCGTTCGTCTCGGCAAACTTTGGGCGATCCTGTTGGATCTCGGCGAGGACAAGGAGGATGCCCACAAGGAGTATAACGGAACCATCTGCTGTCAGGATTTCCGACTGCGTGAAACAGAATTTTTTGAGCAGGTGGCGGAAAACGGTGCCGCGGAGTATGCTGCCGATGGTGTGGAGCATCGCATCGTGATTTCTCACGTGCCCTTCACACGCATAGATATGGCTCCCGTTGAAGAGGAGCAGGCTCTCTACCGAAAATGGGTGGAGCTTTTGAATGAAAAAATCAATCCCGAATTCATTCTGTCAGGACACACCCATTGGCAATATATCGCCTATCCGGGGGAGAAATACGATAGCTACGGTATGCGCTTTCCAACGGTTGTCGGAGCTTATGTTGACCGTGAAAATCCCTACTTTGCGGGATGCGGCATCATTTGGAAGCAGGGAGGTCTGCGCGTTATCTTTAATGATGGGCAGGAGATTCTTAAAGATCAGATAATTTGATCTGTATTCTCTTGACAAAATCGAAAAAACGACTATAATGATATCAAAAAATGCTTTGGGGAGCTGTTACACACCCCAAAGGCATCTGTTGAAGGATCACAGCAATTGATCGGAAAGGATGAAACAATGTCACAGGCATACACTCTCGTTGAATATATGCAACGGCTGGGCTTTCCCGCCGAAGCGATCAACGAATTAACTGCGATCAGGGATCGTTTGTCGGCAAGCACCGAGCTTGATTCCTTGATGAAGGACGCCCAAAAGAGTTTTCTGAACGGCGGAGAAGGGGATTTTCAGGCACCGCTTGCCAAGATCGCCGCGTTGAGCGGTGAGAGACGGGAATCGGTGGATCTTGTGATGATGGTAGAGTGTCTCCCCGTGATGCGGGAGAGATATCGGGAACGCAACCTCCCGGAGGAGATCTTTTGGGATACTGCGAAGGACCTCACCTATAAAATGATCGAATGCCACAATAATCGCGGCGTGTGGGGAAGCTTTGTAACCTTCTGGTTTCCCGAGTTCTTCCGCTTGGAGCGCTTTGCGCTTGGGCGCTTGCAATTTGAGCATAAGGCGTTCCCGTACGAGGGCGTTGACGGAGTGGAAAAGGGGCAGGTTGTTTACAATTGTCACATTCCGTCCTCGGGCTCTCTTCCGCCCGAATCGGTGGACGATGCCTTTCGTCGCGCAAAGGAATTCTACGCCCATGAGCTGAACGGCAAGCCCATGCCCGTTTACTGCAGCTCCTGGATGCTGTATCCGCCTCACGTGGAGCTGTTCCCTGAGGGCTCGAATCTGCGTCGGTTTGCCGAGCGGTTCACTCTGGTGGATGCCGTGGCGGACGAAACCAACCACGATTTTTGGCGGATCTTCAACCGTCCCTGGACGTCCGACATTTGTCTTGAGGAGCTTCCCGAGGATACGGCTCTGCGCCGCGCCTTCAAGTCCTTCTTGATGGCGGGAAACACCATGGGATCCGGAAAATGCTTGCTTTGGCTCAATTGAAAAACTGATCACGAAAACAACGGGAGAATCATAAAAATGGAAAAGAAAAAGATAATTTTGATCGGCGCGGGACTCCGCGGACTGCAGTACACGAATATTATGATGGATCTGGCGGATCGCTATGAGGTGGTTGCTGTTGCCGAGCCTCTGGAGGATCGCCGCGAATACGTTCGCAAGAAGCACAACATTCCCGCAGAGCTTTGCTTCACCACCTGGGAGCCTCTGCTTGCGCTGCCGAAAATGGCGGATGCCGCCATCATTGCAACCATGGACAGAGATCATCTTGCTCCCACCATGCTTGCCATCGACAAGGGCTATGACATTCTTTTGGAAAAGCCCATCGCTCCCACGCCCGAGGAGTGCTATCGCATCACCGACCACGCCAATGAAAAGGGCGTGAAGGTGTTGGTATGCCATGTGCTGCGCTACACCCCCTTCTTCAATTTGCTAAAAAAATGCATTGACGACGGTATGATCGGCGATGTGATGAGCATTCAGCACGCCGAGCACGTTGGAAATCTTCACCAAAGCCACAGCTTTGTGCGCGGGAACTGGAAAAACAGTCAGGAGAGCAGTCCCATGGTGCTGCAAAAGATCTGCCACGATCTGGACATCCTGCAATGGCTGATTGGCAAGCCCTGCCGCCGTATTCAGAGCTTTGGATCGCTTTCCTACTTCACCAAGGAGAACAAGCCCGAGGGCGCGCCGTTGCGTTGTATCGACGGCTGTCCTCATGCGGATACCTGCTGCTACAACGCCGTAAAGGTGTATTTGAACGATAATACCAACACCTGGTTCCGTACCTCGGCTACCAAGCTGGTGGCGCCCACCGACGCCGACGTGGAGAAGGCACTCCGCGAAACCGACTACGGAAAGTGCGTGTTCCAGTGCGATAACGACGTGGTGGATCACCAAATCGTGAACATGGAATTTGAGGGCGGTATCACAGTGAACGTGACCATGGAGGCATTCAACAAGGGTGGACGTAATATCGTGATCATGGGAACCAAGGGCGAGATTCGCGCCAATATGAGCGATGATTTCATCACGGTCTTTGATTTTGCCACCAGGGAATTCCGCGAGATCAAGATCTCCGATGCCATCGTTAACGAGGCGATCACGGGCGGTCACGGTGGCGGAGACCGAGGCATTGTGTATTCCTTCTACGATCTTCTCACGGGTAACACCGAGAGCAAGTCGATCTGTGACGTTTCGGTTGCTTGCGAAAACCATATGCTGTCCTTTGCGGCGGAGGAATCCCGCCTCACGGGCAAGGTGGTTGATATGCAGGAATTTGTTGAAAGTGTAAGAAAAAAAATCTGACACTGCGAATTTGCATTCAAAGGAGAAATAAAACATGACGTTACTCATTCTTGCCGCAGGGCTTGGCTCTCGCTACGGTGGACTCAAGCAGCTGGATCCCGTTACCGAAAACGGGGAATTCATCATTGATTTTTCGGTGTACGACGCGATCAAGAGCGGCTTTGACAAGATTGTTTTTGTAATCAAGGAAGAAAATTTGGAGCTTTTCCGCGAGACCATTGGAAAGAGATTTGAGGATCAGGTCAAGGTGGAGTATGCTTTTCAGAAGATTGATGATCTGCCCGAGGGCTTTTCGGTTCCCGTTGGCAGAGAAAAGCCATGGGGAACCGCTCAGGCGTTGCTGGCGGCTCGCCATTGCATCAACGAGCCCTTTGCCGTGATCAACGCCGATGATTTCTACGGCAGAAACGCCTACGAAAAGCTCGCGGCGCATCTTCGTGGCGTTGATCTTGCCGCAAATCCGTCGCCGTATTGCATGGTGGGCTACGTTCTGGAAAACACGCTCACCGATAACGGAACCGTCTCCCGCGGGGTTTGCGAGGTGAAGGACGGCTTTTTGGTGGACGTGGTGGAGAGAACCAAGATCAGTAAGGGCAACGGTGTTGCATTCTTTACCGAGGACGGTAAGGATACCCAACTTTCCATGGATACCGTTGTTTCCATGAACTGTTGGGGCTTTACTCCCGATATCTTCGACCGTGTAACGAAGGGCTTTGCCGAGTTCCTTGCCAATGATGACGGCAACCTCAAGAGAGAATACTATCTCCCCTTTGCGGTCAAGGAGATCATGGATCGGGGAGATTGCCGCGTTCGTGTGTACTCCTCGGGGGATTCCTGGTACGGAGTGACCTATCGAGAGGATCACGAGCGCGTGGTGGAAAGCTTGAAAGCGCTGCGTGATCGTGGCATCTATCCGCAAAAGCTGAACGAAAGGGAAAAAGCATGAGCAAGCAAACGATTGACACAAGGGAAGCCCTGAAAGCGTATTTCGCGGTGGCGCCCTCCTACTGTGAGCCATACGGCAACGGACATATTAACGATACCTTCCTCGTGGTTGCGGATCAACGCTACATCCTTCAGCGGATGAACACCGCGGTCTTTCCTCATCCGGAGGAGCTGATGGAGAATATCCTCGGCGTCACGGAGCATATCCGAAAGAAAGCGGAAGCAGCGGGCGGAGACGTTGCCCGCGCCTCCTTGGTGGTGGTTCCAACCCTTGCGGGAAAAAATTTTTTCCGCGACACCACCGATCACTATTGGAGAATGTATGAATTTACCGAGGGAACCAAAACGCAGGAGGTAGTAGAGAGCGCCGCCGATTTTGAGAGCTGCGCCGAGGCGTTTGGTAATTTCCAGCAGCAGCTTGCCGACTATCCCGCGCACCTGCTTCATGAAAGCATCGTCAACTTCCATAACACACCTTGGCGCTATGAGAACCTGATGAAGGCGGTTGCCGAGGACCGTTGCGGTCGTTTGAAAGAGGTTGAGGCAGAGGTAAAATTTGCCCGTGACCGCGAGCAGTTCTGCAAAACGCTGGAGCTTGCCCGTGAGGAGGGAAGTCTCCCCCTGCGCGTCACGCACAACGATACCAAGCTCAATAATATTTTGTTCGACGAAAAAACCGGTGCGCCCGTGTGCGTGATTGATCTGGATACCGTGATGCCCGGATACTCGGTAACCGATTTCGGTGATTCCATCCGTTTTGGCGCCAACACCGCCGTAGAGGATGAAACCGATCTTTCCAAGGTTACCCTGGATCTTGCGCTTTTTGAAGCCTACGCAAGAGGCTTTTTGAAGGGGTGTAACGGCAGTCTCACCGAAAAGGAGATCGAGCTTCTCCCCGTTGGCGCCATGATGATGACGCTGGAATGCGGTATGCGCTTCCTCACCGACTATTTGGAGGGAGACGTTTATTTCAAGGTGCATCGTCCCGGTCATAATCTGGATCGCGCCCGCAACCAGTTTGCGTTGGTTGCCGATATGGAGCGCAAGATGGATCAAATGAAGGAGATTATCAATCGCTTGAAGTGATTCTTCGTGAATCAATGGGTTCTATAATGAGTGATGGTTTCATCCAAGCGTTCATTATAGAACCTTGCTTTTTAAGGACGAAAAAATGACAAAACAATCCTTTCTTGAATACTGTCTCTTCACCTACGGCACCGCTCCGGACGATCCGTTTGACGGGAACATTGAGACTGCGGTGTTGAGACACACGGATAGTCGCAAGTGGTATGCGGTTGTAATGAAGGTATCGCGTCGCAAGCTTGGCATTGACCGTGATGAGATGATCGACGTTGTGAACCTCAAGCTGCCCACAGAGATGTTCGGCTCGTTCGGCGCAGCGGACGGAGTATATCCCGCCTATCATATGAATAAGCTTCATTGGATCTCGGTGATTCTGTCGGATGTGCCCGATGATGTGGTGCAATTCCTTGTCAACGTCAGCTTTGAGGCGACAAAGGCTCGGTCAAAACGAAGGCAAAAATAAAATATCCGTATAACATCGCTGTTATTGATTAATTCCTACAAGCAAAAAGAAAATATTCTGAACCTTGTTAAGATTTCTTCGGCTGAAAGCGATATACGTTTTGTCTGCAACAGGATAGGGCGACTTGATGAAAATCAAGCCGCCCAAAAGTTTTTTGGAGTTGTTTCAAGAAATACCGCTCAAATCCGTAACAGTGTACCTACTTGCGTAAATTCCGCCCAACCGAACAAATTCCTTGCAAATAGCTCCGCTGTTTCTTGCGGGAATTTGGTTTGCTTGATAAAATTTCTGACGGTTCCATTGCGCCATCAGAATTGTGCGGTGTTGTCTTAAATATTCTTCATTCTTCCGCTGTTCTTGTCAAACGACGGATTGATAGCGTAAAAGTTCTTGCTGTCCAAATGCTCCTGCGCCCGACGGAGGGCATCGGCAAAACAGTCAACATGAAGCATTAGTTAATAAAGGGCGAATAACACTTATTTGGTTGTTTTTGTTAAAGTTAGGGATTCCACTGAATTGTTGTAAAACATGTCACCTTTGATGCAATCAAGAATTAAGGTGTCATTGTTAGTTAAAGCACCAGAAGCACATAAGATTAGCTTTTTTTCTTCGCTACTTATATCATAGACCTTTATTCCTGGACCATATGGTAACAATTCAATCTCTATCGGTATTATTTTGTCATTGACATTCCACTCGCCAACATTGGTGCTGGGAGAATACCAAAACGAGTGCTCCAGTGACTGATATACTGTGGAATCATCGTAATTGATAAAATCTTTCCATTGAGAAGAAGTGATAGAAAAAGCAATGCTTTCTTGATAAGATGTTTCAACTTTTGACGCATAGATAACACTTCCAGTTGACTCATTCCTAATGTGAATAATACCTTTTTTACGGTCAGGATTGCTTAGGTAAAATGATTCTGAACTTATGTTTTCGGAAACACCGAACCCCAAAAACAATTTAGATAAATCGGAATCATTTCTGCTCTTGTAACAAAACATACGATATGCGTTTGCATTTCTTATAGGTTGATAAACACTACCAATCGAAATGAGTGAGATGTCGGTGCCGTTTACCCATTCGCCAATGCCTAATTTTTCATAAAAATGTATATACTCGGTGTCGGATATCGTGATTTTTACATAATTAATGCCTTCACTCTGCGGGTATACGTAGCCTTCTCCGCGGTTTATTCCCTTGCATGATGTTAATGAAAATACAATGCAAAGAGATAGAAATAGTAAAATAGATACATCTATGAACTTTTTCATCAAAATATCCCCCTTACCAATTTCAAGTTTATTGATTAGTTGTATTAAACTTAAAGATATATTAGATGGAGTTGCCTTGGGTGAATTATAATTTTAAGAGTATCCGATGGTGTCTACCCGGCGTATCACATGAACAAACTTCATTGGATCTCGGTGCTTTTGCCCGACGCGCCCAACGACATTGTGCAGTTTCTTGTGAATGTGAGTTTTGAAGTAACAAAGGCGTTCAACAAGAGGAAAATGCAGCAAATGTAATTGTAATAATTATGACAAGCGAAAGGCCTGAACAAGTACGACGGTTACTTTGTTCAGGCTTTTTTGTATGACATTGTACGAATTGCGGTTTAAAGACTGCCGAGGGCTGTGACTCCCCAAACGATCGTGTATCAGACTGATTTCGGATTTGATTTTGGGTGCAATTTTCATCTCGGTATGGACGAATCCAAAATGAATATGGGGAATTCGAGTGCATAGTTAGGTAATTTGCACCTAAGTTTCAAATCAAACATAGAGATTCCAAAGTGTCAAATTGATACTTTGAAATGATACTTTGGATATAATAAGTTACATTGCTGAGGTTGCATGTGGTATTCAAGGCGTTTTATCATCGGAATACGAGAAAGATGGTCGTGAGTTTTGTACAGGGAAGCATAAAGCATTAAAATTGTTTGCAAGTATGAGAAATGTCGAGAAGTGCGCGATTGTGTCTCAGACTCATTTTAGGAATGTGCAGGATTTGACAGAATTGTGAGGACTGCCCGGGGCGTGAATCGCACTCACAAAAGAACGTTGGCTGGGACAAAATTGCGGCATATTGTAAGCCTGCTTTGCCGTAAAAATCTTATTTATTCTCTCAAAAAACTTATATTACATTGTATTTGCTCTGAAAGAACTTATGTATTTTGAACATCGATTTTTTGAATCATTTTCACATAAAAATTTTGCTGTTTTTATGTCATATATGGTGTTTGGATCACTGTGAGTATTTGAAAGAAGAAAACTGCCGAGGCGGTCGCCCTCGGGAATGCATTTATACCAGACTCATTCTACCAATAAAGCTCAGATTTATAATTTGTTGCAATTTCAAAATGAGTATGGACGTGAAACGGTCAAGGTATAAAAAGAAAAACTTCGGCTAATTTATAAGAATTCTTAAAATTAGCCGAAAAAAGAGCGTTTATCAACAATCGTCGTAAAAATATTTCAACAATCGTCGGAAAAGTGATGATATATTACATCTTTTTGTCATCGGTTGCGGGGTTGTCGATCAGCTGACCGTCCTCGGTGAAGCGTGAGCCGTGGCAGGGGCAATCCCACGTATGCTCGGCGCGGTTGTATTTGAGGGCGCAGCCGAGGTGAGGACATCGGGGTGCGGTGGGCGTGAGAAGGCCTACCGTCGATTCAAAAGCGTTGATAGCAAGCTGTGGGCGCAAAACGGTGCGCGATGGATCGAAAACGGCGGCGTATGGATTGTTTTTGACTTGCACAAGGTCGCAAAGGATATCTGCCGCGACCATAGCGTTTGTCATGCCCCACTTGTTAAAGCCCGTTGCAACGAACACGTCGGGTGTGGATTTTGAATACTGCCCGATATAGGGAATATCGTCCAAAGTCATGCAGTCCTGCGTTGCCCATTTGCCCACGATCTCGGCGTGCTTGTAGTGCTTGCGGGCGAAATCTTCAAGCTCCTGCCAACAGCCACCTTTCTTGCCCGTACGGTGTCCGCCTCCGCCGAGGAGCAGGAGATCTCCGTAGCTTCGAAAAGATAAGCCGGTGTCGGATTCGTCCACATACATTCCGTTCACATTTTGCGCACCTCTTAGGGCAATTACATAGGAACGGTGCTGATAGAGCTTGAGAAAATACAAGCCGTGCTTGTTGAGCATCGGGAAATGAGTTGCGATAATCAACTTTTTGAAAGCAATCTCGCCGCGGTTGGTTTTCGCCTTGTTTGGCATTACTTCTGTGACCTTGGTATGCTCGTAGATAGGCAGACTTTTTGCGATTGTATATAAAAATTTCAATGGGTGAAACTGCGCTTGATCCTTCACGCGCACAGCCCCCGCAACCCGAAACGGAAGCTCTTTTGCGTCCGAAAACTCAGCTTTCACGCCGATACGATTGAGCGCGGCGACCTCTTTTTCGATTTTCTTGCGGTCATTGAGAGAATAAACGTAGTTATCCCGTGTTTCAAAATCGCAGTCGATGTTCTCGCAAAGTTTGGTGTATTCTTTGATTGCTTTGTTTTGTGCGTCAACATAAAGGCGCGCTTTGTCTTCCCCAAAGCGTTTTATCATCTTATCGTAAATCAATCCATGCCCGAGTGTGATCTTCGCTGTGGTGTTTTTAGTAATACCGCCGCAGACCTCCGTCGCTTCTACAAGCATACAATCCACTCCCGCGTTTTTTAGCTTATAAGCACACAAAATTCCCGCGATCCCGCCGCCGATAATCAAAACATCGATCTTTTTATTCCCGCTAAGCGCGTCAAACCGTGGTTTTGACGCTGTTTTATCCCATACCGATTCCATATCCGTCCTCCGAAACTTAATAGAATTAGTCTTTGCAGATTAGAAAGAATCAATACCCATTACAGAAAACTTCGGCTAATTTATATAAATTCTTAAAAATAGCCGAAAAATGCTTTCAATTCTTTGTTTTAGGTAATTTTATACCTTCGACCATATATTTTCCGCCGTTTTGGGAAACAATAACGGTGAATACAAAAAACGGAGGTATATATGTTCAAACACGAAAAAATGTTATTCCATCCCGTAGAGGTGGAGAGACCGAATCCGCAGTATGCGGTTCTCTTGCAGGAGCAGCTTGGCGGCGGCAACGGCGAGCTTAAGGCGGCTATGCAGTATATGTCGCAAAGCTTCAGAATCAAAGACCCCGAGATCAAGGACTTGTTTCTTGACATAGCTGCGGAGGAGCTGGGACACATGGAAATGGTGGCGCAGACAATCAATCTGCTCAACGGTCACGACGTGGACGCCACGAAGGTGCAAGCGGGCGAGGTGCAGACGCACGTTCTGCTTGGACTCAATCCCGGACTCATCAATTCTTCGGGCTACTC
>SVSC01000019.1 GCA_015064525.1 Oscillospiraceae bacterium
GATCCGCTATGACGAGGTTTCCAAGCAGTACCCCGACGTTCTGCGGCAGGGAGACAGCGGCATTGAGGTTGCCAATCTGCAATTTTTCATCGACTATCTGTCAGCATACTACAACACGATTCCCTCCCTCACCGTTGACGGCAGCTTTGGCGCCGTAACCGAGCAGGCGGTGCGGGCGGTACAGCGCACCTTTGGTCTGCCCGTTGACGGCGTGGTGGGAGAGATCACGTGGGAGGCGATCTACGACGCCTATCTCGGAATTGTTCGTACCGTTCCCCCCGAATACGTGGAGGGTGTGGTGATCCCCTTCCCCGGTGTTGTGCTTCGGATCGGCGCCGATTCCCCCGAGGTGCGTGTACTGCAGGAATACCTGAACGTGATCGCGGAGGCATATCCAAATATTCCAACGCTGAACCCCACAGGCTATTTCGGCAATCTCACCCGGTCTGCCGTCACGGCCTTTCAAAACACCTTTGGGCTGGAGCCCACGGGAACGGTTGGCGCCATCACGTGGAATGCCATTGCCAACATTTATGAAAGTCTCTTTTTGGGCTCCTCTCTGCGGGAGGGACAGTACCCCGGCTTTGAGATCGGCTAAAGGAGGTCGCCATGCCAAAGCAAAACAACCAAGCAATCGCCATTCGCAATCTGCAAACCTATCTCCGTCAGCTTGCATACCATAACGATGCCATCACAGCGCCTCCCGTGGACGGTGTTCTGAACTCCGCCACACAGCAATCCATTCGGGATTTTCAGATCTCCCGTCAGTTAGAGCCAACCGGCATCACAGACCGGCTTCTTTGGGAGCTGATCTACGCCTCCTACCGCGCCTCCTTGGCGGAAAATACGCCCCCTCAGCGAATGGAGGTCTTTCCGCTCACCCCCTTGGATGCCTCTTTTTCAATCGGCGCCGCAGGCTTTCCCGTGGCGGCGATCCAGTTCATGCTCCGCGAGGCAGAGGCGAATTACGGCTTTCTGCGCCCCGTGGAGGTGACGGGAACCTACACCGAAAACACCGCTGATGCGGTGCGCGCCTTTCAACAGCAGAACGGACTGCGCCCAAGCGGTATCGTGGACCGCGCCACCTGGAACGAGCTGACCGATCAGCACAACATTCTGTTCACGGGACGCGCCGTTGAATAACAACAGCCGCATGCGCCTTCTCCGTGACGATTTCACGGCAATGCTCATGCGGCTATCATGTTTAAAAATTCGTTATACGGAGCCCTTTGGCAAAACGGTGGCGGTGTCCCCCTGATGCTTGTCATAGGAGTAGAGCAACACCCGATGGGTTCCGTCGTCGTTGTATTCCACCACGGAAACCGAGGCGTTGGACACCCACGGCACCTCACGCATCCGCTCCACGGGAACACCGTACCAATAGCACCCCATGGCTCTCGCGGGCGTGGCATGGCTGAAAAGAGCAACCGTCTCTCCACGGTGCAGCTCCACCAACCGAGCCACCTCCTCGGTAACACGCTTGTACAGCTCCTTCACCGATTCCCCACCGTTGGGGTGGGCGTTGCCAACGTCCTCCCACCAAGCCCGATGAGATTCGGGATAGCGCTGCTTCACGTCATCGTAGCGCAATCCCTCCCAATCTCCCGCAAACACCTCGCGGAGCGCTCGGTTTGGAAAAATGGGAAGACCGTGAAGCTCGGCGGTGGGCTTTGCCGTTTCCATGGCGCGGGAAAGATCGCTGGCGTAGATCCTCGTGATGGGATAGCTGCGCAAAAACTCCGCGGTGCGCCTTGCCTGCTCCACGCCAAGGGGCGTGAGAGGGGTATCGCATTGCCCCGTGAACACACGGTCCAGATTGCTTTGACTCTGTCCGTGACGCACAAAAATTATCGTTGTCATTGATCCGCCTCCATAAAACGTTCTGCCGCAAGCGCGCTCACGGCGATAAAAAGCCGCGCTCCTTCCGAGGAAGCGCAGCAATCAAATTGATCAAATCAAAGCTCCGATCAGCGTTGGCAGCACGCAAGCGGCGTAGATTGCCCCTTGAAGCCCCCAGAATTTGATTCGACGCTCTCCCAGATCCCACCAAATGTCGGAAACGCCCTTGAAGGCGACGCAGGAAAGAAGGATGGTTGGAAATGCTGTCACCAGCCATCCATCCACGCCTACCGCAAGCCCGAACAGCCCCATCAAAAGCCAAAAACAATAGAAGGGAGAGGCGCTCATAAGCGTGTAGCCGATCACCTGCCCTCGGGAAACCGTGTACTCCAGATCCTGCCGAAAGGCGGCGTTTCTCTCTCTTCGCATCTGCCGCAGGCATCCAATGCCCTCGCGGCTGAGAAAAATGCAACGGGAAAAGATCAGGCACACCATAAAGAACAGAAGATAGAAATGCTTTGCCAATCCGCCAACCGTTAACAGCGCCACCGCCAAGGCAGCCTGCCAAAGCAACGAACGACCGCGAAAGTCCTCCGCTTTTTTGCTCATTTTTTGTCCTCTTTTTTAGAAAACAGCATTCGCTTGAGCTTTCCGATGCACCGACGGGCGAAATAAAGACACCAGCGAACGGGATAGATCCAACGCCAAAGGCGGGCATAAAGGCGGTAGCCGCGCGCATCGGAGCGAACGTGCCGATCCTGGCGATAGAACTCCGAAACGTATCCCAGCACCCATTCCTTGGGAACGTATTCCTTTTTGAAGGTGTTGTCACCTCGGATCACGTAATGATCCTTTTTCACCGAAAGGATCCGATGAAGAACGTATTTCCCATCGGGACGGCGATAGAGCGGAAGATCGTATTTTTTCAGATCCTCCTCGCCGATCGGCAGTATGATAATGCGATCACGGCGGTTTCTCAGCATGGGAAACATACTCCACCCCACGGTGGTGCTAACGTAAACCCCTTGCTCCGAAAGCTGCCGCTCAATGCCGCTCTCCGATGCTTCGTTGCGCTCGTTCATCAGCGTGCGGGCTCCGTTCCCGCCTCGAACACACCCGCCTCCGCCAAGGATGCCACAATACGGTGAACGTCAGCCTCAACGGTTTCACGGTCCACGTCATACTCGGCAAGAATGGCATCGGTCAGCTCCGCCTCGGTGCAATCCTTCTCTGCCATCAGCTTCCAAAGGAAGGCGCCCGTTTCATTGAGGCGGATCATGGCGTGGAAGGTTTTGCTGGTTTCTCCAACGGCGATTGCGGTGTAGAAGCTGCCAACGGGCTGAATGGTAAAATCACTTTTGATCTTCATAATGCTTTTTCTCCTTTTTATTGAACATCGGACGAGCCGCTCATGGCGCCATAGGACAAAAGCGCCGCCTCGTCGGAAATATTGCAGGCTAATACATAGTAGGGCACGGCGCGAACAAGGGCGTCCATCAGCACCAGCTGGCGGTTCACCGAGTCCCGATCACCTCTCAGGTAGAGCTGGTGCATCAGGCGGGTGATCACCTCCTCCTCGGAGGCGCGGCGGATCTTGTTGTTCACACCCCGCTCAATAAAGCAGACCCCAACCAAGGGCGCGGAAATATTCTCGCCCCAGTTTTCCTTGCCGTTCCATGGGGTGCCGAAGGCGGTGATGCTCCCATCCGCCTCCATGCGGAACAAGGGCTTATCGCCGTTCAGCACGCGGGCATTGGGGATGTTCTTCAGCCAGAGCGCTGTGTGGGTGGATTTTCCAACGCCGCTCTTCGCCGTGAAGGCATATGCCTTGCCATCCACCTCGATCACCGAGGCGTGCATGAGAAAGATATTGTATTCGGGCATTTTCTCGCAGATATGACGGTAGAGACAAATGCTCTCGCAGTAGCCGTCCGAGAACTCACCGTAGCGCTGCTCCTCAAGAATCTCATCTGCCGTAACAGCCACGGAAAAATCGTAGTCCTCCCCCTCGCAGATAAAGTTTTTGCATTGCCGCTCAATGAATGGAAAGCGGTTTTCCAACCGAACACGCACTCCCGCCAATTGTATCACGATCATAGCCTTCTCCGTTCCACGGTTCAAACCGTCTTGCATTTAAAATCAATTCCATTCTATTATACCATTGATTTTCTCGGATGTCAACCAAAACCCAAAGATTTTCCTTTTTTTTCGCAGGATAAAAGGCGTTCCGCTCCGTTTTGCCAAAAAAATCACGAAAAATTGCGGAATTTAACAAAATACACTTGAAGGAGGCTCCGGAATGCGGTATAATAATACAATTAAAAAGTCAGCACCATGAACGAAAAGGAGTGTCACGCAATGAAAACAGGCAAACGGCTCTCGATTTTGGGAGACAGCGTTTCAACCTATAAGGGTGTTTCCGATGACGCCAACGCCAACGCCCGCCTTCTGTTCAACCCATATTTTTACCAACCGCCCTTCCCTCTTGAAAAAACCTACTGGAAGCGCTTGATGGAGAAATTCGACATGACCCTATGCGTGAACAACTCCCGATCGGGCGGAAATTTGAGTGGCAGAGAAAATCCGGATTCGGGGGTGAACCGCGCGGGCGATCTCTCGCGCGATGACGGTACCGCCCCCGATTGGATCATTGTTTTTATGGGGATCAACGATCTTGGGCGAAGGGTGGAGCCCTCCGTATTCTTTGCGGATTACGAAAGAACGTTGATGACCATAACGGAAAAATATCCTCTCGCAACCGTTTGCTGCGTCAATCTTCCCGACCGAGATCCGATCATGAAAAAGCAGACCGAGCGCTTCAATGCCGAAATTGAAAAGGCAGTGAAGGGCGCGGGCGACCGTTTTCTGATCGCGGATCTGTTCGGCAGCCGCCTGAACAACGATTGCTACTATAATAACACCGTTGACGGATTGCATCCCGATGAGGACGGAATGCGAATCATCGCAGAGGTGATTGAGGAAGCAATCTCCAAAAGAATATGAGAACGGCATACCGTTGGAAGGACGGTATGCCGTTTTCGTTAGTCCTGACGGTTATAATCCGCCAGCAGTCGTTCTCTGTCCTCCTCGGCGGAAAGCGCGGAAAGCTTATATCGGAGATTGTTTTCCACCAACTCCTCAAAGCTGACGGGCTCAAACCCATTGATATCTACCCCCGCATTCAGCGCGTGGAACCGCAGAAACAGCGAGCGGTACTCCTCGGATACCCGATTATGGATATGCCCGTGAATCAAATATCCCAGTTTGCGCTTCGTTTCCTCTCGGCAGGACGCCCATTCCAGCATCGGATAATGACACATCGTTACGGGATGCCCGTTCAAGCGTGTTTCCAGATAAGGCAGAATCAACTCAAAATACCCTTGGCACGCTTCCCTTTTCACCCACGTGGAATCGTGATTCCCCGCAATCAAGATCTTTTTTCCGGAAAGCTGATCCAGATAGAAGCCAACCTTCTTTTTGTCCCAAATAACGTCTCCGAGCAAATATACAACGTCATTCCTCTGAACCTTACGATTCCAATTTTCGATCAACGCCGCGTCCATCTCATCCACGTCCGCAAAGGGTCGATTGCACAGGCTCACGATATTCCGATGTCCAAAATGAAGATCTGACGCAAACAGTACCATTTCATGCTCCTTTCCATTTTCATCCGATCCGCGATACCGAACCTTTCAAAACAGGCGCCAAGGCTCAATCCTCAATAACAACGCAATTCACTCGGCGGCTGTTTGGAGTGGAGGCGTCGATTGCCAGAATCCCGTTTGCTGCAAACGGAGCAAAATTGGCGTCCGCTCCCCATTCACTTCCCGAATGCGCGATCTTGGAGTGACCGTAGGAGGTGTGCCAATGTCCGCAAACGATCGTTTTGTCGGGCTCCTTGACGTGATGCCTGCAAGCCAGCTCCATGCCGTTGAACCAGCGCGCGCGCTGCCAATCGGTAACGTCGGCATTTCTCCAATCGGGATTGTAGGTATAGCGCGTATAAGGCTTCACGCCGCTTGTCATACAAGGAATCCAGCCGTGGGTGAAAATGTAGCGCGGCGTTTCATAATAATCCACGCAGGTGGGAAGAAGCCGCTTATAAAACGTGGAACGCATCACGCGTCTGACCAATTCATAGGGATTGCGGTATGCCTCCGCTTCACTCATTTCGCTGATCTGCAGCAGGCTATCCCAGGTTCTGTTGAGAAAATGATGGGACATCCCGCAAGCAATCTCATACACACCGCCTCGGGAGATTTCCTGCAGGCACTGAACCAAAAGCTCCTCGTGATTGCCGAGAATATAGATCAGACGCCCCTTCTCCATCAGCTCTAGCATAAAAGAAATCAGCTCCTGCGCCTCGGAGCCTCTGTCAAGAAGATCGCCGCATACGATCAGCTTGCAGGGCTCCGTTTCATCAAAAAAGCCTGCTTCCTCAAGGGCTTTCTTCAAATAGGTACAGTATCCGTGCGGATCCGAAACAACGTAGTATTTCATGGCTTCGGGCTTGCATCCGCAACGGTATAGCAGCCGATATCCCCCGCTTTGGCTTTTTCCAGCTGAAAAGCAACAATCTGATTCATCAGCTCGGTGGAAAACCGCTTCTCTCCGTATTCCTCAAGCAGCTCCCGAAAAGCTCCCGTTCTGCGGAGCAGATCGGCCTTCACCAGCAGCAGCTCCTCGGAAACCGTAATCACCTCGGACAGCTGTTCAAATGCTCGGAGCGCAAGGCGCCTGCAATGCGCGGCTTGCTTTGCGTCCCTTGCATCATCGCACGCCCATGCCGCATGAAGGACTGCATAAAAGGCATCCTTCGCGGATTGCTTTTTCAGGCTGATCAGATAACTCTTATAGAACCGCTCCGCCAGTCCGGATGAAAAATCATTCCCCTCGCAGGTGAGATATTCCTCGGATTGCAACCATTTCTTTCTTACCCCTGCCGCATCCTCAATGCTCCCCGCAACATAGCCGCAATAGGGACATTCCTGCACCCACCAGCCCATTGTGCTTCTCATCATTTCGGGCGGACGGAGATCCAGATCGGGCGCGCCGAATCGGTTGGACGACAGCAATACGGTTTGCTCGGATTGCTTCCCGCAAACCGCGCATTTTTCCGTTCTTCTTATAGGTCGTGACATCCTTTTATCCTCCTTTTTTTCGATTGTTTTTTGTGTTCAGACATCAGAGGCGCACCTACGGCAACAAAAATTCCTGCCGGGAATTCACCAGCGCTTCCGCCATTTTTCTGCCCCTTACGGCGTAATCGTCCTCGCTGTCGGCAACGTCTCTCCACGCAAACAGAATCAGCTCGGTTTCGGGGATTCGAATGCTCTCCCGCACAAAGCGCTCGTACTCGGAATAGTATTTGTCCAGAGATACCGCGCTGCCGTTCACGTAATACTCGGTGTTGGGATAGATCTCCAGCCATGCTTCGGTACCGGACAGCTCGTCGGATGCCTCCTCAACAACGTCGATTTTCTCGTTGTCAATATCATGCTCGATGAACAGATAGTTGCTCGACCAACATTCCATCAGCATATCATCGTAGTATATTTTATCGGTAAATCGTCCTCTCCACGACCAGCCGCTTTGGATCCAGTACTCCCCCACCAAATCCAGATCATCCGAGGCGGTGTTGTAGTAGAAGCAGATGGATTGTCCCATACCGCCCTCAATCGAGCCCAGCTTCTGACCGCTGTAGAAGTTATACACATAATACGTGGCGGTTCCAGACGAGCCCGTAAAGCCCTCGGGAAACACCAGCAATTCGGGAATTCCATCCCCGGTAACGTCCAACAGTCCGCAGGAATAGCTTTGCGGAATCACGGGCGCGTGAGGATCCATAGAGGCTTGATACCCCAGAATATCCCCTCTGCCATCCCCGTACGGAACCCGAACGTTGGACAAAAGCTTTGCAAGAGGCTCCGTCCACGTCTGCCGCACTTCATCCTTTACAAAATAGAATCCTCGACCGTTGATCACGCAATCCGCCGCAGGAGACTGCGCAGGCGCCTCCTCATTGCCATCCTTTGATTGATAAACACAGCCCGCCAACAGCAAAAGCATGACGAACAGAACCCCCAAGGACAGCACTCTGATCATTTGTTTTTTCACGATGCGTCACCCGTTGTACTTCCAATCGGATGGGCTCGCCCCGGGCGTGTCGTATAGCTCAGGGCAGGAAATCCCCTGAAACCAACGGAACATATACGCCCGACCGATCACGCGCCGATCCTCGTCCAGATCCCACGCCAGCATCAGCTGGCGTTCACTTTCCTCACAGCGCCGCTGATACTGCGTAAAATACGCCTCTGCCCGCTCCTCATCTGCCGCGACACCGCAATATCCGTTCTGATAAAAAACAGAAAGCTGGTAATCCGCCACAGCCAAGCCTGCCTCCGAAGCGGCAAGAAACCACTTCAGCGCCTCCTCATACTCCGCCTTGAAGGCAAACAAGTAAAGCGCATAGTTCATCATTGCCAGATCATTTCCGAATTCGGCGGAGAGCTGAAAGCATTTCGCTGCCCTTTCAAACAGCTTGCGCCCCTTCCGCTCGTATGCTCTGCAATGCTTTTTCGTATCATAGGAATATTCGTAATTCAGCTGATCGTAGCGAGCGCCCTTGATGGCATACAGAATCCCCAGCTTGTACCAATTCAACGCGCCCTCGTCGCCGCAGCACCCCTCGCCCAGCTCACGGTAGCGCTTGATCAGCTCAAGTTGTTGAAATAAATCGTACTGTTCTTTTTGATTCATAGTTCTCCGCTCCTTTTCCAATCAATCGTCCAGAAGCGTGCCGAACAGCTCGTCAAACCGTTGCTCCAGCTCCTTCTGGATTTTTGCCACCTCATCAACAGGCTCCTCTTCCGCAGCCTCGGATGACTGAGGCTTGCCGAAGGGGGCCTTTCGCTTCTTTTTCTTAACGTCCTCGTACAACGCCTCTGCCGAGAACAATCGGATCTGCGGGGGATCAAACGGCTTTATTTCAACCGAAGGAAATCCCAGAAACATGGAATACATGTCAATATCCGCAATCTCGGTTATGATGGGATACTGACGGGAATGCATAATCAACGCCTCCCCCTTTTCCTTATTGAAGCGTTGCAGCTCGGAAATGGAAATCAGCCGACGGTAACGGCCGTCGGAGGTATAAATTGATCCGCAAAGCTCACTGATCTCATTCAGCAACGCAAGCTCCTTGGAGGTGAGGAATACCCAGTTATCGCAATTTCCCTTGATCGTATCGGCATCCTCCCCATATCTGCCCTGCAGCTGGTGGATGCTTTGCGCAACAAGATAGAACCGCATATTACGGCTACGCGCCGCGGAGATCATGGATGGCATATCGGGAACTTTGGGAATATTGCAAAACTCATCCAGAACAAAGTTCACTCGGATGGGCAGGCTTCTTTCGCTTGTTTTCTGCGCCTCCGAGATCAAGGTTTCGTATGCTTGCTTGATAAACGTGGTGACAAGAAAATGATAGGTGGTCTTTTCATCGGGAACAATGATATACACCGCTGTTTTTTTCTTGCCGATGGTACGCAGGTCAACCGTATTTCCCGAAAGCATCATCGTTAATTGCTTTTGTGTGTTGAAAATCCGAACCATGCCAAACAGAGAGGCGTAAATACTCCTTTTCGTATCACCTGCCGCGGAAAGCACGCCGCGGTAATTGATCGACGCCAGAGCATCCGATGCCATATACCCGGTAAGTCCCTCAAGCGCATCCTCGTTTTCCATATCGCAAAGCTTTGCAAGACTCGCCAGATTCACCTCATCCGGCTCCCCGCTCTCCATCAGCAGCAAGAGATTTGCCAACGCAAAGGAGGATGCCATTTCGGGCCAGAAGCGATCGTTGGCGTTTTTGAACTGCGGCTCGGAAATGGTGGCAACGAAATCATTCAGAAGGGCGATCGCCTCCTCCTGCTTTCCCGAATGATACAGCTCGTAAGGAAGCGCCAAGGGATTCCACATATTTCCATAGCCGATGTCGCGGTAATTCAGCACAACGATATCGTAGCCGTTTTCCTTTACCATTCCCGAGGTTTTCGCATACAGCTCTCCCTTGGGATCGGTGGCGATAAAGGATTCTCCCGCCTTGGCAAAAATGTTCAGCATTGGCATACAGAAAAGGCGGGTCTTTTTGGATCCCGTGGCGCCGAAAATCAGGGTGTGCGTGTCCTTATTGTCCACGTACGCTTCCCTGCCGTTCGACAGCACGGGCAGGCCTGCTCCCGGATAGTGATCCAGGGAAAGGTCGATGTAGGTGCCGGCATTTTGAATTTCCTCTGTGGTCGCCCATCTCGTTTCCTGATTGGGATTGATATATCGACCGTATTTGTAGTTATTGTCCTTCATAAAGCGCCACCTCGTCAAAAGCCGATTTTCTTTGTTTTTTCAATCTGAACGATCATTCTTCGGATATATTCGCTGTTCTTGGAAAACTTGATCAGGATCGAAGGATCAACCTCCCGCTCTCTGTCAAAGCCCGCAACGTAAAGGCTGTAAACGATATCCTCACTCAGCATCTTTATCGTTTTATAGCCGTCGAAATACTTATTCTTGCACAGCTCGTCAATGGAATCCGAAACCACGCCCTCCGCCTCCGAGCTTAGCGTGATCCCATAGATCTTCAATATTCTCTTTGCGTATTCGGTTAATTCCCGAAGGGTTGGCGGTTCAATTGTGATTTTCTCGATGCGGATAAACGCCGACACAAACGCCTCCATCCGATGAAGCTGCTCCTGATCGTCATTGGAAACCGACAGCACCACCAGCCAATCGTCGCTGTTATCGGACAGATATTCCATGAAGCTGACAAAATGCTTTTCCTCGAAATGCCCGCGCCACTCGTCCACGTCGATGTAAACGATTCCGCGGTATTCGCTTCTGAAGCCCGCGGCGTTGTTGATCTCGGTCATCAGCCGCTGGATCTCGGAAAAATACTCATTGGGCGCGCAGTAATTGAGCATGAACTCAAAATACTTCACGTCCCCGTAAAAATCCATCAGATTGGGCTTCTCCGAAAGGTATTCGGAAAGCAATTTCAAAATGTGCGTTCTTCCCGTTCCCGAGTGCGAAACCAGAAAGAGGTCGGGCAAAATGATGGGAGCGCCTGCCGGCTTATGCTCGATGTTTTCGGACAACGCCTCCCATTTTTTGATTAAGGTCTTGAACTCGGCAAGACCGTTTTGAGCTAAAATTTTTTGATATACCGGATTTGTTCTTCCGTCTTGCATGATCCTTTCTCCTTTGGCTCAGCGGCGCTTGTGAATGCTTATATGGCTTTCCAGTTAATTTTTTTCCTTCGATTTTTTTTGGACGGCTTGAGCCTCTCCAAAAGCGTTTGGAGCTTGGATTTGCGTGAATCCATCAGGGAAGCAAAAAAATCATCAAGGTTTTCCTCATGCACGGCACCAAGACTTTCAAAATACGAATCTCCCGTTTCTCCTGCGCTTGCCCCCTCCCATACCATGTCGTAAACCCTTGCGAAAACACGATTGGATATGCAAATCAGATTCCATTGGGCTTTTCTGCTCGGCGGCTGATCCCGATATTTTTGTTGATGCTGCTGCACCTTCCTTTGATACCATTGGGCGATTGCCCGCAATTCCTCCACGATTTTTCGATTTCCGAAGACGTTGACGAACGCATACAAACCGGATGCGCCCAGCGTTAATTCAACAATGCTGCTTGCATAGTTCTCGGTGATCAAAAGCTGATACACGCGGTTCACCCGAGAGGAGTTTTCCTGCCAATAAACGTTGCCGAGAAAGAGCTTGTTATCAACCTTGATCATAAGCAAAAGATACGTTGCGAACATCATTTGAATACTTTTCGGATCTTCGCTTTTCCTCGCTTTCCTTACAAACCATCTCAGCTCATGGGAAAAACCTCTCTCCTGCGTCCGCAGCAGAGTCCACAGCTGTTGCAGATCCCGACGCTGCTCCTTTTTTCCTGCTATATTTTTGCGATACATTCTGTAATTCCTTTTTTAGTCGAATTTTGTAGGACACAATTCATTGTAGCATGAACCGAACGGTTTGTCAAGAAGAAAAAGCACCGCAAATCAATGTTTTTTTCGATCGCAAACCAAAGGGGTGTAAACCGTTGGAGCGGAAAAATTTGTCGGGTTTGTTTTCTATGCCGAAAAAAAGAAATCGGGGCTGTTACAGTTCACTGCAACAGCCCTCAAACAGAACGCCAACCAAATTCGCCTATGACGGCTCTCTTACCGTTCACCGTCCAAATGAGCGAAAATCTCCTGCCACACGGCTTCATCCTGCGCGGTCATGCGCTCCCAATCGAAGGAAGAAACAAACCGCTGTTTTTCCTCGGCGGTCAGATTCTTTTTCCGCGCCAGTCTGCCTCTGGCTTTCCCAAATTCACCCAACAGTTTCACGGCGTCCTCAGTATAGTTGGGATTGTGTCCCTTCTTTTTCTCCAGCATGAATTTCACGGTGTTCTTTTCCTTCAAGCCTGCCCTCAAAATCTCATAATGGACGCGACTGCAGAGGGCATCGTTGGCGGAGTAGATCAGAAGCGCTTGAACGTTGGAGCTTGCCAGCGACTCCACAGCGTTGAAGGAAGCATAGTCGGGATTACACGCCCGCTCCAGCGACAGCACCGCGCCGCAATAGCCTCGGAGAAAGCCACCAAAGAAGGTTTTTATCATCTCCTCCACGGAAACAAAGCCGCAAAGAGCAACGATGCGCGTAATCTCCGGATGAAGCGCGGCAATATTCATGGTGGAAAAGCCGCCCCAGCTATGCCCCATCACCGAAAGCTCCACCCCCGCAAGCCGAGGATCTGCTTTTATGGCTTTGACGCAATCGTCCAGATCCCGCAGAGATTGCGCCAAGCCGTTGGGAGACACTCCCCCGGATTCCATACAGCCTGTGTGATCATAGGCAAACACCCGATAGCCGTGTCGGCAAAGCAGCTCGATCTCCTTCATGTACGCTCTGTGACCGCCGCCAAAGCCGTGATCAAATATAATCAGTCTCCCCTCAATGGGCGCACGATAGCAATAGAAATATCCTTTCAGCATATGCCCCATAGAGGACGGAAAGGCATACGCCTCCCGCTGCAAGCCATCAAAATCCTCGGCGGAAAAATAATAAACCGTCTCGATGTCATCGCATCGCGTGTGCATCATACCCTTATAGGCATTCACAACCTGCTTTTCAAAAATCATTTCAACTCTCCTGCTTCGGTAAGTACGCAATTCTCTTTCAGCTTTGGCACAATATAAGTTTCCAGCGAGTAGGTTATCAATGCATGAATCTGCTCCTCGGTCATCAGCTGCCAATTATAGGTTTTCCGACCAAGCATCGACACGCGCTCCACGGAAGCCGTTCGATGAATATCGGACGTATCGCGGAGGATAACGTTGAAATCATACATATCGGCATACGCCGACCGCTTTGCCTCAAAGGAAAGCGATCTTCCCTCTCCCAGCTCCTTTGTCCACGTTGTTCCCCGTCTTTTAAAGCCAAGGGGCTTCAGGGCACGGGCAAAGTATCCGAAGAACACTCGCTGTCGTTCCCTTTTGACAGCGGCAAGCTCTTTTCCCGAGCAGCCCCGATACCGCAAATAAAAATCCGATATCAGGCGCTCGGCATCCGCCTCGCTTTCCTCATTCCAGATGCACAAAAGATTTCGCACCTGACAGATAACGCTGTTGGTGCCGCAATATGCGAACGGCACACCCTTCCCCAACAGGCACGTCATGGACGTAAATCCGTACAGCACCGTCAAACAATCCTCCTCATCCTCCTCAAGGTTGACCGCAAAAACAACTCGGTCTGCCGTTTGACGGTAAAACCGACCGCTCAGCTTTGCCTCCGTGAAATCTTGATCCAAAAGAAACTCACGGTAGCGCGCATAACGCGCGCTGTGTTCGATATCGCTTGGTTGCTTCATTCTCTGCCTCCAAAATGAGCTTGCATCATTTTTATCCGATATAAAAGATTTTTCTCAGGGAATCCCGCAGGGGCTTTACAATGGCGATCACGATCAGCATCATCCCCATTGCCGCCAAGAAAAGGCAGGACAAAGGCGACCAGTACACAGGATAGCTTGCGTTGAAGGTACGGCGAAGCAAAAATTCCAGCAGAATCGTCCAACCGCCCAACGCGATCAGTCCCCCGCCGTAAATGTAGAGTAGTCCTCTCCGAACGTAGCGGATGAGCGCGATCATGGCGGTCACAATTCCCCCCAACGCTCCCGTGATCGGAAACGCAAAGGGCAAAAACCATGCCGCGGGCTCGGTTTGCAGATCAATATACAGCAAAAACAGCAAAATCGCTCCGAACAAGGAAGGAACAAAAATTACGGGATTCGGGTCCTTAAACCAAAACGGCAGGATAAAACTCAGATAAAAGAGGATCACGCCCCCCGCAACGTAGCCCGACCACGCCACCTCGTTGTGCCAAAGAAGTTCAAACAGCATGGGCAGGGCTAAGATCAAGCCCATAAAAATGGTGATCACGAACAGCACGCCCCGAGGATTGAATTCCTCCGAGGCAAATTCCTTTTGGGGATAGGTTGGCTTGCCCGAGATGGGAAAATCGGGATGATAAACCTTTGTTTGGCAAACAGGACAGATCTCCTGCCCCTCGCTCAATTCAATTCCGCATTTGATACAGTACATTTATTTCTCCTTGATCCGTGTGTTGCTCTCCGCGCACACCTTGAGTCCCTGCTCTCGCAGAACAGCATACAATTCCCGCTCCAGCACAGGCTCCTTAATATTTCTGATCACGTTCAAATTCAGCTTGCCGCCATAGGTGATGGCGGAGGTGTTGTAGGGAGCGCAGGACTGCACGCCCAAAACAAAATCCATTCTATCAACCCATTCGGTGTACTCCGAGGGCATATTCACCACGCCGAGATTGGAAAAGGTGAAGCAGGTTTTTCGCTCGCCAACGGCATTGAACACCAGCTTCATTACAATGTTCTTGAGAAAAAGCGGTGCCGAGCGCAGAAGCTTGGATTTTTCGTTGCCAACGTTGGTTGCGATCAGCGCCGCCATGTTCTTTGGCGTGATCATAAAATTCATTTGATGATGCACCAGACCGCACAATTCATCGAAGGTATAATCCCCCAGGCGGGGATCCACCCCGGGAGAGGCATACAAAACAAAATTTCTCAAGGTTGCCGAAGGAAACATTTTTCGCAGATTCACGGGAATCAGAACCTTTACCATTCTTCTTGACGCAGAATTCTTTACCGTTTGCTTCTGGATCCGCAGGGTTGCCAGCATCAGCGCCGCAACGGTATATGCCGTTACCGTTACGCCTCGCTTCTTCGCCTCCTGCTTCACGGCATCGGCTTCCAAAATAAAGGTGGTGTTTGTTTTAAAGCCGTCCTTTTCCCGCACACCGGAGCCTGCGAGCTTGAAGGCGGTGCTATCGGCACGGGAGGCGCAGGTGGGACCCGCGTACTTCAAAAAGCTATCCTCCAGCTCCTCCTCCGAGGGCTCCTCCAGCCGATCCAGCACACCGTTTCCGATCGGAACCTTCACCCCGTGGCGCTGATAGAGATATTCCGCTACCAGCGTTTTCAGAAAGACCAAGCCTCCGTTTCCATCGGTGAGGGCGTGGAAAAATTCCACCGCGATCCGACGGTCATACAGAATCACACGGAAGGCGCACTTGCGAATATCGTCGAACGCCATGCGGGAAAGCGGATAGGGCTTTTCCTCCAAAATAACGGGCGTTTTGGGAATCTCCTCCAAATAATACCAAAAAAAACCTGCTCGCAAACGCACGGCAATCGACGGAAACCGACGCACCGTCACGTCCAACGCGTTCTGCAAGGTCTCCCGATCTACATCCTCCTTCATGGTTACCGACAAGCGAAATACGTTGCTCCAATTCCGACGACGGGCGGCGGGATAGATTTTTGCCGAGTTATCCAGCGACATCCATCGCAGCTTTTTCTGATGCGGCGCGTGAATTCGGATAAATCGACGAATCCGATCAAAATCCTTGGCGTTTTCCTTGAGCCCGTACAAAATGTAGCCATGCCACATTTCGGGCGCCACGCATAATTCACTTTTGCAGCCTGCCGAAAGTAAGTTACGGTGCATTGCCGTTGCATCATCCAGCATGATCTCATCTCCCCCCACAAAAATAAGGGAGGGTGGCATCCGCTTCAAATCTGCAAACAAGGGCGATACCAGAGGCTGACGCTTTTGCATCAGATCGTCCACAAAGTTTTCATTTCGAACGGGATAGAGGTTTTTTTCCTCACCTATGGCGCCGTAGAGATAGCAATCGGCATAATATTTCAGCCGATCCACCGTCATAGAAGGATCTTTTTTCACGTTTTCCATATAGGAATTTCCGCTCATGGTAAGGTCGGTCCACGGGGAAATGGCAATGATTCCCGCGGGGAGCATCCAGCCCTTCTCTCTCAGCTTGAGACAAAGAGAATAGCAAAGCCCTCCACCTGCGCTTTCCCCGCACAGAATGATCTGAGAGGGAGCGTAGCCATGGGATAGCAGATACCCATAGGCATCGGTGCAATCCTGCAGGGCTGCGGGATAGATCTCCTCGGGCGCCAGGCGGTAGGCGGCGCAAAGCACGCGAATCCCGCATTCTCCCGAAAGCATGGAGGCAACGCCCTTGGCATAATCCAGATTGCCGCAGGTGAAGCCGCCGCCGTGAAGATATAGAATCACGCCGTCGGAAACCTCGTCGCGAGGCAGGATCATGGAGCATTGGAACTGCCCCAGCGTGAAATCCTCGCTTCCGAGAACATTTTCCTTGTGGGTGCTTGCCATCAGCTTTCCGATCTTATCCTGCCCCTTTCTTGCGGTGGAGAGGGAGCAATTGGAAATGAATGGCTTAAACAAAGAGAGCTGGGAGCGCAACAGCTTTGCGATTCGACTCATAAAATCTCCTTCCAAATAAAAGCATGGGCGGCGGAGCATGGGAACATCCGTCGCCCAAGTCCACCAAAAAAGCGCAGGCGAGCCTTACGCCTGATGGGCTTTTCCACGGCGCAGAGCAAGATAGCCCAAGCCGAGAAGAAGCGCAGCGCCGCTGAGCATCAGCAGGACAACAAAAACAGCCCGCCAGCCCCACGCATCGGCGATCGCGCCCAAAAGATACATACTGACCGTGCTTCCCAGATAACAAAATCCGTTCAGCACCCCTGCAAGAGATCCCGAATGAACCTTCTCCTTCATGTGAAGCGGCACCATACTCGTGATCACGTTGTTCACCCCCGCCATCATGCAGGAAACGATCGCCAGGCAACCAACGGTTACAGCAGGCAAACCTGTTTGAAGAAGCGCCAGAACCACACCGATCAGAACCGTGGTGGCACCAAACAGGATCGCGCAAACGCCCACAAAGCTCCCGGTTCGCGCATAGGCGCGGGACGCCACCGCAACGCCTCCGATCGCCATGGCGGGAAGCAAAAGCGTGAGAAGGATCGAGAGCCAACCGGGCGTGTTGTAGATCCTTGCCAAAATATCGGGCGTCCAAGCGGTGATGCCGTCCTTCACAAAATTATTGACCACCGCAAAGAACGCCAATACAGCGATCATTCCGCCGATCGCCGCAAATCCTTTCCCCCGAGCGCTGTCGCTTTGAGACAGCAGGGGGGCTTCCGCCTCCCGCTCCCGCTTCAGAGGCTTCACCAGGCGATCGTAGCGCAGGAGCCAAATCAACGCCGCAAGGAAAAGAATGGCGGCGGCAACGTAGAAGGTGACCCGCCAGGAGGCAACGGCAACGAACAAAGCGCTCATGCCGTACACCAAAAAGGTGCCCGTTGCCACCGTTGTTCCCATCCAGTAGATCGCCCTGGGAATGTCCTTTTGGGAAAGCGTTTCGGAAAGCAGACGGATGAGGATTGTCCACAGAAAGGACATGGCGGCGCCATTGATCAACCAAAGGTACTTCAGCAAACCGAAATCCGACCCCAGCGCCACCGAAATATTGATCACGGCGGAAATCGAAAGGCAGGAAAGAACCACCCATTTAATGGGATAGCGCTTGCAAAGCAAGCCGTTGATCACCTGCCCTCCCCCATAAGCAAAGAAAAAGAAGGTGGACACCATACCCGCCTCGGCATAGCTGACGCCATAGGCGGCGCCGATCTGACTGATGTTGGCATTGTAGCCAAGCTTACCGATATAAGAGCAAGCGTAAACCAACCAGCAAAGCAGGATCAGCCTCAAGCCGTTTCTTGCTTCGGAGGTATCATGGGAGCATTCCATAAAAAAGAGTCACCTCACTCGAACAAAAGCGTCTGTTCCAGCAGGCAGGCGCCTTGATTGTCTGTCATTTGAACCCGACAACGGTCGGGATAAAGCGTTATCGCGCCGCCAACGTAGTAGTTCTTATTCTCTTTGCTTCTTTGAGAAGCCACCACAACGGGACAGGGCTGCCCCAAATAGTCCCGATCTCCTCCAACGGGGGAAATATACGCCCGATGCATATGTCCGCAAAGCATCACCTGCGGGTGAATCTCCTCCCGCAAAAGCCTTGCCCACTCGGCATAGGTATCCTCCTCAATGTTGAAGGGCTCGGGAAATTTTTCCGTAAAGGGGACGTGGCAGATCACCATACGGTTCAAAACGCCCTCCGCCTCATATTCCTCGCTCTTGCGGGCAATCACGTCCTTCAGGTACGCGGTTTGTCGGCGGCGAAAATCCCCACAGCAAACGGTATTTCCGTATTCCGCGTGCGTATCCGCCTTATCCTCACCGCAGTCCATTACAATCCCCCAAAGATGTCCCACGCGGAAGGTGAAATAGGATCTTCCGTTTTCGGTGGGGGTATGCTCCTCGATCTTCTCGGCGTGGATACCGCGGGTGTCGTGGTTACCTCTGGAGAAAACCACGGGAAGCTCACCGTTTGTCAGGTGAGCGGCAATGAGGTGAATGGTGGTCAAGAAGGAAACATCTCCGCTGTGATTTGGAATATCACCGTTCAGCACCAGAAGATCCAGCCGATCCCCAAAGTACCGCCCTGCCGACACGGGTTCATCCACCAGATTGTGGGCATCGGCAATGTGATAGAGCCGAATGGGGGTGCCGATTACGGGACGGAACTCGGACTCATAGCGCTGCACCTCACCGCTTTCGGTGAAATAAGGCTTGCGCTTGTGAATAACGCGATAGCAAACGGTATAGCGCTTTTCACGATCCAACAGCTCTGCGGGAACCGTCATGCGGTGGGTGGTGTTGGCGGATCGGAGGATCCCGTTGGAATCATCGTAGAAGCACCGATCCCCCACCATAACCCACATCACGGTTTCGCGGGAAACGGGAACGATGATCCGGTAGCTCTTCCCCACCGCGTAAACGATGGGGGTTGTTCGAAACTCGCTCGGAATGTCCTTCATATCGCATTCGTCCTCAGCGGAAATTATGGTTGTGGTGAAGAACGTTCACGGTTGACGCCATGGGCGCGCGGTTGAACACCACGCTCTGACCGGGCTCGCGGTTATAAGGAAGAATCTCCTCCTCCAGCTCGTCGATGCGATCCAGCTTTCCGTTAACGTAATCCAGCAAACGGCGACGGCAAGCGTCGGTACGGTAGATCAGACCGCCCATACGCAAATCCTGCACGTCAAATCCGTGCGGCTTGTTGTCGACCATCCATTGCTTTTCCAAGGCTCTCGCGAAAACGGGAATCAGCTTGCATAGGCTGGCATATTCGTTTTCCGCCAAGCGTCTCAGCTCCTCCTTGTCACCTGCGTCATACGCCTTGCGGGTGCGAACGCCCAGCTCATACTTGATGGCAAGCACGTCGCACAGCTTGGCAGCCGCGTCGAACACGTAGCCATAGCGACGGCTCTTTTTGGCGGTTGCGTGAAGCTTTTCGGCATAGCCCTTATATTTTTCACCTGCGCCGAGACATACGGTGGGATCCAGGAAGCCGTTGAAATAGTCGGAATAGAGCATATACTTGGAGGGATTGCGAGGTCTGCCCTGATATTCCACAACGTCGTTGGGAAGGTCGATATTCATAAACTCGTCATAGTCGATTCCGATCATGCGCTTGAATTTTTCCTTGATGCTCGCCTCATCGGTATTGCCCTTGGCATACTCCGCCAGATAGAAAAGAGAGGGCAACTGAGAGAAGTGGGAGCATTCGGCGCCGTCATCGCCCCACATGGTCATGAACACGTTCTTAATGCCGTGCTTTCTGCAGGCATCCAGCGCGGGGAGCATGGACTCCACGGTGAAACGGTTATAGGGAATCATACCGTACCAGCTCCAGGCGCCGCCCGCGAACCAGGTCTTTTTGGAAAGCTGCTTGTGATTCTCGATCATGCCGCTGTAAATCGACTCCTCGCTCTGGTAGTAGTCCCAGTACACGGGAATCACCGATTCAGGCAGGGACTCCACAACCTCCCGAGGCACCTCGCACTTGGGAACGGTGTATTTACCGTTGTTCCATGGACGGAAATACATATCCGACCACAGCATCAGCTCATAGTCGTATTTCTTGGCGATCTCGCAAACACGCGCCAGATGCCGCTTCATAATGGTGTTCACCGTTTCGTAGCCGTGGCGATCCAGATGCTTACCGCGCCCCAGCATATGCGCCTCATCCATACCGATGTGGATCTTGCGGGACACAAAGCACTCGGAAAGGGTTGCGAACATATGGTCGATCAACTCATAGGTGCGTTCATCGTCGGTGAGAAGAATATCGTCACAATCCAGCGGGAACTTGCCCCAACGGAAAATCGCGTTCAGATGCGCCAGGGTTTGGATGCAAGGAATCACGGTCATGCCAAGGGAGGTGGCAAAGGCATCAATCTCCTTCATTTCCGCCTTGGAATAGCGACCTCTCAGGTAGCCGAAATAGGGCTCACCGTCTACCTCGTAAGTATCCTCGGTGTAGAGCATCACACAATTGTAGCCCATTTTTTTCAAAAGCTGCAAAAAGCGCTTCAGGCTCTCCATGTTCATCACCGCGTTGCGGGACATATCAATCATCACACCAAACGTTTGAAATTTTTTCATGTTTTTTCTCCAATCACAGAATTGATATTAAAAGACAAAAATCTACACTATATTTATACCATAAAACACCCGAAATTGCAAGTTATTTACCAAAAATTATTCTAATAAATGTCATTTTTCAGGTTTTTGAGGCAGTTGAATTTTCCATAGCACCCAATTATCCGACCCCGATTACTCCACAAAATTCACCAAATCGCTCATCTGCCTGCGCTTCTTGGCACGGAGAGGATCCCCTTCCTTCGGATATCCAACGGAGATCACCAAACGGGTAGCGCCATCCACCCCGCAAATGGGACGGATCTGCTCATCGTTCAGCCAACCGAGAATGCAGGTTCCCAGCCCTTGAGCGGTTGCCTCCGCCGTGAGATACGCCGCCACGATGCCAATGTCGATGGAACGGTAGTCGTTCTTTTTCACCTTTGCGCCAAGCGCCGCCGAGGCAACGTAGGGCTGCTCGGAGATCACCAGCATCACAGGGGCATCCGACGTGAATTTATTCATCCCCATCCCTTGGGTTGCTCTTGCCACTTTTTTGGCGGCGTCTCCCGTGCAAACGGTAATTCGATAGGGCTGACCGTTGCAGGCAGAAGGAGAGAGACGGGCTGCCTGCAGCACGCGCTCCAGCTTTTCCCGTTCCACCTCTCGGTTGGGATCATAGCTGCGGCAGGATTGCCGCGCTTCGGCAATTTCTGTAAAATTCATAGAATTCTCCTTTCAATTTGTCATCTTCAACGGTCGGTTTCCGATCGTCATTTCAAAGCTGATGCCGCTGTGAAGAAGCGTCCGTCGGCTTCCCGCCCGACAGCATCAGATAAACAGCGTATCCGCCCGTGATCGCCGTTAGCGCCACACAGGAAAGAATCTGCGCGTTCAGGGTTGGAGCCTCTTTGGAAAAAGCGCTTAACGCATTGAAAAGTCCGTGAGAAGCAATACAAACGATCAGGCTTCCCGATCGGCAATAGAGCATCACAAACATCAGTCCTGCGGCGGTTGCGTAGACCACCTGTAAAAGATTCGGAATCAGCTCCGCGCCCGAGCCGTTGACCAGATTGAGAATATGTCCGATTCCGAAGGTGACACTGGAAATGATCACGGCGGCAACCAGACTATCCCTGCGCATGGCGTTGAACAAAAGCCCCCGAAAAATGATCTCCTCCAAAAAGCCCACGCAAAGCATGGTGAAAAGATAGAGCGCCGTCTCCGCAACTCCGCGCGTCCATGCAACACCGTACCAAAGATTAGCGGTGAGCATGAGGAGAACAGGAAAATACCAAAGCATCCTCCCTGCCCCGCGCTTGGGGGCGCACAGACCGTGAATCTCCAACAAATCATTTTTCTTCAAAAAAACAAGCAAGACCGCAGAAAGCAAGAGCGCCACGGGCAAGGTGATCGATTTTTCCATGCCAACGGCTGCGGAAGCAACGTCTCCCACCGACATCAGCGCGCAATAGGCAACGATCCACGCAACGGCAAAAAGGATCGGATTTTTATCGTACAACCGTTTCATCATAGGGATTTCCTCCGTTGTGATCGACGTTTTGGGTCTCCTCCATTATAACACACCAAGCGAGGTCATGTCAACTCTTTTATTCAAAAAGCGCCCCCGATTGTAACATCGGGGGCGCAATTCGTGATTCACTTTGATCAGAACAGACCCGTGATCCTGCCGTTCTCGTCCACGTCGATCCGCTCGGCGGCGGGAGACTTGGGAAGCCCCGGCATGGTCATGATGTCGCCCGTAAGCACCACCACAAAGCCCGCGCCCGCGGAGATCTTCACGTTCTTCACGGTAACGGTAAAGCCTTCGGGAGCTCCCAGCTTGGTGGGATCGTCCGAGAAGCTGTACTGGGTCTTTGCCATACACACAGGGCATTTTCCGAAGCCCAGCGCCTCCAGCGTTGCAATCTGCTTCTTTGCGGCGGGCAGAATGGTAACCCCGCTGCCTCGGTAAACCTTTTTTACCACCGCCTCTATCTTTTCGGCAATGGTCAGATCGTCCTCATAGCTGAAGGTAAAGCTTCCCTGCTCCTCCTCGCAAAGACGAACCACCTCGCGCGCAAGAGCTTCTCCACCCTTGCCGCCCTCCGCCCAAACGGTGGAAAGCACGGTGTTCACGCCCAGCTCGCGGCACTTTTCGATGATAAAGTCAATCTCAGCGTCGGTGTCGGTGGGGAAACGGTTAATGGCAACCACACAGGGCAAGCCGTAAACGTCCTTAATATTGGATACGTGGCGGAGCAGATTGGGAATGCCCGCCTCCAGAGCGGTCAGATTCTCCTCTGCCAGCTCGGTTTTGGCAAGTCCGCCATGCATTTTCAAGGCGCGAACGGTTCCAACCACCACAACGGCATCGGGTGTGAGCCCTGCCATACGGCACTTAATGTCCAGGAACTTTTCCGCTCCAAGGTCGGCGCCAAATCCCGCCTCGGTAACGGTGTAATCTCCCATTTTCAGCGCCATTTTAGTGGCGATCACGGAGTTGCAGCCGTGCGCAATGTTCGCGAAGGGGCCTCCATGCACGAAGGCGGGGGTTCCCTCCAGCGTTTGCACCAGATTGGGCTTGAGCGCATCCTTCAGAAGCGCGGTCATGGCGCCTGCCGCCTTCAATTGTCCGGCGGTAACGGGCTGATCGTCGTAGGTATATCCCACGATGATGCGGGAGAGGCGCTCCTTGAGGTCGGTGATGGAGGTGGAAAGGCAAAGCACCGCCATGATCTCGGAGGCAACGGTGATATCAAAGCCATCCTCACGGGGAACGCCGTTCACCTTTCCTCCCAAGCCGTCCACTACGAAACGCAGCTGACGGTCGTTCATATCCACACAACGCTTCCAGGTGATCTTTCTTGCGTCGATTCCCAGCGCATTGCCCTGCTGAATGTGGTTATCCAGCATTGCCGCCAGCAGATTGTTCGCCGCGCCAATGGCATGGAAATCACCCGTGAAGTGAAGGTTGATATCCTCCATGGGAACCACCTGCGCGTAGCCGCCGCCCGCGGCGCCGCCCTTGACCCCGAAAACGGGGCCGAGGGAGGGCTCACGGAGGGCAACGGTCACATCCTTGCCAATACGGCGAAGACCGTCGGCAAGACCGATGGTGGTGGTGGTTTTTCCCTCTCCCGCGGGAGTGGGGGTGATGGCGGTGACAAGGATCAGCTTACCGTTGGGACGATCTTCATTCAGAAGCGCCAGATCAATTTTTGCTTTGTATTTTCCGTAGTACTCTACGAAATCCGCGGGAACGTGGGCTCTTTCGGCGATCTTGCCGATCTGCTCCATTTCACACGCCTGTGCGATCTCAATATCGGTTTTGTACTGCATTTGCATCAAACCTCCGTGTTCATCAATTACTTGAAATATTTTACTGCCGCCTCAAACATACGGATATCGTATTCACCGGGAACGTTTTTGTAAAGTCCCGCGCCGATACGCTCGCTGTGTCCCATCTTACCGAACACGCGTCCGTCGGGAGAGGTAATTCCCTCGATGGCAAACATGGAATCGTTGGGATTGAAGTGAACGTCACCCGTGGCGTTGTTGCTCTCATCCACGTACTGGGTGGCGATCTGACCGTTCTCGGCAAGCTGACGAATCAGCGCCTCGTCGGCAAGGAAGCGTCCCTCACCGTGGGAGATCGGAACGTTGTACACGTCGCCCACGTTGGTCAGAGCAAGCCAAGGAGACTTGTTGGAGGCAATGCGGGTGCGAACAATTCTGGATTGATGGCGCGCAATGGTGTTGAAGGTGAGCGTGGGACAGGTCTCGTCGGTGTCGATGATCTTACCGTAGGGCACCAGACCCAACTTGATGAGTGCCTGGAAGCCGTTGCAGATCCCGCACATCAAGCCGTCTCTTTGCTCCAGCAGCTCGGTAACTCCCTCCTTGATCGCCGCATTGCGGAAGAAAGCGGTGATAAACTTACCGCTGCCGTCGGGCTCGTCGCCGCCAGAGAAACCGCCGGGAATAAAGATCATCTGCGCACGCTTCAGCTCCTTCGCGAAGGTGTCGATGCTTCTCTGAATCCCTGCGGAGGTGAGGTTGTTGATCACAAGGATCTTTGCCTCAGCGCCCGCATCGCGCACAGCCTTGGCGCTATCGAACTCGCAGTTGGTTCCCGGGAAAGCGGGGATCAGCACGGTGGGTTTTGCCACCTTTACCGCGGGAGCCGCACGCTTGGTTGCCGCATAGGAGAAGTTCTCCATGGGCGCATTGCTGTTGGGAATGTTGCAGCTGTAAACGCTTTCCAGCTTGTCCTCGTAAATTCCGAGCAGCTCGGTGAGCGCCAGCGTCTCCGCACCGTAGACAATGCTTGCCTCCTCGGTAACGGTACCAACCGTTACGGCGTCTGCCACATCGGCATTCACCTCCAGGAGGAAGGAACCGTAGGAATAGCCAAACAGCTCCTCAACGGTCAAGCCACCCGCATAACGGAAGCCAAAACCGTTACCGAACGCCATCTTCATAACCGCCTCGGCAACACCGCCCAGCGTGGGGGTGTAGCAGGAAACGGCAATACCGCTTCTCATCAGCTCGGTGACGCGGTTGAAGAGAGCAATGAGAGACTCCGCCACAGGCAAACCGTGTTCATCGTAGGCGGGCTTCAGCCACACCACGCGGTTGCCCGCCTGCTTGAATTCGGGAGAAACGATGTCACCCGTTTTCTCGGTGGTCACGGCAAAGGAAACCAGCGTGGGCGGAACGTCCAGCTTTTCAAA
>SVSC01000020.1 GCA_015064525.1 Oscillospiraceae bacterium
CTGGCACCACTTCTTGTAGGTGCCGGCAACGGGATGCTGGAATCTGGTGGGGTTGGTGGAGTTACCGGTGATGGAAACGCCAACGTTCTCCAGCTTCATGATGGCAACGCCCTCGGGAACGTTGTCGGAGCCGTAGCACTTCACGTCTGCTCTGGGGCCGTTGGAGAAGGGCTTCTCCTCAAGAACGGTAACGGTCTCGGAGTAGGGATCAAACGCGGTCTTCACATAGGTGAAGCCGTTGATACGGGAAATGATGTAGGCAGCGTCCTTGCCCAAACCGTTCAGAATTACACGGAGGGGCTTTACGCGAACCTTGTTTGCGTTCAGAGCGATCTTGATCGCGCCCTCTGCTGCCGCAAAGGACTCGTGACCTGCCAGGAAGCAGAAGCACTCGGTCTCCTCGGAGAGGAGCATCTTGCCCAGGTTTCCGTGGCCAAGACCAACCTTACGGTTCTCAGCAACCGAGCCGGGGATGCAGAAGCTCTGCAAACCGATACCGATAGCGGCAGCTGCGTCGGCAGCCTTGGTGCAGCCCTTCTTAATTGCGATTGCCGCGCCAACAACGTATGCCCACTTTGCGTTTTCAAAGCAGATGGGCTGGGTCTCCTCAACGATCTTGTAGGGATCAATGCCCTTCGCATCGCAGATCTCCTTGCACTCGTCGATGGAGTTGATTCCGTATTCCTTCAGGGTTGCGAGGATCTTTGCCTCGCGTCTTGCGTAACCTTCAAACATTGCCATGATACATTCCCTCCTTCTTAGTCTTTACGGGGGTCAATGTACTTTACAGCATCATTGAATCTACCGTAGGTGCCTTTGGATTTCTCATAAGCCTCATTGGGCTCCATGCCCTTCTTAATGAAGTCGGTCATTTTGCCAAGAGAAACGAATTCGTAGCCGATCACCTCGTTGTTGGCGTCCAGAGCCATACGAGTGCAGTAGCCCTCGGTCATCTCCAGGTAACGAACGCCCTTTTCCTTGGTGCCGTACATGGTTCCAACCATGGATCTTTCACCCTTGCCAAGGTCTTCCATTCCCGCGCCGATCACGAGACCGCCCTCGGAGAACGCGGACTGGCTTCTGCCGTACACGATCTGGAGGAAAAGCTCACGCATAGCGGTGTTGATGGCATCGCACACCAGGTCGGTGTTCAGCGCCTCAAGAATGGTTTTGCCGGGAAGGATCTCGGCAGCCATTGCCGCGGAGTGGGTCATACCGGAGCAGCCGATGGTCTCCACCAGAGCCTCCTCAATGATACCGTTCTTCACGTTCAGAGAGAGCTTGCAGGCTCCCTGCTGAGGTGCGCACCAGCCCACACCGTGGGTGTACGCGGAAATATCGGTAATCTGCTTTGCCTGGATCCACTTGCCTTCCTCGGGCAGGGGAGCAGGACCGTGATCGCAGCCCTTGGTGACTACGCACTGGTGCTGAACTTCAGTGCTCATTGCGTAAGGGCATTCACTTACATTGCTCATTGTTTTTATCTCCTTTTTTGATTTTTGATAACTTTTTTGATGGTTGCGTTTTACCGCAAAAGAGGGGCAACTGCCTCATAATAGAGCTTTCCGATGAACTCTGCGCCGTTGGCATTGGGATGTACACCGTCCGCCGAATAGTATCTGGGCTCCGGCTGTGTTTTCACCGCTTCCTCAAAGTGACGGTTCAGCGGAATATAAACGTCGGCAAACTCCTCTGCCAAGCGCTCAACAATGGGGAGAACGCTTTTCAGATCCTCTCTCAGATGCTCCTTGTCCTCGGCATCCAACACGTAGGGAGAGAGCATCACGATCTTGGCGTTGGTCTGCTTTTTGAGGCGGGTGAGAATGGCGCGATAGTTTGTTTCGATCTGCTCGTTGGTGGTTTCGATTCGATTGGCGCTGTAGCGGTGCCAGATGTCGTTGATTCCGATGAGGATCGAAATGATATCGGGCTCAAACGCGATGGCGTCGGGGTAGAGACGGTCAAAAAGCTGGTCGGTGCGGTTTCCGCTGATTCCCTGATTGATGAACTCAAAGGAGATCTCGGGAAAGCCTTCCGCGATCAGCGCGGAGGCATACTTGGGATACCCGTTGCCCATGTTATGGTAGTTTCTTTTGTCTCTGCCTGCATCGGTGATGCTATCACCCTGAAAGACGATTTTCATGACCTTGATTATTTGATCAGCTCGCCGTAAACCTCGCCGAATGCGCCTGCGGCGTTGCACTCATCGGTGTCGATGTGCATTGCCAGAGCAAAATTGGGGTTCACGCGGCAAACCACGTCACCGAACACGGTGGTGCGGGAATCGTTGGTGATCTTCACGGAAACAACCTGCTTGTCCTGAACGCCGAACACTTCCGCATCGGCGGGAGTCATATGGATGTGTCTCTTTGCAATGATCACACCCTCGGAAATTTCGATCTCGCCTGCGGGGCCAACCAGCTTCAAGCCGGGGGTGCCTGCAACGTCGCCGCTCTCACGAACGGGAACAGACTTCAAGCCCAGTGTGCGGGCATCGGTATAGGAAAGCTCCACCTGGTTGGAGGGGCGGGTGGGACCGAGAACGCTGACGGCAAGAGTGCCCTTGGGGCCAACCAGCGTGATCTTATCGTTTCCGGTTGCGAACTGACCGGGCTGGCTAAGCATCTTCTTTACGGTAAGCTCTGCGCCCTTGCCGTAAAGGGTTTCAACGGCTTCGGCGGTGAGGTGAATGTGTCTCGCGGAGGTTTCAACTAAGATTTTGTTTTCCATAGTATCAGAGACCTTTCTTTCGATCGTAATAGTTTTCTGTGGACTCAAAGCCCATACACCTCTATTATACCATTTTTTTTTCGAATTGTAAAGACTGTTTTTCAATAATTCCCCATGCATATTCAAGTTTTTTCTTGTTCACAATAGAATAAAAAGAGGAAAAGGGTAAAAAGAAGTGGTAAAATATGGAAAAAGATGAAAAACAAGAGGCAAACACCAATGATCTGCGGGATCGGTTGGAGCAATTGGAGCGGTTGGGCGTTGGGCGCGTGGAAAACCCGCGGGAGCGCTTTGAGTGCATTTCAATCATCGGGCAGGTAGAAGGGCATTACCTGTTGCCCGAGGGGCAGAAGGCAACCAAATACGAGCATTTGCTGCCGTTTCTGATCTCGGTGGAGGAGGACGACTGCGTGGACGGTTTGCTGATCCTTTTGAACACCATGGGCGGAGACGTGGAGGCGGGACTTGCCATTGCGGAAATGATCGCCTCCATGCGAAAGCCAACCGTCTCCCTTGTGCTTGGAGGAAGCCATTCTATCGGCGTGCCGCTGGCTGTGGCGGCAAGGCATTCGATTATTGTTCCCAGCGCAACCATGATGGTGCATCCCGTGCGGGTGAGCGGAACGGTGATCGGGGTTCCGCAATCCTTCCGTTATATGAGTGAAATGCAGAATCGGATTGTTCGCTTTATCTGCGCCCACTCCCATGCCAAGGAGGAGGTTCTCACCCAATTGATGCTCCGTCCCGATCAGATTGCCAACGATTGCGGCTCGGTTTTGGAGGCGGAGGAGGCGGTTCGCTACGGCTTGATCAACGAGGTAGGAGGTGTGGATCGCGCGCTTTCTATGCTGCGGGAAATGAAGTCCCACGGTCGAAAAAGAAATAATAAGAACAAAACTCATTCTAAAAACAACAAAAAAAACGGGAAATAGACGCCGAAAAGCGGCGAAAAAATGATGGGAATTGAATTCTCCCTCTTGCATATCATTGAGAAATGTGCTATAATTATATGGTATGCTTCTTTCGGTGAAAAAACAGCCGAGGGAGCGCTCAAAACAAAAAGAGCAAAAACCGTTAGGAAGGACCGGCAACCGCCGCCACGCGCAGGCGAGCTTGCGGACGGTTCCGACGGTAAGGAGGATTGAATTGAAACAAACAATGAAGCTGTCCTCGGGTGCGTCGATCCCACAGCTAACCCCCGAGCAGGCAGAAAGCAGAAACTATCTCACCCAGGAGATTCTCACCAAAATGCATCTGATGCCCAAGGGGGACCCCGCCGCTTATTCGGTTGCGGGGGATGGCAGCACCGTCTACTATTTTGATCCCCGACGGGTGGTGGAGGCTCCTCCCGAGATCTGGTATGCCCCTGCGGTGCCTGCCTTCACCGAAACACGAACGCTGGAGGATGGCACCGTGATCGGTCGCATGAGCACCAAGCGGGCAGCAACCTGCGGTTACTACACCAAGGAGCGCCTTTCTCAGATGCACTATGACGTGGTGGAGAAGCCCATTGCCTACACGCTCCGCAACGACAAGAGCGTGATCTATTTCTACGATAAGGCGTCGGCAATTCGCCAGCCTCTCATGTGCGTGGAGTGCGGAAAGGATATCCGCTACCGTCGCAAGCTCTGCCAAAAATGCTTTGAGGCGGATCTTGCCGTGAGAAGGGAAGAGGGCGACCGTCACCGCGCGGAGCATTACCACATGAAGCGGGAGCGGGTGCTGTTCTTCGATCTGGAGCTGACCGGAGTTTACGATCACGACGAGATTATTTCGATTTCCATTCTGGACGGCAACGGCAAGCTGATCATGGATACCCTTGTAAAGCCCGCGCACACAAAGAAATGGAAGAAGACCGAAAAAATTCACGGGATCACGCCCGAGATGGTGGCGGACTCTCCCTATCTTACCGATCTGATTCCCGAGATCAAGGAGATTTTTGCCAACGCCGACGTGCTGATCGCTTACGGAATTTCCACCGATTTCAGTCACATCAAGTACATCTACGATACCCAGAAGGAGCGGGAGCAGCTGAGAAAAAAGACCCGTTGCGCCGCCAACGAATACGTAAGGTATATTCAGGAGCATCACCCCGAATTGAATCACGCCTCCCTCAGCGACGCCATGGCTTGCCTTGGCGTGGAATGGGACGGTGTGGCGCACACCTCCATTGCCGATACCATTGGGTGCGCCAAGGTTTGGGAGAAGCTGTTCCCCAACTATTATGAGAATTGAGGTGCAAGAAAATGGCATTCGATCATTTGTTTGGATTGGACAAGCCTGTTCAGAAGGATGATGTGGCGCACCTGACCGCCGCTCACAATGATATTGAGCTGTCGGTGCTGTGCTCGATTTTGGAGGGGGAGGGAATCCCTTACATCACCCATGACCGCGGCGTTGGCTCCGTGATGCGGATCCTTTCGGGCGACAATCGGTATGGTAGCGATATCTACGTGCTTCCCGAGGATCTGGAAAGAGCCACCGAGGTGCTGGATGCCTACCGCAACGCCGAGCCCGTTGAGGAGGATGAGGACGGCGATTGGGACGAGGATGAGGACGAGGACGAGGAATTATGAAAGAGATTTTACTGTGTAAGTATGGAGAGATCGTTCTCAAGGGCGCCAACCGACGCTTCTTTGAGGACACCCTTCTGAAAACCCTTCGCTTCCGCGCGAAGCATTTCGGAAAATTTGAGATCACTCGCTCCCAAAGCACGATCATCATTGATCCGCTGGAGGAGGACGCCGATCTGGATGGAATGTTTGAAACGGCATCCAGGGTGTTCGGCATCGTTGCCATCAGCCGATGCGCCGTTTGCGAGAAGGATATGGAGCAGATTTTGGAAACCGCCAAGAGTTACCTTCCGCAATTTTTGGAGGGAAAGAAGACCTTCAAGGTGGAGGGGAAGCGCTCAGACAAGCGTTTTCCTCTGAATTCACCGCAGATTTCCGCTGAGGTTGGCGGCGCCATTCTCGGTGTGATGCCCCGCTTGAGAGTGGACGTGCATAACCCCGAGGTCACCGTTCGCGTGGAGATTCGCGAGTTCAAGGCATTCATCCACGCGGGTCAATTCAAGGGCGCGGGCGGAATGCCCGTTGGAACCAACGGCAAGGCGATGCTTCTGCTGTCGGGCGGAATTGATTCCCCTGTGGCAGGATATATGATCGCCAAGCGCGGCGTGCAGTTGGAGGCGGTTCACTTTGAGTCCTTCCCCTATACCAGCGAGCGGGCAAGAGAAAAGGTGGTGGAGCTGGCGCGGCTGGTTTCCCAATACGCAGGCTCCTTCAACCTCCACGTGGTGTCGCTCACCCACATTCAGGAGGAGCTGGTGAAAAACTGTGAGGAGGATTACTTCACCCTGATCCTGCGCCGCTATATGATGGCGATTGCCGACCGGCTTGCCCACAAGTATGAGTGTGGCGGACTGATCACGGGAGAGAGCTTGGGTCAGGTGGCGTCTCAGACCATGCAGGCGCTGGGAGTCACCGATCCCGTGGCAACCCTGCCTGTTTTCCGTCCCTGCATCGGGCTTGATAAGGAGGAGATCATTCAGATCGCCCGTCGGATCAACACCTTTGAAACGTCGATTCAGCCCTACGAGGATTGCTGCACCGTTTTCACTCCCAAGCATCCCCGCACCCGTCCCGAGCTTTCCAAGGTACTGGAGCAACAGAACCGACTGGATTTTGAGGCACTGGTGGAGGAAGCCATCGCGGGCGCCTACACCGAGCGTATCCGCACCGAATTTTAAGGCAATAACAATCAACGAAAAGTGAGGAAAATACAATGAACAGAACCTACATCAAGGACATTACCACCGGTTGCCGCCACAGCATCAGCGGCTTTGTGGAAAATCTGCGTAACAAGCGCACCATGGCCTTTTTGGTGATTCGTGATATCACGGGAAAGCTGCAGGTCACGCTGGAGAAGGAAAAGTATCCCGAGCTGGCGGCGCTTGTGGATCAGCTCACCATTCATTCGGTGGTTACCGTTGAGGGCGAGGTGGTTGCCAACGAGTACGTGAAGATGGGCGGTATCGAAATGCTTCCCGACGCCATGACCATCCACTCGGTTGCCGATGCGCTCCCCATTAAGGATGATTCCGAGATTGATTCCAAAATGGACTTTCGCTGGATCGACCTGCGCCGTGAGCAGAATCATCTCATGCTTCAAATGCAGACCACCCTCACCAATTCCATGCGAGAATTTCTGGTGAATCGCAATTTCGTGGAGATCCACACCCCCAAGCTCATCGGCGCGGCAAGTGAGTCGGGCTCCGAGGTGTTTGAGGTGAAGTATTTCGACACCAAGGCGTATCTGGCGCAGTCGCCGCAGTTCTATAAGCAAATGGCAATGGCGTCGGGTCTGGACCGTATTTTTGAAACCGGTCCCGTGTTCCGCGCCGAAAAGTCCTACACCAATAAGCATGCCACCGAGTTCACGGGCTTCGATCTGGAGTTCAGCTACGTTACCTCCTGCGAGGAGGTGATGCACATGGAGGAGGAGCTGCTGGCGTACGCCTTTGCCAAGGTTGCCGAGAAGCACGGCGAGGATATCAAGCGCCTCTTCAACAAGGAGGTGATCGTTCCCACCGTTCCGTTCCCCCGCATCAAGCTGAAGGATCTCTACGCCGAGCTGGAGGCAATGTACGGCTACACCGTTGCCGAGGATGCCAAAGGAGATCTGACCACCGAGGCAGAGCATTTGTGTGCCAAGTACTCTATGGAGAAGTACGGCAGCGAGTTTTTGTTCGTCACCGACTACGATGCCAAGGAAAGAGCCTTCTACCATATGCGTGACGATCAGGGCGTACCCATGGGCTACGACCTGATCTGGAGAGGCTGTGAGATCACCACGGGCGCCGTTCGTGAGCATCGCTTCGACGTTCTGAAAAAGCAGGCAGACGAAAAGGGTCTGGCGGCAGACGTGGAATTTTATCTCCAGTTCTTCCGCTACGGTTGTCCTCCTCACGGCGGCTTCGGTCTCGGTATCGACCGTCTCACCATGCTCTTCCTGGGTCTCTCCATTAAGGAAGCCGAGTTCCTGTTCAGAGGCCCCAACCGTCTCACTCCGTAATGAGCATTGTCAAAAAGCCCGAGCTTCTTTCTCCCGCGGGAAATTTTGAAAAGCTGAAGGCGGCGATCCTCTACGGAGCCGACGCCGTTTATCTTGCGGGGCGCTCCTTTGGAATGCGCTCCGCCGCCGATAATTTTACCGTTGAGGAGCTTTATGAGGCGGTGGACTACGTTCACGCCCGCGGGAAAAAGCTTTATCTCACGGTGAACACCATGCCCCATCAGGATGAGTACCCTCGCCTGAGGGAATATCTCAAGGCTCTGCAGGATTGCGCCATCGACGCTATGATCGTGGCGGATTTGGGAACCCTTGCCACCGTGAAGGAGCTTTTGCCTCACATGGAGCTTCATATCTCCACCCAGGCAAGCATCGTATCCTCGGCGGCGGCTCGGGCATACGCCGCGCTGGGGGCAAAAAGAGTGGTTTTGGCGCGGGAGCTGACCATGCGGGAAATTCTTGCTATCCGTAGGGAACTGGATCCCGCGGTGGAGATCGAGACCTTCATTCACGGCTCCATGTGCATTTCCTACAGCGGCAGATGTCTTCTTGCAAACGCCATCAACGGCAGGGACGGCAACCGAGGCACCTGCACCCAGCCCTGCCGCTGGAATTATTCCCTGGTGGAGGAAAAGCGCCCCGATATGCCGTTCCCCATTGAGCAGAGCGACCTCGGCACCTTCATTCTGTCCTCCAAGGATATGTGTATGATTGAGCATATCCCCGAGCTGATGGAGAGTGGAATCGCCTCCTTTAAGATTGAGGGTCGCATGAAGAGCGCATATTATACCGCAGTTGTCACCAATGCCTATCGTATGGCAATGGATGCCTACGCCAAGGATCCCGCAGCTTACCGCTATGATCCCGCGTGGCTGGAGGAGCTGGAAAGCGTTTCCCATCGGGAATACGGCACGGGCTTCTTTTTCGATCACCCCATGGAGAATCCCCAATTGGTGAGCGCTTGCGGCTATATTCGCGAAAAGGCATATTTTTCCACCGCCACCGCATACGTTGAAGAAGAAATCAACGCTATTACGGAGAAAGGGGTGGCAGAGGTGAATGAGCATGGCAGACTGTATCGCTTTATGCAGCGCAACAAGGTGAGCGTTGGCGAGGACGCCGAGCTGATCTCCCCCGGTAGAATCGGCAAGGGCTTCACCGTTACCGAGCTGTACGGTGCCGACGGCGCTTCTCTGGAGTCGGCGCCTCATCCCTCCATGATCTACTGGTGTCGCGTTCCCTTTGAGGTGAAGGAGGGGGATATCCTCCGCGCGGCAACGGGGAGGGGACTGGATCTTCGCGCCAAGGATCGGCTGAAGGGAGTGGCATATGACTGCGGTGATTGAGCTTTTGAAGGCGATTCTCTACGGTATTTTGGAGGGAATTACCGAATGGCTGCCCGTCAGCTCCACGGGGCATTTGATCCTTTTGGGCGAATGGTTGCCCTTTGGCTTCACCGAAAACGCCCTCCTTCTGGAGGAGTTCAACGAAATGTTCGAGGTGGTCATTCAGCTTGGCGCCATCCTTGCGGTGGTAGTCCTTTTTTGGAGGAAGCTGTGGCCATTCCAGCGCAATCAATCCGCCTACGTGCGGCGGGAAAGTCTCTCTCTTTGGCTCAAGGTTGTGATCTCCTGCATCCCCGCAGGGCTTGTTGGCGTGGTGGGAGACAAACTGCTGGAGGAGCTTTCGGGCAAGGACATCGACGGTTGGCTGTTCAACGGCTACGTGGTGGCGGTGGCGCTGATCGTTTACGGCGTTGCGTTCCTTTTCCTGGAACGCTTCAACCGAGCCCGAGAGGTGCGGGTGGAAACGGTTGCCGATATCACCTGCCTGCAGGCGCTTTGGATCGGCTTGTTTCAGATTCTTGCCATTGTTCCGGGCACCTCCCGAAGCGGCTCCACGATCCTCGGCTCCATGCTGTTGGGGCTTTCCCGTACCGCCGCGGCGGAGTTCTCCTTCTTTATGGCGATTCCCGTGATGGTGGGGGCGGGCGGCATCAAGGTGCTGGGTTTTCTGGGCTTTCTTGCGGAAAGCGCGGTGACCATGCCCCTGATCGGTTGGGGGATTCTCGGCGTTTCCTTCGTGGTCTCCTTTGTGGTTTCCATGATGGCGATCCGCTTCCTCACCGACTTTGTGAAGCGTCATAGCTTTGCGCCCTTCGGTGTCTACCGTATCGCGCTGGGCTTGCTTGTGCTGTTCTATTTTATCGTAGTGAAATGACGGATGAAAGACTTTTGATCCCGTATCCCGTGATTGTGGAGGGAAGATATGACCGATTGCGCTTGGAGAGCGTGATCCGCGCGCAGATCCTCACCACCGATGGGTTCGGGCTGTTTAACCAACGGGAAAAGACCACGCTCTTTCGGGCGCTGGCAAAAAAAAACCCGTTGATCGTGCTGACCGACAGCGACGGCGCGGGGAAGCTGATCCGATCCAGGATCACCTCATGCATTCCCGCCGATCGGCTGATCCATTTATACGTCCCTCGGATTGAGGGTGTGGAAAAACGCAAAAAAACAGCCTCCGCCGAGGGAATTCTCGGTGTGGAGGGCATGGAAAGGGAATTGCTCCATAAGCTTTTTGAGCCCTACGCAAACGGAGAGATCTCCCGTAGGCTTTCGGAAAATCCCCTTTCCAAAACCGACTTTTATATCGACGGACTCACCGGCGGCAGCAACAGCGCCGAGGCGAGAGATGCCTTTGCCGCGGGGCTGGGGCTTCCCTCGGGCATGACCCCCAACGCGCTGCTGGCTGCGGTTCGGATGCTCTGTACCTACGAGGAGTATCTTGCCCTCGTTGGCAGAAATGAATCAAAAAGAAAAGAGGAATGAAGCATGGGAATTATCAAGGCATTTAACAACGCCATCGGCGGCACCCTTGGTGACCAATGGCTGGAGGTTCTGGAGGCTGACCGTATGGACGGCAGCACGGTGTTCACCAAGGGTGTGAAGGTGAGAACCGACAAGCGCAACAACAACCGTCGCGGCAATTCTGATCTCATCACCGACGGCTCGGTGATCCACGTATATCCCAACCAGTTCATGATTCTGGTGGACGGCGGTAGAATTGTGGACTACACCGCCGAGGAGGGCTACTACACCGTAAAAAATTCTGCAGAGCCCTCGCTGTTCAACGGACAGTTCGGCGCAATGCTGAAGGATGCCTTCTCGCGGATCAAGTTCTCGGGAACTCCCTCCGGCAAGCAGCAGGCGTTCTTTATCAATTTGCAGGAGATCAAGGGGATTCGTTTCGGTACTCCCGCTCCCATCAATTACTTCGATAACTTCTACAACAGCGAGCTGTTCCTTCGCGCCCACGGAACCTATTCCATCAAGATCACCGACCCTATCAAGTTTTATACCGAGGTGATCCCCAAAAGCGAGACGCGGGTAGACATCAACGATATCAATGAGCAATATCTGTCTGAATTTCTGGAGGCGTTCCAGGCATCGGTCAACCAAATGTCGGTGGACGGCATTCGTGTATCTCAAATTTTGTCGCAGGCGCCCACAGTGTCCCGCTATCTTGCCAACGCCTTGGACGAGAGCTGGAAATCCATGCGCGGCTTCGAGGTGCTGTCTGTTGGCATCAAGGGAATCAGCTACGACGAGGAGTCGCAGAAGCTGATCAATATGCGCAATCAGGGCGCGATGCTGGGAGACGCCGCCGTTCGCGAGGGCTACGTGCAGGGCGCCATTGCCAGAGGCATTGAGAGCGCGGGCAGCAACACCGCAGGCTCGGCGCAGGCGTTTATGGGCATCGGCATGGGCATGAATGCGGGCGGTAACTTTGCCGCCGCGGCGTCCGCCTCCAATCAGGCGCAGATGCAAAGAGCGCAAAGCGCTCAAGCGGCCGGAGGCTGGACCTGCTCCTGCGGTCAGACCAACAGCGGAAAATTCTGCTCCGATTGCGGCAATCCCAAGCCCGCCGCGCAGGGGGGATGGGTCTGCTCCTGCGGTCATACCAACAACGGGAAATTCTGCTCGGAATGCGGCAATCCCAAGCCTGCGGCAGAGTGGTTCTGCTCCGAGTGCGGCGCAAAGAACGCCGCGGGTGCCAAGTTCTGCTCGGAGTGCGGTAGTCGCCGCGCATAACGGAGGCGCGTTTAGTAAAAGCACCGAAAAGGAGACGACGTCATGGAAAATGCCATTGTTTACCAATGTCCCAACTGCGGAGCGGGGCTGGAGTTTTCTGCCGAAAAGCAGGCGTTTGCCTGCGGCTTCTGCCTTTCGGAATTTACCGAGGCGGAGGTTCTGCAGTCGAATACCGCCGAGGCTGAACGGGAAAGAGCCGCTCGGGAGGAGGACTACAACGCCCACATGAATGAATACCGTTGTCCCCATTGCGGCGCGGAGGTGGCGGCGGACGAGCATACGGCTGCGGATACCTGTCTCTACTGTCACAATCCCATTGTCCTGGTGGGGCGGCTGACGGGGGAAATGTGCCCCAAGCTGATCGTGCCTTTTCGTTACGATAAGGATGAGGCAAAGTCGCTCTTTCTGAAATTCGCGAAAAAGAAATGGTTTGTACCGCGCGGTTTTTTCGCAGCGGAGCAGGTGGAGCGGATCACGGGAATTTACTATCCCTTCTGGATCACCGACGCCGATTCGGAAAGCGCAATGCAAGCCCACGCCACACGGATCCGCCAATGGAGAAGCGGCAACATTGAGTACACCGAAACCTCCAATTATCGAATCCACCGTAAGGGTAACATCCATTTTGAGGACATCACCTCGTCGGCATTCTCCGAGGCAGACAAGCGAATGCTGGAGGGAATTCTGCCATACCCGTCGGAGGCGCTGCAGCCCTTTTCCATGCCCCTGCTGTCGGGATATCTGGCAAAAAAGCGAAATATCGAGAGGGAAGCTCTCAGCGTTGAGGTTCGGGAGCGGATGCAGGAATATTCCAATCAGCTTCTGCGAGCCACCGTGATGGGCTACAACACGGTTTCGATAATGGGCAGTCAGATGCAGCTGCAACAGAGCCATTGGGAGTATTCGCTTCTGCCCATCTGGATGCTCACCTATAACCACAAAAGCGGCAAAACCTATACATACGCCATGAACGGACATACGGGAAAGATCTACGGAGAGTTGCCCATCAGCTATCCCAAGCTGGCTGTGCTTCTGGGGATCGTAACGGCTGTGGGAACAGCGCTGCTGTCGCTGATCGGAGGTCTGCTGTGATGAGAAGATACGTTTTTTTGCTGTGCGCTTGTCTTTTGCTGAGCTTCTCGGCGGTTCTTCCCGTGTGTGCCGATGGGGAGATTCCGTATCTCACCGATGCGGCGGATCTTCTGACGGTGGCGCAGGAAAAGGAGCTGACCGAGCAGGCAGAGAGCCTGAGCCTTCGGCTGGGGTTTCCCGTTGCGATGTACGTTTACAGCTCCCTCTACGAAAGCGATAATTTTATCGGAGAGGATTTTCTGCGGCTCCACGAAATGAGCGCCACGGAGGATCTGATTTTGCTGGTGGTAAAGCAGGAAAAAACGCAGTATGCCAACACGGCGTACTATTACGATCTCTACCTCTACGGTATGGGTGAGAAAAGGATTGCTCTTGAGGAGGTTGACCCCCTGTTGGACGATCCGAACGTTTTTCAGAATTTGAAGGCGGGAAGGATCGACGCGGGGCTGAAGGGATATTTGAACGCGGTGGACGGCTATGCATCAAACGAAGTGGACCGTCCCAACCCTTTTCTGAAGGCGTTGATCTGGGCATTTCCCGTGTCCCTGGCGGCAGGTGTGATCGCCTGTGTTTGCGTAAAGATCTCCTACTCCATGAAGCGGAAATCGGTGGATTATCCCTTGGAGCGCTTTGCAAAATTGCAATTGACCGAGGAAAGCGATATGTTTGTTGGCAAGCACGTCACGCGCCGTGTCATTTCCTCCTCCTCGGGGGGCAGTGGCGGCGGAGGCTCCCGCGGTGGCGGAAGGGGCCACGCGGGGGGACGTTAACGCACAAGAAACCAAATAGAAGAAGTCCCCGATGCGGATTCAATCCGCATCGGGGACTTCTTTTTCTCAAGGCGTTGGTCAATTGGTATCAAATTGTTTTCTCACTCAAGGGTTGTGTTGCTGTTCGGAATTGTGCTTTTTACGGTATTCGGAGGGCGTCATGCCAACGTATTTGCGAAACAGCTCGAAAAAGCGCTGATAGCTTTGAAATCCTACCAGAAATGAAATTTCCTGTATGGTATGACCGGTGGCATTGAGAAGCGTTTGGGCTGCTCTGATGCGGTAGGAATTCAAAAAATGCGCGGGGGAATCTCCAATGACTTTTTTAAACAGCGTGCCGAAATAAACGGGGGATAAACCAATGGATTTGGCAAGATTCTTGATGGAAAAATTGGGGTCGGAATGGTGATCCGTAATATACTTCAACGCATAATCAATATAGTTGGTGCGCGAATGCGGCGTGAACAACGATTCCGAAACGTGGCTTGGAATTGAGAGATTTAAGATTCTGAGAAGATAGGAGGCTGTTAACATTTCCAGCGAGTGGGTTTCAAAATCCGTGTACATGATTTCGTAGAATAATTTATAAATTTCGGAGGAATTGTCCGAGTGAAAAATCAGATTATGCGCGGGGAGCTGCAGGCTTTTCAACAATTCATTGCTGTTCGTGCAGGAAAAGATGACCCACGCGTAGCAACATGGATCCGAGGAATCGGATGCGAAGTTATGCACGTGATCCTGATGGTAAAAAACAATGTCACCCGCTCCAACCGATTTGTCTCCAACCCATGCCTTTCCGCTCATGATATAATGAAAACAGTAGCCGAAGGTGATTCTGTTGACAAAAGAATACGCGGGGTGGCAGTGATGGATGCCGAATCGCAAGGGTTGAGGGGATAGGAAGAATTGATCGGTTGGCTCTTGCTTTGCGTTAATGTAATCCTCAAAATAATGATCGCTGAATTGTAACAGCTCGGAAGGTTTAAAAACCTTTTGATGCTTTTGCGGTTGGTCATTGAAGCTCCTATGTTCCCAAGAGTAATGCATCTGCTCCCTCCATATAACCTGAGTTTTACCATTTCCAAAAATCAGTTCACGTAATTAGTATAGCATAAAAGAAAGTATATGGCAAGTGCATTTGACGAAAAAATAAAAAACAAGATAACAATCTTTAAAATCGTGATTTTCAAAAGGTGGATTAAAGTGTATAATAAAGTTGTAAAATACATTTTTGTGATAGGAAAGGAGCTGAGCTGATGTTAAAAGTGATGACTTTTAATTTGCGCGTGAATTCGCCAGGAGATGGGGTGAACCAATTCTTTTTTCGTACGCCTCGCATATTGAAAGCGATTCGCGATGAGGCGCCGGATCTGATTGGCTTTCAGGAGGACAATGATGAAATGCGGGCGTTTCTTCGAAAAAATTTGCCCGAATATACCATTCTCGGTTGCGGATGCCATCGGGATTTCCATTCGGTGGGAAACTCCATTGTTTATAAAACGGAGCGATTTCAGTTGATTGATTTTGAAAGCGGGTGGCTTTCAAACACACCCAACGTACCGGGCTCTACCTACGGAGGGGATCAAAGTAAATACCCCAGAAGCTATCATCGGGCGCGGTTGCACGATACGGAAGCGGAACGGGTTTACCAATTCGTTAATATGCACGCCGATCACGTTGGCGCGAACGCCAAGCTGTCGGCAACCAAGCAGATCATGGAAATGCTGAAGGCATACGCGGGCGAGCCGATCTTCGTGTGCGGTGATCTCAATTCGCACCCGGGAACGCCCTCGGTTTGCGCGTTCCTCGAGGATCGGGAGCTTCCCCTGCTCGACGCAACGGCAGATTTGCCCGGAACCTTCCATGGCTACGGAACGCGTGTGCCAACCTATAAATGCGACTACATTTTTTCCAGCCTTCCTTGCTTCGAGAGTCATTTGGTGGAGGATATCCCTGAAAATGGCGTGTATATCTCGGATCACAACCCGGTGGTTGCAACCTTTCAGGTCTGAAAACAAATAATTATAAAATGGAGGAAAACGAAATGAAAACGTATTTGAAATCAATGCTTTGCGTGCTGTTGAGCCTGTTTTGTCTGATTTCAACTGTTTCGTGCGGTGGGGAAACAACACCGGGATCAACAGAAAGCGGCGAAATCGGCACCAACACAACCAATGGGGATGCCGCAACCGGTGGGGACTCCTCCGGAAACGGAACCAAGCCCGTGGAAACCGATCCCAAAGTCCTTTATAAGCCGAAAGCAAAAACCTACGACCGCGACTTTGTGTTTGCGGGAACCGGACAATTCATGGATTATTACATGGTGGACGAAAACTACAAGGCGGGCAATGGCTCCGTAATCCAGGAGGCTGCCTACAAGCGAAACGTGTTTATGTCCGATATTCACGGTGTAAACGTGAAAATGAAAAAGATAGAGCTCAGCTCGCTTGAGGTGAGCGTGCTGGCGGATATGCACGTTGCCGATTTGGCTGTTTACACCAACGATCAGCAGTTCTCTTACTTGACCAAGGGCATTTATCTGGACGTTTTGCCGCTCCAAAGCTTGAATTTGTCCGCGCCCTACTGGGATCAGATGATTCAGGAGCAGCTGATGGTTGGAGATTCCCTCTATATGATTGAAGGGGATTTCTCCTTTGTGGACCAGCTGCGGACGGGCGCGTTCCTGTTCAATGCAAGCGTATATAGCGCGCAAGGCTATGATGATACATACGGATCTCTGTACGAGCTTGTGGACGAAGGGAAGTGGACGCAGGAGATTCTGTTTGAGATGTCAAACGGTATGTATAAGGATAATAATAACAGCGGAACAAAGGATGAGGCGGATACATACGGAATCATTTGCGGAACCGGCTTGGTATGGGCGCTTTTCAGTGGCTCGGGTATGAAGCTGGTTGAAAGCAAGCACGGTGAGATTGAGCTGCTGGTTTCGGATCCCTCCCGTTGGCAATCCGTTTATTCCGCCATTGAGGATATCGTTGGCAAGTGCGTTGGCGTTGACGACGTGGCAAACCCGCAGCTTTGGACGGGCGACGTTTGGACACACGCCTCCAACGTTTTTGAAAACGGAAACGCGCTGTTCCGTTATACCGCGCTTTCTGCCGCTCTGCGCTTGTCGAATACCGCTTGCACCTTTGGCGTTTTGCCTGTTCCCAAATATACGCAGGAGCAAACGCAATACTATAATATTGCCTCTCCCAAGGGCGTTTTCCACGGCGCATTGCTTTCCTCCATTCCCGACCGTGAGGTTGCGGCGGAGATTCTTGACGCGCTTTGCTACTATTCCCGCTACGGTGGAACTGCCAGCCTGTACGACGCGTATTTTGAAACCTTCCGCTTGAATAAATTCTGCGGCACTCCCGATGATTTGAGAATGCTGGAGCTTCTGTTCTCCACCACGTTCTATGATTTGGATTACGCCGCCGATATCACGCAAATCCCCCAGAAGCATATTATCAGCATTGAAATGACGGAGGATACCTCCAAGCTCTATTCCACGTTGCACAACGCTCTGAATTCGGCGCAAATCAGACTGGATGAATTCAAGATTGCCGTTGCGGCGTTAAAGTCGTGAATATGAGGATCGGGATATGCTGAAAAGATTTCTTTCTCTGCTTCTGATTTTCCTGATGATCGTTCCGTTCTCGGCTTGCCGAGAGGAGGGGAGCGGAGAGCTGTCGCCTACCGTTGAAAGCAAGGACTCCACAACGGATACAGCGCCTATCGAGGATGGCGAGGGGCAGGTGTTTCAAAAGTCCGAGGCTTCAAAATTTAAGATCGTTTACGCATCAAGGCTTGCAAATGAAACGATGTCCGAGGTGAACCGACTGGCGAGCATGATCAACTCCACCTGCAACACCGAAATGGTAATCACGGGCGATTTGATCTTGGCGGAGAGCGAGAAGCATCGCGAATGGGAGCATGAAATTCTCATTGGTTGCACCAATCGTGAGGAGAGCGCTCTGTTCGGCGAAGGTCTTCGGCAATATGATTACGGCTTTGGGTATGTGAACGGAAAGATCGTCATTTACGGAAAAAGCGAGTCCAATTTAAAGAACGCCATCAATTCCTTTCTTGTCAACGTTCTGTTGGGGCACAAAAATGAGGACATTTTCTATGATAGCGGTTGGACGTCGGTGGTGCGGTATCATTACACCGTGGAGAAATTGACCGTTAACGGAGCGTCCGTTCGGGAATATGAAATCATTTATCCGGAAGCGTCGTCTCTTTATGAAAAGGAGATGGCGGAGAGGCTCCACTGTTACGTTCTGGAAAAGACGGGGTATGATCTGACTGTGAAAAAGGACAGTGAGCCCCGCAACGGCTCCCACGCCTTCCATATTGGAAAAACCAAATTTGTAACCGAGCTTGCAACCGAAGCGGTTAACGGTCACGATGGCTTGATTTGCGGAAACGGAGGCGATATCGTTGCCTACGGCGGCACGATGACGGGCATGGTGAACGCATCCAAGCGGCTAACAGAGCTGTTGGTGGATCCCGATAGCCGTGAAAATGAGAGAACGGTAACCATTGATCAAAGCATTCCCGTTAACGCCTCCGCGGGCTACTCGGTGATGACCTTCAATGTTTTCACGGGCGACATGAACTCCAAGCGTATTGACCGCGTGATGGACGCGATCTATCGCTCCTTGCCGGATGTAATGGGGCTTCAGGAGGTTAACAGCACCTGGATGAGCCACTTGCAAAGCAAGCTCTCCTCGTACTACGGCTTCGTGGGAACCGATCTTTCGGATGGGAAGGAGGGCGTTCCGATCTTGTATGCCAAGGAACGATTCCACCTCGTTGAGTCCGGCTGCAACTGGTTGACCGACACACCGGACATTCCCTCCAGGCTTGAGGGACAACAGTATCCCCGAAACTACACCTACGCGTTGCTGGAGGACAAGGCAACGGGCGAGCGGTTTTTGTTGCTGAACACCCACTGGGACACGGGAGGAAGCGGCGTTCGCTATGCCGAGGCAGAGATCCTGATGCGCTTCCTGCAGGGCTACGGCGATGTTCCCGTGGTTTTGGTGGGAGATCTGAATGCGAAACGCAATTCGAACGAGTTGAATTACTTGAAGCAGTTCAATTTGTTCAATGTTTTTGACTGTCGGGAGCTTGCCGATATGAAAAAGAATTCCGCTGCGATCGACTGGATCTATATGACCTCCGGCAGTGCTGTCATGACCTATCACACGTATGACGATTCGATGTACAATGGGGATTATCCATCCGACCACTATCCCTATTATGCGGAATTTACCATAGGCTCCTGACCGTGTGCTACGGTACCGCCTGATTTTGGAAATTGATTGAGGCGCAACCAATCCCTCATTCAATTTCCAACGGTTTCAAAAGCATTGTGCTTTTTCACCGACAATCGGTATTGGGATTGCCGATGCTGAAGGATTTTATGATCAAACAAAAGAAATAAAAAGGATCCTTCCTTTTGAAAGGCGGATCTTTTGATGAATAGAAGATGAGGACTGTAGAACCATATCAAATCAATAATGAGCTTACCTACGCGGTTTCGCCTTACGTAAAGGAAAACCAATTTATCAATGAAAAGGCAGAGGATCAGCCGCTTCCCGTTTATGAGGAGATTCGGGATCAACTGCCTAAGCCCTTCTGGGATGGTCACGCGGACGTGATTTCGTGCTATGATTTCGCCTGGCGCACCGCTTTTGGAAATTTGAAAAAGGCGGACGATCGGGCGCGATTGATTTCCAATTTCATTGATACCGCGTTCCATGACTATCTGTTTATGTGGGATTCGTCGTTTATCGTGATGTTTGGAAAATATGCGTCGAGCATATTCAATTTTCAAAACACCCTGAACAATTTCTATCATAATCAGCATAAGGACGGCTTTATCTGTCGCCAGTTATTTGAAAAATGCGCGGGAGAAGTGTTTACAAGACACGATCCGTCCTCCACGGGCCCCAATATTATGCCTTGGTCTGAATGGGAATATTATCTGCAAACAAGCGATAAGGAGCGGCTTTCCAAGGTTTTCAAGCCCCTGCTCGCGTACCACCTGTGGCTAAAGGAGCATCGCACGTGGCGCGATGGATCGTATTGGAGCTCGGGCTGGGGGTGCGGCATGGATAACCAGCCGCGGCTGCAGGAGGGATATCACAACCGTTTTTCCCATGGACATATGATCTGGATGGACACCTGTATGCAGCAGGTTCTGTCCGCAAAAATTCTGGTTCAGATGGCAGAGGTTCTGGGAGAGGAAAATGAGGGGATTGCGGAGCTTAGAAAAGAGATCGCTCATTTAACCGCCATTATCAACGAACGGCTTTGGTCTGAAAAGGACTCCTATTATTACGACATGTATAAGGACGGAGAGCTGAATCGGGTAAAATCCATAGGAGCCTATTGGGCGTTGCTTGCGGACGTTGTTCCAAAGGAGCGTCTTGCGGATTTTGTTGCCCATCTCGACAATCCCGCGGAATTTAAACGTCCCGTTCGTGTTCCAACGCTTTCCGCGGATCATCCCTGTTATACGCCAAACGGCGGATACTGGTGCGGTTCGGTTTGGGCTCCCACAAACTATATGGTTTTAAAGGGGTTGGAAAAGCACGGCTATCACGCGCTTTCCTTTGATATTGCGAAAAACTGCCTTGAAAACGTGGTTACGGTTTACAACAAAACCAACACCTTGTGGGAAAATTATGCTTCCGAAAGCACCGATCAACCCGTAAAATCCCTGCCGAATATGGTGGGATGGTCGGGATTGTTTCCAATCAGCATCCTTTTGGAGTACGTGTTTGGAATTCGTCCGTATGCAGGCGAAAAAAAGATCGTGTGGTACGTTAATTTAACGGAGGAACACGGTGTTAAGGACTATCCGTTGGGAACGGCAAGGGTGGATCTGATCTGCGGAAAACGGAATTCCAAAGCGGATGAACCGATGATTTCCGTTCAATGCAACGAAAGGATCACGGTTGAGGTGCATTACGAGGGACGCGTGAAAATCATGGAAGCGTAGTTGCTTGTCGGGGGGATCGGCGGGAGGCATGATCGAAATACGATCTCAGCCGCGTGAGCATGAAGAAGTCGTAATGTTATGAAAATGCATTTGATGACAGGAGAAAAACAAAAATGATCTCTACCGATGCGTTGCGGGTGATGTCGTTTAACCTGCGAGTTGATACGCCGAATGACGGGATCAACTGTTTTATGAACAGGAGCCCCCGTGTGTTGGAAACAATTTTTCGGGAAGCGCCCGATCTGATCGGATTTCAAGAGGCAAAGGTCGGAACGCGAGCGTTCCTGCGTGAGCGGCTTTTGCAATACGTTGTTCTGGGATGTGGCAGAAGTAGCAGCTACGATGGCGAGGGAATTTTGATCGCCTATCGCGAGGATCAATTTGAATTGATCGAATTTCAAACCAAGTGGCTGTCCGATACTCCCGATCTCCCGGGCTCTCGGTTCGATTCCGACCAGAGCAAATATCCCCGTGTTTACGTTTACGCAAAGCTCCGTCGGCTGGCGGACAACAAAACGGTGGCGTTTGTGAACACGCATACCGATCACGTGGGGCAAAGAGCGCGTGTGTTGGCGTCCATCCGGCTGTTAGAGGCGATGCGCTCCATGCAAGCTGACGTTCTTGTTTTAACGGGGGATTTCAACGCCCGCCCCGAAAGCGAGGAAATGCGAATGATCACAGCGGATACGGAGCTTGGATTAACCGATGCCAGCGCCGAGATTCCCGCCACCTTCCATAACTTTGGGCAGTGTGTTCCGTGGAAGTGCGACTACATTTTTTCAACCCGACCTTCCTCGGAGTGCCATGTGATAGAGGATATTCCCGTGAACGGGGTGTATCTTTCCGACCACAATCCAATTGTGGCAACGATTCTGATGAATTAGGAGGTTTTTATTCATGAGAAATTTGAAGGGCTTGATCGCCGTTCTTCTGCTTTTCGCATTCCTATGCTCCCTTGCGGGCTGTGGCCCCGAGCAACCCCCTCAAGGGGTGAATACGGTGGAAAGCGATAGCCAACAGCAGATAACCGGTGAGGAATCCCGTGAGCCCGTTGATCCAAACGCTCCCGTTGTGTTTCTGAAAAGCGATGTGGCAAAATTCAAGCTCGTCTACGCTGCCGCGCTTGGAGAAGAGGTGATTGCCGAGGTGGAAAAGCTGGCGCAACGCATCCAATCCGCTTGTAACGTCAGCATCACGGTCACCGATGATCTGATCAAAGGCGACGATGCGCAGACAAAGGAATGGGAGCATGAGATCCTGATCGGTGCCACCAATCGGCAGGAATCCGCTGAATTCACAAGGGATTTCCGCGAGAGCGATTACGGCTATGGGTATTTGAACGGCAAGATTGTGATCGGCGCGGGAAGCGAAGCCAAGGTGAGAAACGCCGTTGTGATGTTTTCTTCGGAGGTGATCGCAAAGCATTCTGCCGAAACGGTTTTCTATCGGAGTGAGTGGAGCGGACTGGAAAAGAAGGACCACGCCGTGGAGCGGTTAACCGTGAACGGCAGCTCAATTAAGGACTATACGATCGTTTACGCCGCAGATTCGGTTCTGCTTGAAAAGGAAATGGCAGGTCGCTTGCAGCTGGTAGTGATGGAGCAAACAGGCTACGCTCTCCCGATCCAATCGGATGCGGAGGTTGATACTGTCGATCAGGCATTCTTGATTGGAAAAACCAAGTTTTCCGCTGATTTGACCGCTCTTTCCGCCAACGAAGGATGCGTGTTGTCCAACGGCTCCAACATAATTGCCTACGGTGAGGATGCGCAGGGCGTTGTAAACGCGTCCAAGCTGCTCACCAACCTTCTGTTTGATGCAACCTCCACCGAAAAAATGCGGGAGATCACCGTTGAAGCCCCACAGAAGTTCACGGGCTCCGAGGTGTTTTCCACGATGACACATAACCTGATGGCGAACGATGTCTCCGAGGACCGCGTGGCGCGCACGATGGCGCTGATCTGCAAGTATATGCCCGATACGGTTGGAGTGCAGGAGGCAACAGAGGAGTGGATGACTGCTTTGCGGGAAGCCCTCGCCGATTACTACGGGTTTGTTGGAGAGGGATGCGAGGGCGGCAACAAGGGGGAGCATACCGCAATCCTTTACGCCAAGGCGAAGTACAATCTTGTGGAATCGGGAACCAAATGGTTTTCCCACACGCCCGATAAGGTTTCCAAGCTTCCCGATTCCAGTCATTTCCGTATCTTCACGTGGGCTTTGTTAGAGGATCAAGAAACGGGGGCTCGTTATCTCCACGTGAACACACAGCTGGATGGAACGGCAACGCGATCGGATCAGGTGAAGCTCCTGATGCAGTTCCTCAAGAGCTACAATGATGTTGCGGTGGTGTTAACGGGAGATATGAACACAACGCTCGAAGCCGACGAGCTGCAATTCTTGCAGGAGCAGGGACTTGCAACCAAACCGAATTTCAAGGAGCTGGAGCAGTTGCCTCTCTATGGCAGAGGCAATCATGTTGTTGACTGGATTTTCGTAACGAAGGATTGCATTGCGCTCACCAACTACATCACCGATAATAACTATATCTTTGGCGGATATACGTCGGATCACTGCTCCTATTACGCGGAGTTTCTCGTACAGGCTCCCCCCGCGGGAACCATGATCGACCACGGTTGGGAAGATCTTGTAATTGATCTGAAGCCTGTGGAAGGGCTTGAGGAAGCCGAGGATTCGGAGGGAAGTGCCTTCGGCGAATTGATTCGTCCGAGATAACGAGCCTAAAATCGTTGATTGGATTGAAAAAGCAGCTGTTGGCGCGGTTTGCCAACAAAATTTGCTCGGAATGTAAAGATTCATAAACAGAAAGAGGATAATCATCTTTACAATCGTGATTTACAGAAGAGTTGGTTTTGGTATAAAATAATACTAACGGTTTGGTGATCAGAAGGGGAGTTAGCCGATGCTTTAGAGAAAACCAACTGTTTCAACAAGCGACCACAAGAATTTATTGAAATGAAGGAGAATTTCAAAATGAAAAGAAACGTACGATTTTTTTCCATGATCCTCGCGTTGCTGTGCATCGTTTCCATGATTCCCATGGTGACTGTGACGGCAGCGGGAACCGACAGTGTGGAGGGATTGATTGATCTTTCCACCTATGCCGATGGCGCAACCTATACCGCAGCCGACGGCGTTACTACCTACACGGTTGTGAAAACCCTTGCAACGTTGAAAGCAAACACAACCATGAGCAACAATATCATTCTCGGCGCGGATATTGATTGCACGAATGAGAGTTGGAGTCTGATCAATCTGAACGGACACATCTTCAACGGTAACGGCTACGCCATTTACGGAATTGTGGTGTCCTCTAACACCAACCTGGGTCTGTTCAGCGGGGTAACCGGTCAGAACGAAAACGTTATCAAGAACCTGACGGTTGGATTGCCCGGAAACGAGGTTCAGATGTCTACTTCCAAAATAAACTGCGGAAGCGGTGTTCTGCTGGGTGATATCAATGTTACCACAGAGATCACTTACACCTTCGAGAACGTGACTGTTTACGCGAACGTAAGCGCATCCAGCAATGTGATTGGTGGTTTTGTTGGCCTTATCCGGATGGGAACTCTGAACTTTACAAATTGCAAATTCTACGGTTCTGTTGATAACGGTAATGCGGGAAGCAACGCCGCCGGCGGATTCGTTGGCGAGGTCGGTGCCAGAAAAGGCAAGAGCACCGCGAATTTCACGAATTGCGTGAACTATGGAACCGTGACGAACGGAACCTCCCACACCGGTGGATTTGTTGGAAAATGCGTTGTATCCACGGGTGGCTCGTCCGTTGTGATCAAGGACTCTGTGAACGTAGGAAATATCAGCGGTAAAATGGCTTCCGGATTTATCGGATATCAAAAGGGAGCCAGTGCCGATGTGAACGCAACGTCCGCTTTTGATTACTGCTTGAATACGGGATCGATTGATGGCGCTCAACAGGCTGCTGGCTTTATTGCGTACATTGATTCTGCGGATGCTTCTGTTTCTTTGAAAAACTCGGTCAACGTGGGTCCGATTCACGTTTCCGTTGGTAGTGAGCAGTGGTCCTCCGCGGCAGGCTTTACCTTCCGATACGTGAGAGGCTCTGTGGTTGAAAACTGTGGCTCCTTTGGAATGGTAACGTCCAAGGGCGGTGACGCGAAGCTTGCCGTTTCCAGACTGAATTCCGGTTGGGGCGGCGTAACCGCGAAGAACCTGCATTACACCGAGATCGAGGGCGCGGCAGATTTGAGCACGATCGAGGGCTACAGCGATAGCGTTGCCATGACCCGCGAGGAAGGCATTGCGTGGGCAAACGAGCTGCTCGGCGAAAAGCTTGGCAAGCTGGTTCTGAACACCAACGGCACAGGAGCGGTTCTTGCAACTCCCACCTTTGCGGGTGTACAGGAATCCAACGTGGAGGCGGGAACCATCCGTCTCGTTGCAACCCTGAACGATTCCTTGAATTATTCCGCTGTTGGCTTTACGGTTGAGCTGGTTGGCGGAAACACGATCACCAAGGAGTGCAATTCGGTATATCGGAAGCTGCTCAGTACCAACAGCCAAGGCT
>SVSC01000021.1 GCA_015064525.1 Oscillospiraceae bacterium
GCGGATTTAACGTTTGGCAGGAATGCTCCAGCCGTTGAATCCCGAAAACGGAGAGATGGTGAACGACCTTCTCAAGGAGCAATACGATCTGGTGGACGAGGGCAGCCGCTGGCCCACCGCGCACAACGAGGTGGTTCTTGTTGTGGACAAGAACAATGAGATCAGCGACATGGCGCTCTTTGCGCTGGGTCTTCGCACCGAGGCTGAAATGAACAAGGGACTTTTGGCAGCAATGAAGGGAGAGACCGTTGATCTCTCCAACAGAAAGTCCTGGTCCTTCGATGAAATCCGCGAAATGGAATTCCGCCTGATCCTTGCCGCAGAATGCTATGAAAAGCAGCTGGACGGCAGCTTCATCAATCTTTCCGACACCGCCGCAGGCAGAGAAAAGCTCTATTCCAACGAGGAGCTTGGCTTTACTCTAAAGGTGGTTGGAATCGTTCGCCCCAAGGAGGGCATCTCCTCCGCCGCGCTGACGGGTAGCATCGGATACACCTCCGCGCTTGCCAAGGAGGCGCTGAAGCGTACCGCCGAGAGCCCCCTTCTGCAGTATCAGAAGGAAAATCCCACTGTGGATGTGATCACGGGTCTTCCCTTCCGCGGCGACACGGAAATCACCTTGGAGCAAAAGAAAACCGCTGTTTTGAAGTATCTCTCCTCTCTTGACGAAGCCGAAGCACGCGCGTTCCTGCTGACGGTGATGGCACCCACGCCCACCAAGGAGCAGATCGCCGCTTCCTACGCCGCCGTTTCCGCATATCCCGAGCCGATGCTCCGCGGAATCCTTACGGAAGCGCTCAAGCAGATGGGCTATGCCGATATTTCCCCCGATGACGTGCTTGCCAATCCCGAAATGAAGGAAATGATGCTGCAGGGGCTTGCGCAGAGCATGGCGCAGCAGCAGCTGATCCAACAGCAATTCGGCAGCATGACAAGCGCCGAAATGGCGGAGCTTCTCACCGAGGAGCAGCTTGAAAAGCTTTACGAGAACGAAAAGATCCCCCACGATTACTCCTCCTCCACCTACGCAAAAAATCTGACCTTGCTGGGAGACGTAAACGCGGATAAGCCCAAAACCATTTATCTCTATTCCTCTTCCTTTGAAAACAAGGATCGTGTGGGCGAGCTGATCAACGATTACAACCATTCGGTGGAGGATGAGCAAAAGATCTCCTACACCGACTACGTGAAGCTTCTGATGTCCTCCATTACCACCGTGATCAACGCGATCACCTACGTTTTGGTGGCGTTCGTTGCCATTTCCCTGGTGGTATCCTCCATTATGATCGGTATCATCACCTATATCTCGGTTTTGGAGCGCACCAAGGAGATCGGTATTCTCCGCGCCATCGGTGCCTCCAAAAAGGACGTTGGACGGGTGTTCAATGCCGAAACACTGATCGTTGGATTTGTGGCGGGTGTAATCGGTATTCTCGCAACGATCCTGCTCAATCAGCTGGTGAACGTCATTCTCTTCCATTTCACGGAGATCCCCAACCTGAAGGCGATCCTGCCTGTTGGCGCGGCGATCATTCTGGTGGCAATCAGTATGTTCCTCACCTTTGTTGCGGGACTCTTCCCCTCCGGCTTTGCCGCAAAGAAGAACCCCGTGGAGGCTTTGAGAACCGAATAAAACCAAACGCTCACGCCCTCGCGGAACTCCCGCGGGGGGTGAGCGTTTCCTATGCAAGCGAATGCGGTTATCATTTTAAAAAAGAGAACGCGCCGAAAAAACAGGCGTGTTCTCTTTTTGTTTGTTTTTACACCAAATGAAAGCTCCAGCCGCCCTCGGTGTCGTAGGCGACCTCGGTCGTAACCCCATAAGACTCACCAATGGCAAGCTCAATGACGTAGGTGTAATAGCGGATGTAGGCAATATCGTCCACCACCGCCACCAAAGCGGCTTCGGAGCCATGCTTCCAAGGCATCAGATACGATATAGGGTCAATCCAATGCAACGGCTTTCCGTTCATTTCCGAAAGAACGTAGCGGTGAACCACGTTTGTGGACGATCCGCCTGGATTGGAGCCTCCGCATCCCCGCGAACCCACACGGAACTGCACCTCCTTGGCTTTTTGGTTTCCTTGGATCAAAACCCGATCCAGCTGAAGAACTTCTTCTTTTGAAAGCTTCATCGTTCCCTCCTAAAAATATTTCCTTGATATAACAATCATCCAATCAAACCTCATGATCCATTTTGGAAAGCTCCCGCTGCGCCATGACAAGACCGTAATAAATCCCGCCCCGCGCCATCAGCTCGTCGTGGGTTCCCACCTCCGCGATCCCGCCCCGATCCAGCACCACAAGGCGCGTGGCGTGGCGAAGAGTGGAAAGTCGGTGCGCAATGGCAATGGTGGTTCTTCCCTTGGAAAGCGACTGCAGGGCATCCTGCACCAGCTTTTCGGTTTCGGTATCCAATGCGGAGGTTGCTTCATCCAAAATCAGGATCCTCGGATCGTGCAGTAGCGCGCGCGCAATGGCGATTCGCTGACGCTCGCCTCCCGAAAGGGTATGGCCGCGCTCACCGATCACCGTTTGATAGCCGTCGGGCAATCGTAAAATAAAATCGTGCGCGCCCGCCGCCTTTGCCGCAGCAATCACCTCCTCGCGGGTTGCCGTGGGCTTGGCGTAGGTGATGTTTTGCAAAATTGTTCCCGTGAACAGAAAATTCTCCTGCAGCACCACGCCCATTTTGGAGCGCAGCAGACGTTGCGGAATGTCACGAATATCAATCCCGTCAATGCGAATGGCTCCGTCATCCACGTCATACATTCGCATGATCAGGTTGATCAGCGTGGATTTTCCAACTCCCGACCTTCCCACAAGACCAATAAACTCCCCAGCCTTGATCTCCAAGGAGATTCCGCGCAGAACCTCGTCGGCACGATCGTAGCCAAAGGTTACGTTTTCCAGCGTGATGTCTCCCTTCAGATCCTCCACCGGATGAGCGTTTTCGGAATCGGCAACGTCGATGGGCTCGTCTAACAAACCAAAGACCGCCGAGACCGCCGTGATCATGTGAACGAACATTCTCGGCGCCCGCAAAAGGGTGGAAAGAGGAGCGTAGATCATGCCTGCGTAGGAGGACATTTGCGACATTTCGCCTGCCGTCATCACACCTGCCAGCATCTTGCTGCCAACATAGTACAGCAGAACGTATTCACCCAATCCCATCAAAAAATTCAGAAACGGCATCAGAAACGCCCAAAGCTTTTCCTGACGAAGATGGATGGCGCGCTCCTTATCGGCGGTGGTGAGAAAGCGTTCCTCCTCCCGCGCCTCCATTCCGTATGCCTTGACCACTCGAATTCCCGAGAAAATGTCATGCAGAATGGCGTTCCCTCTGGCGTTGAGTCCCCGTATTCTCCCGGAAAGACGGCGCATCAATCGCCAGAACAGCATAAAGAAAAACATCAGAAAGGGTGCGGGCAGAAGAATCAGAAGCGCCAAAATCGGGTCGGTATAGAACAAAAGACCGCTGATCGCCAACAGCAAAAGGGCTTGCTCCAGAAGCCCCGGAAGCTGATTGATCAAAAACTGCTTGATCTGCCCCGTGTCACCGCTGACACGCTTCATCAGCTCTCCCGAGGTTTGCTTTGAAATCTTGGAGATCGAAAGTTCCTGAATCTTACGGAACACCATATCCCGCAAGCGAACGGTGAGGCGGTTTCCCGCTTCCGCTAAAAAATATCCTCGCGCCAGCGTGATCCCCCTCTGCAAAAGATGAAAGACCAGAATCGACAGCACGGTGCCGAGAAAGCCCATCAAATAGGGGTCTACTCCCTCCGCGCGGATATAATCGTCCACCAGCACACGGTTCAGATAGGGCAACAAAAGCCCGATCCCCGTGGTTGCAAAAAAACAGATCATGGCAATGGCAACGAATTTCCATTCGGAGCCTGTCATTTTCAAGAGCCGCAGAATGGCGCGCTTCTTATTGATTTTCAACGGGCGATTCTCTCGCACCTCAAGGCTGCGATCCGCGATTTCGGGATACTCCAGCATACGGTTTACTGCCTTCAAAAAGTCTGCCGCGGCGTTCTGCCGCTCAATGGTTCCCCTTGCAAACAGCTGCTCCGAGCCATCCGCGAAAACAGCCATCAGAGAGAAGCATCCAACACCCTTGAGAAGCCGCACCGCCTGCAAATCGGAGATCTCCCACCGCAAAAGCAAGGCGTCCTTTTCATAAACGCGCAACCCCGCCGCCGAAAAGAAAACCTGATACTCCGCGCGCTGATGGGGCTTTTCAAGGTCAAGATTTCCAAAAAAGTGGAGGAACGGGCGACTGCAGTCGGTTGTTGGCTCCAATCGCGCCAAAAGCTCCCTTGGATGTATTGCCTGTTTTTTCTTCATACGCGCTCCTTACAAGTAAAGCTCCAGCCGACGGCGGCTCTTAACGTCCAGCTCCTCCAGCGACTCCACCTCGAAGCGATTTCCTTGCATATCGGTGAATTGCACTCTACTTCCGTTTACGGTGCTGATACTCTGGAAGGTATCCTTGAGGGTGAAGCGCACCTCCCCCTCATTGGTCATCACCCGCCAGTGGGAAAAGCCGAACTGCTCCTTCACGGCAAGAATGGATTGAATTCTGCGAACGTAATAGCGGCGCTCCAGCTCCTCCCGCAAAAGCGCGCCTGCCTCTCCGAAAAGATCAATCGACCGAATGATACCAAGCTCATGCTCCTCGTCATCCATCACCGAAATAAACTCCCACAGCATATCCATGGGAAACTGACGGCAAAGCGTTACCCGCTGCGTTTTTTCATTGACCGTGGCGTAAAGCAGTCCTTTTTGAAAAGAAAAGCTTGCGTTTTCGGGAGTGAGCCAAAGGGTTGCGGAGATCTCCTCCAAGGATCTCTCCCGACGTGGCGCACCGCCTTCAAAGCCTTTGCCGCGCCCGCTGCCAAAGCCTCTGCCCACGGGCGACATATAAAAAGACACCTTCATATCCGTTCCACCTTTCATCACTCCACGATCCCCGCGTTCTTCAACGCCTCGGTTTGTAGCTCGTAGAGCTTTTTGTAGATACCGTTCTCCCGCTCCAGAAGCTCGGCGTGTGTTCCCTCCTCCGCCACTCTGCCATGCTCGATCACAATCAGGCGATCCGCATCCCGCAGGGTGGAAAGTCGGTGTGCGATCATGATGGTGGTTTTTCCCACCACCAATTTGGAAAGTGCCTCCTGGATCCTGCGCTCGGTGGCGGTGTCCATTGCCGCCGTTGCCTCGTCGAGGATCAGAATTTTGGGATCCTTGAGGATTGCGCGGGCAATGGACAGTCGCTGACGCTCGCCGCCCGAAAGATCCTGAAAGCCAAAGCCGATTCGTGTGTGGTAGGCGTTTGGCAGGCGCATGATAAAGTCATGGGCGCCCGCGCACTTGGAGGCTTCGATCACCTCCTCCAGGGTGGCATCGGGGCGGGCATAGCGGATGTTATCCAGAATCGTTCCCATAAACAGATAGGTTTCCTGCGAAACAATCGCCACGTGATCATACAGCTTTCGGAAGGACAGCTCCCGAACGGGATAACCGCCAACAAGGATTTCCCCCTCCTCCGCTTCATAAAGGCGCATAAGCAGATTGGCAAGGGTGCTTTTTCCCGCGCCCGTATGCCCCACAATACCAAGACAGCCGCCGTCGGGGATCTTGAAGCTGACACCGTCGATCACCTTTTTCCCCTTTACGTAGGAGAAGGACACGTTGGAAAACTCCACCTCGCCGCTCATCTCCTCAGGCGACAGAGGCGATTCTGCCTCCTCCACGTCGGGGCGCGCATCCATGATTTCAAAGAGACGCTGCATGGCATTGGTGCAGTCGGCGGTGCGATTGACCATATCCGAAAAGAAGTGCAGGGGCGAATAGATCATATTCATGTAGGAAAGGAAGGTCATAAGCATACCGTAGGTCAGGTTGCCGTAGCCCGTCATCACCATGTAGCCGCCAACCCCCAGGGAAACCACGTTGCCAACGTAGAGAATCACCCCCGAAAGGGTTCCCGCGAAGTTATGGTAAACCGAAAGATTACGGTCGCATTCTGCCAACGTCCCGTTCCGATCCGAAAACCGCGCGATCTCCGCCTGCTCTCCCGAAAACGCCTTGACTACACGCATTCCCGAAAGCACGTCCGACAGGAAGGCGTTCATGCGGCGGGATCCCGAAAAACGCTTGGCGTGGAGCTTTTTCTCCCTGCGGTAGATCAATCGGATTACCACGAAAAAAACGGGGACTGTGACCAGCGCCAGCAAAGCCAGCAGAGGTTGGATCAGGAACAAAAGCACCGTTAGCACCGCAACCTTGACCACGTTGATGATAAGGTAAGGAATGCTGTCGCAGAAAAAGGTGTAAATCGTATTGGAATCCTCGTTGATTTGCGTCATCAGTCCACCGGTCTGACGCCCCGTGAAAAAGCTCAGCGAAAGCCGCTCGATCGCGGAAAAAATCGTCTTTTTCAGTTCAAACACCATGTCCGCCGACACCACCGAGGTGATCAGGTTGTTCAGCATGGTGGCAAGCGTGTTGAGCAGCTTGGTGGCTATGATCAGAATCAGAACGAACAGGATCTCTCCATAAAACCGTCCCGTTCCAAAGATCACCTCGTCATAGAAAAACTGACCCGAAATATAGGGCGCGAGGATGCTTGCCGCCGTTAGCACCACCAAGGAAACCAGCACCAACAAAAGCTTCATGCGGTAACGGGCAAAAAACCCCAGCATTCTGCGAAAAAGCTTTCCGCGCTCCATGCATCTGGGGCATATTTTACGAACAGGATCGGGATAGCGCATCCCACATTTGGGACAATGCTTTTCCGCGGGCAGATCCTTGGGATCAATCTCCCAAGCCTCTCCCTTTGCCACAAGCTTTGCGTACTTAACGAACAGCTGCACCGATTCCTTGCAGAAGTTGGTGAAGGACGCCAAAAGAAATTCCTCACCCTCACTCTTCAGGATCAGCCTGCCCGTGGAGCGTTGCTCCTCAATTCTCCACCGCTCCACGTGAGCAAGCGGAATCCGATCCACCCGAAGAACACGCCATTCCAAGGCGCCCGACTCCGAGGTGACCGTCTCTCCCGCAACCGCGCATAGCTCCTGATCGTTGCACAATAAGTATTGCTCCCCCGGCTTTTGCGTAGGCTCTCGGTCACAAAAAGCGCACAGGGCGGTGTTTTCGGTCAACAGCCCTTCCCGCCCCAAGGTCAGCCTCACGGCATCGGGCAATAAGTCAATTTCAAACACGGCTTCCTCCGTTATGTACCCGCCAATGGCGGGCGCCGCCATCAGCGGCAGTTGTTTTTCTCGTTAACGGAATCCTTGCTCTGATTGTTCTGCGCTCTGTTGTTCTGCTGATTCCGATTCTGTTGGTTATTGCTTTGGTTGTTGTTCTGATTGTTGTTCCGGTTGTTATTTTGGTTGTTGTTCTGCTGTTGGTTCTGCATAACGCACACTCCTGTGTTTTGAAGTTCCGTTCAACGGACAACACCAGTATGCCCCGCAAAGGTCACGCCTATACGCTTTTTTGAATCGGATACCGATCCGCCAGCTTTTCTGCCAGGTTGGAAAGGAAGGCGGAAAAAGCCACCGCCGCCACAACCGAAACGGCAAATTGCAAAAGCCAGAACCATCCGAAACTGATCTGTAATTCAATTTCCAATATTTTACAAATGGCAGCCACCGCCACCACCAAGCAAACGGGAACCGCCTGCCTGCGAAGCTCCCCGTGCATTCGCTCGGTTGCGCCCTGCGACAACAGCCGCGTTCCATCGCCATAATCCACCGATGTGTGGAGCATCGCCATACGGAAAAGTGCTTTCACAAGACAGCAGATCAGCAATGCCGAAAGGATCGCCTCCATCCATCCAAGGACTCGGATGGGAAGATACTGCTCATAGGCGCGAGGCAGATACCAAGCATCCTGCGGAACGTAATTTTGGAGGTACGCCGACAGGAGAACGGTTCTCGCTCCGCTCACGGCAAGCAACGCGCCGCCGCAGATCACCGAGGGCTTCGGATCCTCGATCAGGCGCCCCAAAACAATCCCGCCAAAGAAAAACAAGAAAACCGACGCCCAATCGGGCAGCATATCCCGATGGGCAATGGCAAGATTTGCCGCAAACAGCGCGCCAATGCGCCAAAAGGAGAAGGCGGCGCTGACTCTGCGGTTCATGAGCAATCCTACGTTTGGCAAAATTTCCCGACGGTATCGGAGCGACAGTCCCTCTATCCACGGAAGATCCTTCAGAGCGGCTCTCCAAAAGCCAATCCACCGCACAAGCCAAGCCGCTCCCACCACAAGCGCCAATATCACCGCCACCGCGCGGAAAGCGTTGATATACTGATACCAATCAAAGGTGAACAGCGGATTTTCCGCATCCTTTTCAAAGGAGGTGAGAATGGTTGCCTCGGGAAGAACGGTTAAGAGCGTTCTCACGATCAGCGCCATTCGGGTGAAGCGAGTCATGCATTGGCAAAGCGTCTTGCCTCTCCGCTCAACCAATAAATTTCTTCCGCCGTGAAACTCCGAAAGATCGGACAAGCCCTTGAAAAAGTGTTTCCAGGCGGGAAGCATCCAATACCACTCCAGCACTAAAAACGAGAAGGACAGCAGCAACACCCAAACGGGCTGCTCATATCTGTTCAGCGTAACCTCCGATTGATCCAGCAGCAGCTTGACGAACAATTGTGCCGCCACACGAGCAAAGCCTACCCAAAGCATGGCACGGAAGCCTCGCTGCGCCTCCAACAACGTATCGTTCAAATCCGACAGCTTGATGGATCCCAAAAAGAGCAGCAGATATCCGATCAGATCGGGCAACGGGTCGATGACCCCGATATTGGGCTCCCAAAGGAAGCAGCCTCCCGCCAACAGCAAGAGCATGGCGCTTCGCACTTCCGGTCTTTTCATCTGCCTCCTCCCTTCTACGCCCAACGGCAAATTATTTTTTCTTCTTTTTCTTTTTTTTGTGGTAGATCGGCTGCTTTCTCGCGGCATCCCGATCCTGCGCCTGCTTCATTCGCTTTTCGTTCCGACGGCGCAGGAAGCCCTCGATTTCTTCCTTGTTTGTTTCCTCCGCCTTTTTCAGGTTCTCGCTGAAGCGGTCACCAACCCGATTGAGAAATTCCCAGCGGTAGCGCTTTGGCTCAATCTCCTCATCCCCCTCCGCGCAAATATCCTTAGCGCAGGCAAGGAAAAGAAGGAGATTGAGAATCAACCACAAAAGATTCAAAACCGTGAGGCTGAGCCCCAGATAGGGCTTTACCGTTTCGGAAAGTCCAACGGGCAATGCGTAGATCAGATACAGCACCGCATAGAGGGCAACAATCACCGTGTTGCGGATAGCGGCGCCCGCAATATGCTTCAGCTCCAGCTGCATCGCCAGCTCACGAATGGCGGACAGCACCGCCGCGTGAAAAATGACAATGAAGATCAGCTCAACCCACATCACAACGGTGGCGAATGCTCCCGTGAAGATGGGATGATCCCAAAGGAACACGGTTGCAAGATCAGTTGCGCACCGATAGAGAGCAATGAGCAGAAGCGGATAGAGACTCCACTCCCCAAAGGCGAAGGAGCGGCAAAAGAGCTTGAGCCGCGTCAAGCCCCAGCACATCATGCCGTAGCCCAACAGAAGCGCAAAGCCGCCAATTCCCAAGCCCGAGGCAAGGAGCTTTAAGAGAAAGGCAATGAGATAGCCGATCAGTAAATAACCAAATCCCATGGCTCATCCCTCGGAGGAGTTTCTCATGCAGCAATTCTTGTATTTCTTTCCGCTGCCGCAAGGGCAGGGATCGTTTCTGCCAACCGACGCCGACTTGGTGGCGGGCACCTTCTTTTGCACCACCGTTTTTTTGGCGCCCTCCCCTCCCGCAAAGCCCGCGGTAATGGGATTTGCAACCTGCACGCGGCGAATGGGCTGGGCAAGAGGAACGATGGAAAGAATCGTGCGAACGGTGTTCTGCCGAATATCGTTGACCATCACATCGAACAGATCGGCTCCCTGAATACGGTATTCGGTAACGGGATCTCTCTGCGCGTATCCTTGCAAGCGAACGATATCCTTCAGATCGTCCATCGTGTCGATATGCTCCATCCAAGCGGTATCCACGTTTCTCAGAAGAACGGCGCGCTCTATCTCTCGGAAATTCTCCCCAAAGAGCGCTTCCTTTTCGTGATACCGAGCCAAGGCGCGATCCACCAGCTCCCGCACAAGACCGTCCTGCGTGAGCGCGAAAAGCTCCGTGTCGGAATAGCGAAGATCCTCATCGGTGGTGAGGTATCCCATGAGCTGCGCGCGAAGAGCATCCAAATTCCACTCTCTGCGATCGTCGGAATTCGTAAAGAACCGCACGTGCTCCTCCACAGAGGCGGCGATCATTTTTTGAACGGTTTCGGAAATATCCTGCCCGTTCAGCACGTCCTGACGCTGACCGTAGATCACGGTTCTCTGCTGATTCATCACGTCGTCATAGGACAGCACGTATTTTCTGCGCTTGAAGTTGGCATCCTCAATCTTCTTCTGCGCCCGCTCAATGGCACCCGAAAGAATCTTCTGATCCAAGGGCATATCCTCGGGCATATTGATGGCATCCATATAGGACTTGATTCGGTCAATATTTCCGAACAGACGCATCAGATCGTCCTCCATGGAAATAAAGAACTTGGATTGACCGGGATCGCCCTGACGTCCGGAGCGTCCGCGCAGCTGGTTGTCGATCCGTCGGCTTTCGTGACGCTCGGTTCCGAGAATGAACAGACCTCCAACCTCTCTCACCTTCTGCGCCTCAGGCTCAATCTCGGCGCGATACTTCTCAACCAAGGAGCGGAACAGCTCTCTGGCGGCGATCAGATCGGGATCGTCGGTTTCGGTCATGCCGCTGCACTTGGCAATCAGCTCCTCGGCAATTCCCTTGCTCCGCATATCCGCCTTCGCCATAAACTCGGGGTTGCCTCCCAAAAGGATGTCGGTACCTCTTCCCGCCATATTGGTGGAAATGGTGACCGCGCCGAATTTACCTGCCTGCGCCACAATCTCGGCTTCCTTGGCATGGTACTTGGCGTTCAAAACCGTGTGGGGAATGCCCGCGTTCCGCAGGCGGATGGACAACTCCTCGGATTTATCAATGGAAACGGTTCCCACCAGCACAGGCTGTCCCTTTTCATGGCAAGCCTTCACCTGCGCCACGATCGCATCGTACTTCCCCTTGGTATTCTTATAAACCGCGTCGGGCAGATCCTCGCGAATCATGGGGCGGTTGGTGGGAATTTCGATCACGTCCAAATTATAGATCTCACGAAACTCGTTTTCCTCGGTGAGCGCGGTACCCGTCATGCCCGAAAGCTTTTGGTACATACGGAAATAGTTCTGGAAGGTGATGGTTGCCAGCGTTTTGTTTTCCTTTTGGATCTGCACGCCCTCCTTCGCCTCGATCGCCTGATGGAGACCGTCGGAATACCGTCTGCCGGGCATGAGACGACCTGTGAAGGAATCCACGATCACAACGCCGTTTTCATTGACTACGTAATCCACGTCCAGATGCATACAGCCGTGGGCTCTGATCGCTTGATTGATGTGGTGCATCAGCGTGATGTTGCTCTCGTCGGTCAGGTTCTCCACACCGAAGAACGCCTCTGCCTTCTTGGTTCCGTGAACGGTGAGGATGGCATTATTGGCTTTTTCGTCCACAATATAGTCGGCATCAATGTTGTCGTGATCCTCCTTGGAATCCAGCTCCTTGATCACGTACTTGCGGAAGCCTCGCACCAGGCGATCGGAGCGCTCATAGAGGTCGCTCACCTGCTCGCCCGCCCCCGAAATAATCAAAGGGGTTCTTGCCTCATCCACAAGAATCGAGTCCACCTCGTCCACAATGGCGTAAACGTGTCCTCGCTGCACCATCTGCTCCTTGTAGATCACCATATTGTCGCGGAGGTAGTCGAAGCCGAACTCATTGTTGGTTCCGTAGGTGATGTCCGCCTGATATGCCGCCGCCTTTTCCTCGGGCGACTGACCGTGAATGACCAGACCCGTTTGCAACCCCATAAATTCGTAGACACGTCCCATTTCCTCAGCGCCCACGCGAGCGAGATAATCGTTGACGGTGACGATATGAACGCCATTCCCTGCCAGCGCGTTCAAATAGGCGGGCAGCGTTGCAACCAGCGTTTTACCCTCACCCGTTTTCATTTCGGCGATCCGACCCTGATGGAGAACAATACCGCCAACCACCTGCACGCGGAAGGGACGCTTCCCCAGCACGCGGGCATCCGCCTCTCGAACGGCAGCAAAGGCATCGGGCAGAATATCGTCCAGCGTTTCACCGTTGGCAAGACGCTCCCTGAGGGCGGGAGTTACAGCCTGCAGCTCGGCGTTGGACAGCGCGGCATATTTCTCCGCCAGCGCGTCCACACGGTCGGCAATCACGTTCACTCGCTTCAATTGCTGTTGGCTGTAGGTTCCGAAAATTTTGGTAAACAGAGACATATCGTCGATCCTTTCCGTTTTGAAAATAGTATCATCTTTTATTATACTATATTTTCTCTCCGAAATATATTATAATATTGTAAATTTTACAAACATCCGTGAATAATTTTTGTTTTTTCCCTTGCGAACCGAGAAAAAATATGCTATGATAAAGAGGTAAACTGAGAAAACGAGGTGAGATCATGAGCCACATCAATATCGTACTGCACGAGCCCGAAATCCCGCAGAACACGGGAAACATTGCCCGCACCTGCGCCGCCATTGGCGCTTCCCTGCACCTGATCCGTCCCTTGGGCTTTACCATCGACGATAAAAAGCTGAAGCGCGCCGGCTTGGACTACTGGCACCTGCTGGATATTTCCTACTACGAAAGCTTAGAGGACTTTTTTGATCATCACCCCATGGCAGAGTTCTACTGCTTTTCCACCAAGGCAAAGCTCCGCTATACCGACGTCAGCTATCCCGACGAGGTGTTTTTGCTCTTCGGCAAGGAAAGCAAGGGCTTACCCGAGGAATTTCTCCATGAGCATCCCGAAAGATGTGTGCGGATCCCCATGAGAAACGGACTTCGCTCACTGAACCTTTCCAATTCCGCCGCCATTGCCGCCTACGAGGTTCTTCGCCAAAAGGATTTTGAGGGCTTACGCGCAGTTGGTGCGTTAACAAAATTTGAATGGGATTAAGGCGCTACCGCGCAAAGCAGGTTGATCGGCAAAGCCCCTGACCTTCCGTTCTCCCCGCACGCAATCAGAATGGGAGGAATTCCCTCCTCCTTTTCGCTACGATGCTTCAAAATCCGCTGACAGAGCTGACCGAGCCATTGGTTTGCCGTTTGGGCATCGGTCACCCACACAAGCCTCGGCAAGGGTGAAAAGCCTTCCGCTCCCGCCAGCAGCGCCAAAAGCGCTTCCCCATCGGAGCATTCCACCGCAATGGGGAGTCCTCTCCGTTGGCATTGCCCCATCAGCTGGATCGCCGCTTGGTTTTCCCACATTCGGTCATCCCGCTCCAAGCCCGAAAGATGCCGCTCCACGTGGTAAAGATCGGGCTTTTTCCATGCATACCCTTCGGAAAGGCGCAAAAGAGGGATCTGTTCGTGCGCCTCAAGCCCCTCCAGCCAAGCCAAAGCGACCCGCTCCCATTCCCTCCAGCCATTGGTGGACGCAGGCAGCTCGTTGACGCTTCTCACGCGAAAAACAGCGGGGGAAGCCTCCGGTTGCAAAGGCCGCTCCCACACGGTTGGAATCGGCTCCCAAAGAAAGGCCGGGAGGGTTAAACGATCCGCCACCAAACGCCAAACCCGATGGCAGGTGGCGCTGTTCAAAACCCACTCACCGCCAAAGCGTTCCGAAAGCCATGCCTCCGCATTACGACCTTCCTCACTTTCGACCATCCGCTCCAAGCAAACGCAAAAACGGTGGAAGCGTTCGTAATCCGAGCAGCGCCCACCAAAGCCGTTGATTGCGAGAACCCTTTCCTTGGTGTTATTCCACCAAAGCTCTGTCAGATTGGTTGCGCAAAAATCCGTCACGGTCATCCCTCCTTTTCGCCAATAGAATACCATATTTCCCCCGAAAAATCAAGTGTTTTCGGGCTGATCTCTTTTATTTGCCTCTTTTTACGCAAAAAATTGTAACTTTTCTCGCATGACCGTAGACGAACGGCTTTTTTTATGGTATAATGATACGATGATTATTGATAGGAGCTATACTATGGATTTTCAAAATTTCAGCTTAATCTATCCCTCCGAGGAAAGCCGTCGCCGCCATGACAGCGGAGAGACTGCCCCCGATATTGATCTGTTCACCCTGCAGGAGTTGGGACTTTTGGAGGCATTCTCCCTGAAAAGTCAGGATCTTTCCGACTTTTTCACCACCGACCCCGAGGTGATGCGCTACCGTCTCGCCACCTTCGACGATATGATGAACCACGCCGAGCTAACCGATATGCTCAACCGTCTCGTTCCCGTTCTGAACGATATCATGGAGCTTCGCCGCTTGGAGGCGGATAACAGCGATCCCAACGACTATCTTTCCAGCATCACCGAGATTGAGCTTTACGTTTCCAGCGTACAGGTGCTTCACGATACCCTCACCAAGGTTCGCGATCAGGTAAAGAGCCCTGCCTTTCAGTCCTTGACCGCGCTGGTGACCGAGCTTGCCGAAAGCGACTACTACCGAGAGCTGAACCAAAAGCTCAACGAGCTGACACAACGCGTGCGCGAGATCAAAAGCGTGACCATCGGCGTCAATCTGGATGCGCAGCTTCGCCCCAGCGAGGCGGGTGTGCTTTCCATCAACGCGGAGTCCTTCAAGTCGGGCGACGTGCTGGATAAGATCCTGCGTCTCAATTTCAAGAACGATGCCTACACCTGCATCGCCAATCTGGTTCCCTTCGGAAAGAAGCAATCCGAGAACCAGAAAATGGCGCTCTCCCTTGCCTTTAATTCCGCTATCAACGAGGTTTATCGCTCCTCTCTCCGCTCTTGGAAAAAGATTGTGCAAACCTACGTTCTGGAGAAAACCGAGTTCCTTCTGAACCTGATGCCCGAATTCGAGTTTCTCGTGCGCGGCACGCAAATGCTCAAGCGTCTGCGGGAGAAGGGCTGTCCCCTTTCGATCCCCGATATCCGCCCCATGCAGGAGCGCGCCTTCAGAACAACACAGCTCTATAATCCCTGCGTTGCCCTGAAGATCGACTATGACGTGGTTCCCAATGACGTTACCTTCGACGAAAACGCCGTGATCTACGTGCTGACCGGCCCCAACCGCGGCGGTAAATCCGTGATCACCTGCGCCATCGGCTTGGCACAGGTGATGATGCAGCTTGGAATGTACGTTCCCGCCCTGCAAGCAAGCATTTCGCCCGTGGATGGCATCTACACCCACTTCCCCACCGGTGCCGAGGACACCATTGACAAGGGACGCCTGGGTGAGGAATGCGCTCGCTTGGGCGAGATTTTCGATTGTGTCACCGCCCACGGTCTGGTTCTTTTGGATGAGTCTCTCTCCTCCACAGGCAGCTTTGAGGCTTCCTACATTGCAGCCGAGGTTCTGAGCGGGCTTGCGCACATCGGTTGCCGCTGTCTTTTCTCCACCCACCTCCATGAGCTTGCCGCAGAAATTGAGGAGTTGAACCGTAAATCCCTTGCCTCGGGCGGTGTTGCCATCGACACCCTGGTTGCGGGAATGGAGGGCGAGGGGCGCCGCTCCTTTCTCATCAAGCGCGCCAAGCCCGACGGAAAGAGCTACGCCCGCGACATTGCCCAAAGCTACGGGCTCACCTACGAAAGTATCCTGCGCCGCATTGAAGGCAATTAACAAAAGACGTTCGGAGAGGCTCCAAGCTCCTCCGAACGTCTCTTTTTTCAACAACGAAGCAAAACGGAAATACTCATAATGAGAAGATAGATCAACCATACCGCGTGAAGCACGAAAATTCCGCCCGACAGTCCGCTAACCCGAAAGGAACCAACCGTTACGTAAACCGCAAGAATTACCGCCAGAACAATGTCCAACACCGATAGAAACACACGGCAAGCGCCGAACAGCATGGGAAACCAGCAAAGCTCCGCCGCCGCCATTAAAAGAAAGAGCATTCCCGTGCGGTATTTTTCCGCCGCGCAGGAGGGCTCTCTCCGTCCGAGAACCAGCCCGATCCCGCATCCCGCCGTGAACATTGCCAAAAAACGGAACAGAGCAAACAGCCACACGGGCGGAACCAGATCACCGATCCCCAGCTCCAGAATCACGCGGTAGGGCTGCTCGGTCAGGCACCCCACCGCCACGCAGAGCGCCGACGCCAGCACTCCGCACACAACGGTGAGCGCGAGGCTGCTTTTTCCAAGCTCCAAATTCAACCACGCCGAAAACGTGATCCTGCCATACTTTTTCAGATACATCAACAGCACCTCCCGAGAGAGGTGCTGTTTTTTGGAAGATCATTTCCTCCACACCCCTCGCGCTATTCTATGCGCCAAGGAATGAAATTATGCTCCTCCGACTCGGTTGGTGACTGCGCCTCGGTTTCGGGCTGATCTGTTGCGCTCGGTGGCTGGGAAGCGTCGTTATCCCCGCATTGGCAGGATCGGTTAAAGGGCTTTTCCACAGCGCTCCTGCCAACGTATCCCATTCCCTCGCCCTGAAAATAGGCTTGCTTTTCATTGGGATTGGGCGGGAGTTCCTTTGGATCACCACGCCAAACGTACTGAGCGTCTGTAACGAAAATCTCCATTGGAAACTGTCGCAGAGCGCGGATCAGGCTCACTCTTCGCTCATTGGGGCAATTCCCATGGGAAATGCCCCCAAGCACTTCGTCGCAATGACACAGCGTATGGCAACCGCAAACGCCGTTTGGACAGTTCTCTCTTGTGAACCATCCGTTCTCCATTCGCTCGCCTCTGGGATCAAAGTGGCAGGCATCCGCCAAGAGCGCGCCCGAATCCCTGCAATAGGTGAGCTTCATCACCCCCGAAGGAACCTCGAAGGTCTTTTTCCCTGTCGAAACGGCGGAAAGCCTTGTCATCACTTCGTTCCATATACCTGTGCATAGATTTCTGCCTACCAGCGGCTCAGGATACTCATAACCACACCAAACGCCGCAGATCCATTGGGGGGTATATCCGATGAACCATCGGTCATGATCATTTTGGGTGGTTCCCGTTTTGCCCGCGCATTCGATCCGACGTCCCAGCGTGATCACGCCCGAGGTGCCATTTTCCACAACGCCCTGCAAAAGCTTGGTCATTATGGCGGCGTTCTCCTCGGAAAGCACTCGCTCGGAAACATCGGGATTGGATAACAGCAGGGTGCCGTCACCGTCCAGCACCCGATAATAGGAGCGGTAAGGATGATAACAGCCCCGATCGGCAAATACGGTGTAGGCATCGGTCAATTCCCGAAGGGTAAGACCGTAATTCAATTGTCCCAGAGCAAGAGCGGCAACGTCGCAATCGGTCACCGCCCCGCCCTCCGCAAGGCTTTCCAAATGGAAGCGATCCTTGGCATACCGAAAGGCGCGCTCTCGCCCAAGCTCCTCCAGAATTCGAACGGCAACCGTGTTGGTGGAATGGGCAACCGCATAGGAGACGTTGGTGAGTCCCCGATAAACGCCGTTGGCATTCCGAGGCCACGGCTGTCCTGCCCGCTCGGTGAAATTCACGGGAACGTCGTCGTAAACACTCGCCCAGTTGATGATCCCCTCCTCCAGAGCCGGACCGTAGACGGTGATGGGCTTGATGGAGGAGCCGGGAGAACGCAGCGTTTGGGTAGCGTAATTCTGAATACGGTTGGCGGTCTTTTTTCCAACCGCACCCGCAACGCCAAGCACGTCTCCCGTTTGATTGTCGATCACGATCAACGCCGATTGGGCGGAAGCGCCATTTGCCCCCGTTGGCAGACGAATTCCGTTTTCATAGTATTCCTCCACCACCGCTTGAACGGTGGGATCCATGGCAACGTCGATGCGAAGTCCTCCCGAAAGCACCCGCAGGGATGCCGCTGCGCGACTCATACCGTATTCACGGCAAAGATCTCCGATCACATCCTCGATCACCATATCCAGATACCACGAGTGGATCTCCCGCTCTTTCGGAATTTCCTTGGGAGCGAGCGCCAAGGGCGAGCCCAGCGCCTCTTGGTATGCCTCCTCGGTGAGATATCCTTGCTGACGCATTTCTCTCAAAATGAGATTTCTGCGCTTCAGATTGTTTTCGGGATGCCTGATCGGGTTATAATAGGAGGGGTTGTTGGTGATCGCCGCCACCGTTGCCGCCTCCGCCACGGTCAGCTCCCGCGGCTCCTTGGAAAAATAATGGTCGGATGCCTCCCCCACACCAATGCAGCCGTCCGAAAACGGAATGACGTTCACGTACAGTTCAAGAATCTCATCCTTGGTATAGAGCCGTTCCAGATCTCTGGCATAGAGGATCTCCTGCAGCTTTCTCGATAGGGTGACCTGACTGTTTCCCGTGACGTTTTTAACGGTCTGCTGGGTAATGGTGGAGGCACCGAAGCTGTCGGAAAAGCCAAAAACGTAGCTGACGCCCGCCGCCAGCGTGCGGTACCAATCCACGCCGCGGTGACCGTAGAACCGCTTATCCTCAATGGCAACGAATGCCTGCAGGAGGTGGGGCGGCAGATCGCTATGGCGGGTGTAGGCTCCCTTTTGAAAGCCGCTTCCGCCAACGTTCAGCAATTGCTCCTCCCCTTGACGGTTGGCGCGGTCGGTGAAGGAAAAGGTATAAAAGGAGGGAGGAACGCTTTTGGCTGTGAGCGCAAACAGCTCCTGCGGTAGCTCCCGCTCAAATCGTCCTTCCAAAAAGAGCCCAAAGCCCCCAATGAAAACACCGATCAACAGCGGGACTACCGTGAACACCGCCGAAAGTCGTTTTCTTCCTCTCCCTTGCGCGGTGCCATCCGATCTTTTTTTCCTTAACACTTCCTCACCCTCTTCGTTTTTTGCTTTTCGATTCTATCATTCCCCGATTGAGGGAATATATCACCGTTTTCGGGCAAATACTATGATTACCGACTTTTCAAAAAACTGCGAAAGGAGCAAAAACATGGAGCTTTCAAGAATCTCCGCGCTGCTTTGCATCTGTTTATTATCCCTGTGTCTCGTTCTATCGGTCTGCACAGCGATGGTTCTGCGATCCACTCTCCACGAAACCCAGCAGATTCGCGAAACAGCAAGCCTGCTTGCAGATACCTCGGTTGATCTTTCCACAGAGGAAAACGAGGATCTCCCCGCGGCGGCGCCGCCAAAGGGATATCTTTTGCGAGAATGCAACGGACGGATCTACGCCTACACCGAGACGGGCGAGCCGATCCGAGAGTTTGACGTTATCGTTGCGCTTCTCCCACAAGCCGATCGTCAAGCCCTTACCGAAGGAATTCTGCTTGCCGATTGGAGCGAGGTTTTGGGGGTTATTCAGGATCTGACATAAAAGCAGAGCAAGAGCGAAGGATTTTTCCAAACGCTCTTGCTCTGTTCATTTTAAACTGTTTGTAGCTTTATGATTGGGGATCCTCCTCGCTTCGCTCCATGAACACCAGCATCAAAGCATAGATCATGGTGGGATAGGCGTTGAAGAACAGTACATCCAGCAGGCTGAACAGCATCAGCCCCAGCATACAAATTCCCAAAAAGAGCTTGCAAGGATTTCTGCGGCGCAGTACAAGCACCACCGTGGTAGCTCGATGGAACACGTATCCTGCAAATCCAATGATGCCACAGGAGCCCAAAAATTGCAGGAGTGTGTTATGATACCAGTATGGGAAGACCGATTTTTCCCATCCGCCGTAGTCGAAATCATTGTAAAAGCCTGCACCGAAAATGGGATACTCTCGGAAATGCCTCCAGCCGTACTCCCACTTTTCAAAGCGTCCGTTATCATAGAAGCCGTAGTCCAGATAGTTTTGCACCACCGCCAGCAAGCGATCGGAAAGGATCACCACGCCAATGATGCCAACCACCGCCACCACACCCGTGAGAATTCGATTGATCCTTCTGTTTTTTCCACGAAAGAACAACACCGCAAGACAGATTGCCAAGGAAACCGATCCAAACAGCAACGCGCCCCTGCTTTGAGAAAGCAGGATGCAGAAATACTCCCCAAAGCCCAAAAGATAGAAGATCCATCCGCGTCGGTGTGAATGCGCAAAATAGAAGGTTGCAGGCATCAGGAAGGCAATCATCCCTCCCACTGCCGTCCAGATTCCCCAGCCGAGGATCACGCTCTCCTTCACCACGCTGCCGTTCACAAATTTTACGTCTCCCTTCAGATACGCCAACAAAAGCTCGGCGCAAATGAGGAGCCCCGCGGTCATCACGCAGGTCATAAAATACTCGGTTGTGGTGCCGTCGAAGCGAACGTATCCCGCGAACAGCAGGTAAACCACCAAAAGAGACGCGGCAAAACCCAAAACATAGAAAATGTTGGAGGACTTATAGTAAGGCGAAAACAGACCGTTGAAAAGCATCGACGCCACCAGCACAACAATTCCCAAGCAAGCCGATTTTTTCCACGAAATGGGGTTGACGATGCGTCGGTTACGGATCACAAAGGTAAGAAAGCCCGCCATCAAAATTCCCGCCAGCGAGGCAATCATGGCGATCTGCGTGGGTTGCCCGTAAAAATCACTGTAGTACGGCACGTTGGGGCAATGCTCCAGCGTGATCAGAAAAATAAAGGTGATGAACGGCATGACCATAAAGCGGGCATCGTTGCAAACAAAGCACCCAAGCGCCAGCGATAGCAGCATCAAGCCGCCGAACAGAAACTCTTGATAGCCGCCAAACAGCATACGGTCGCCCACAAACACCGTTGTATGCCCCAAAAGCACCAAGGCGGCAACAGCGAAGAGATAGGCGCGACTGCCATAAAAACGCTGAAGGCGCTCAACAAAATGCCCTTTCATACCGACAAAAATCCTTTCATCATATTCAGGTTCTCCTCAAACACCGAGTCGAAGGCGTATTGAGAGAGGGTTGGATACTCCACAGCGCCCATGCCCAAAGCTCCCGAGCGATAGATGGAAGCAACCTTCTCAAAAAAGGCATTGAGATCTCCCATGGGGATCGGCTCCTGCCCTGCTTCCATCAAAAGATCCCCCTGCCCCTTGCTGTTGGTAGCAACGATGGGGAGTCCACACGCCATCGCCTCCATCACGTTAAAGGGCAAGCCCTCCTTTTTGCTGGCGGCAACGTACAGATCGGTGATGGCAAGATATTGCCATGCGGGCTCACGGTTCCCCATGAAATGCACCGCTTGCGACAAGTTCAGATCCGCGGCTTGCTTTTCCAGCGTCTCCCGATTTACACCGTCGCCCAGCAGCATCAGGTGCGCGGGTATTCCCTGCTCCCGCAGCTTTTTTGTGGCATTGATGAGAAATTCCTGATTCTTATCACCGCCCAAAAGCCCCACAAAGGTCATCAACAAGGCGTCTTTTTCGTCGCCAACAATCTCTCGGCGCAGCGCCTCGTCTCTCACGGGAAGCGCCTCGGGAAAGCGGTAGCCCATTCCTCGCGTCATATGCACCTGTCCGCGGCAGAGCTTGTAGCGTTCCGCCATACTCCGATCCATTTCGTTCATTACAGCGATCTCATCGGTATAGCGCCGAACCAACCGCTCGCAGGTTAAAAAGAGCCTTTCCTTTTTTCCGCGCAAAGGTTGATGAAAAAGATAGCCGTGAACAAAATTGAAAATACGGGGACGCTTCCGCATTCCAACCAAAGCCAAACGAATCAGAAATGCCGCCAGCGTGGTGTTCAGGATCAGCGCGTCGAACTTTTCGCGCCGCAGTATTTTTCGGATGGCAAGCACAGCGCCGAGATTGCGAAAGCTCAACACCTTACGCTTGATTTCCACGGGCAGGTCAACACCTTCTCCCGTTGCCATGGTGAGAACGGTACATTCCTCTCGCAGAGCTTGAATATACGGTGTGTGAAATCTTCTCAGGTGAGGCTCTGTGGCAGCGGCGTACAGCACCTTTGGGCGCTTTTCCACCGCTTCACTCCTCGTTGTTTTCTGCTTCTTCATGCTGATCCGATTCATTTGAGAATTCCTTCATGGTGTCTCCATCGGTTTTCGCGCGCATGGAGGTACCCGCAACGTAAATTCTCTTCTCCTTCTCTTCCTGACGCTTTGCGTGGGCAGTTTCGTGCGCCACGTACTTTTCATGACGGTTGATCGCCTTAAAGGGAGTGAGCAAAATAATGCGGATATCTCCCCAGAAGGACCAGTTTTCGATATAGTTGATGTCCTCCTCGATGCGGTCGGCAATGGAGGTGTCACCGCGCAGTCCCTTGATCTGTGCCAGTCCCGTGATGCCGGGGCGCAGGGTGTGCTTCAGCATATACAAAGGCACCTCTTTTTTGAACTTTTCCACGTAGAACGGCACCTCGGGACGAGGGCCAACAATGCTCATGTCTCCCTTCAGCACGTTAAAGAACTGCGGCAATTCATCCAGCGCGAATTTGCGGATAAACGCGCCGAAGCGGGTCTTTCTGGGGTCTCCTTCATGTGACCATCCCGTTTTTTCGGAGTCGTTGACCCTCATCGAACGGAATTTATACATTTTGAACGGCACATTGTTTCTTCCCACGCGAACCTGCTTGAACAGGATCGGCCCGGGAGAGGAGATCCGCACGCCAATGGCTGTGAAAAGCATCAAGGGCGAGGTGAGAATAATCAGGATCAGAGAAATAACGATATCGGACGCGCGCTTCACAAACTGATTGGTGGGGTTATCCAGCGGCGTGCTTCGGATATCAATCAAGGGAAGGTTTCCCATGGCAGACACCTGACGCGGCGCGCGGAAATAGCCGCAAATGGCGGGAACAAACAGCACCTTGCAGCAGTTGTCATTGCAAATGGAAACGTACTTTGTGATCACCTTTCTGCGAACCGTGTCGAACGCCATCACCACCTCATCGGGGCGAAACTCCTTGATCACGTGATCCAGATCCGCCGTGGTTCCGAGATGCGGCAACCCCACAATATTCAAATTGCCAACGTAGCCCACCACAGAATAGCCGAACTGGGGATTCTTCAGAATTTCCTCCATGTAGCTATCCACCATTTCCTGGCTGTCGGTAACCAACAGAATGTATTTCACGTTCTTTCGGTTGCTTCGCAGATTATGCAAAATGGTCATCATGGAAACCTTTTTTGCGATCAAAAGCAGAGTTCCCAGCGCGAAGGACAGCAGCAACCAAGAGATATAGTAGGTTGCGATTCCCGCTTCTCTGCGGAACAGAAGAATCAAAACGGTGAACAGCACCACCATTTCAAAGTTGACAAACAGAATACGGCTCAAAAAGAACGCTGTGGTTTGCGTTCTCATGGGGCGGTAAACGCTATAGTAGCTATACATAAAGGAGGAAACCAGGCATACGCTGCACGCGATCAAAATCATTTCGGTTTTGGGCAAGCTGAAATAAGGGCGGTTCCAAAGCATAACCCCATAATAACAAAGATAAATGGCAAAAAAGTTCAGAACAAAATCCATCACCTTGTCCATTGACTGCAAAAAATAATGATAGCCTTTCATATCTCACATCGCGCCTTGGGCGATCCTTTCTGTTTTACTGCGCAAAATGCGTTGGAAATCCTTTTTCCAAAGTTTTCCCTCTGTCGCTCATTCCCTTTATTGTACCATATTTTTTCCCAAAATGCAACCGTCTACCCTAAAAAAACTGTAAAGTTTCATAAAAACCAAAGGAAACCTCCCAATGGGAGGTTTCCAAGGATTTCGCAATCAGTTTGCAAGACCGGACTGCTCGATACCCTGAACCAGGTATCTCTGACCGAATGCATACAAAATGACCAGCGGGAATATGATCATAATTCCGCAAGTGTTTCGGATCGCAGAATAGTAGAGATCCTGACCTGCGTAGTCCTTCTTCAGCGACGAAGGAATGGTTCCAACGATCTTAACCAGCATATTCGTGTCGGAGGTGACGAAGAACAGGTTGGTGTAGAAGTCATCGGTCCATTGCCAGCAGAACGCGAACATGAACACAGTGATCAGCATGGGAACGGACAGAGGCAGAATGATTTGCACAAAGGTGCGGAAGGTGCCGCAACCGTCCATGTAAGCGGACTCCTCCAATTCATCCGGAATTCCACGGAAGAACTGACGAAGCAGGAAGATATACAATCCGTTCTTGAACGCCAGACCGCCAAGAGACAGCAGGATCATGGGGGCATAGGTGTTGCACAGATTGATACCGTTCGCGGTAACGTCCATAACAACCTTCCACGCTTCCTTTTCCTGACCGCGGCGGATCACGGTGTACTTGAAGAGCTTGATCTCCTCCAGAGGAATGTTGATCTTCTCAAAGAACGCTGCCACGTTGGGGCCGAGCTCCTTGATGTTGTGACCAAACAGCTCAATTCCGCCGCCCTTAAGGAACTTAATGATACCAAAAATATCAAAATAACGGAATTCCATGAACATGGAAAGCTGCAGGGTTTGGTGAGGAACCACCATGGTGAGCATAACCAAAAGGAAAATCAGGTTTCTGCCCTTGAATTTGAACTTTGCAAATCCATAACCGATGAGCGCGCAAACCAGCATCTGAAGCACTGCGCAAATCAGGGAGAGCAAGAAGGTACTGCGGAAGGCAGACCAATAGTTCAATTCTTCAATGATGGCTCGATAGATATCCAGCGTGAAGTTCTTGGGGATCAAACGAACCGTTACGTCCACAAAATCCTCGGGCGCCATAAAGGAGCCTGCGATCTTGGTGAGGAACGGGAACAGCACAATGTAGGAAATACCCACAAGCAGCACCATTCTGAAAATCCACCAAACGATCTTGCCAAGGAAGTAAAGATTGAGAAAACGAGCTTTCAAGCGCTCTTTCAAGGGAGTCCGATCAAATTCAACACGAATTTTGTTTTTGGATTCCTTTTTGATCACGGGCTTTTGTTCTGTCATGTCAATTTACCTCCTTTACTCAGATTTACGCTGGTAGAACACGAACGCCGACAGCACGGAGGCGATTACCGCACAGATCGCCATAACGATCAGGAAGTAGATCCACGCCATTGCCGAGCTCTTAACGTTACCGTCTGCCTGAGAATATACGCTGGAAATATAGGTCATTACCACGTTACTCTCGGTGGTAAACGAGTCGATAATCGTGTACACACCGTTTACCAGGATCATGGGGGTGATCATCGGGAAGGTAATCTTCCAGAAGGTTTCCCACGAGGTTGCGCCGTCGATCTTACAGGATTCG
>SVSC01000022.1 GCA_015064525.1 Oscillospiraceae bacterium
GAGATATGCCGCAAAGATATTGCCAAAGTTGCCGGTGGGAACACAAACGTTGAAGGAGTCTCCCATCTTGCATTTCCCTTGGTTGAGCAGATCGCAGTAGGCAGAAATATAGTAGACGATCTGCGGCGCGAGGCGTCCCCAGTTGATAGAGTTGGCGCTGGATAGGAAGTAGCCCTTTTCGTTGAGCTTTTCTGCCATTTCCGCGTTGCCGAAAATCTCCTTCACACCGTTTTGCGCGTCGTCAAAATTACCCTTGATGGCGCAAACGTTCACGTTGCTGCCGGTTTGGGTTGCCATTTGCAGCTTTTGAACGTGGCTCACACCGTCCACGGGGTAGAATACCATGATCTGCACGCCGGGAACATCCTTGTAGCCCTCCAGCGCAGCCTTGCCCGTGTCACCCGAGGTTGCAACCAGAATCAGCGCGGTGCGCGATTCTCCGGTTTTTTTCAAGGCTGCGGACAGCAAGCGGGGCATGATCTGCAGAGCCATATCCTTAAAGGCGGCGGTGGGACCGTGCCAAAGCTCCATAATCTCCAGAGGCTTGCGAATGGAAACCAGCGGCGCGGCGCCTCCAACGAAGCTTTCGGGACTATAAGCCTGCAAGCAATCGGCGAGAAGCTCCTCCTCGGTGTAGTCGGAAAGATACATGGAAAGGATCCGCGCGGCGCGCTCGGGGTAACTCATTTTGCAAAGCTCGGCGATGTCGGTCTGCGACAGCTGCGGAATGGATTCGGGAACGAACAGTCCGCCGTCTGCGGCGAGACCTTGCTTGATGGCTTGCGCTGCGGAAACAGAGGCTGCTTCGGTACTTCTTGTGCTTTTGTAAAACATGATGGATTCTCCTGTTTATGGATTTTTCGCGGAGGACGGCAGAGCGCGCTTCGCAAAAGAATAGGCGTTTTCAAACAATAGCTTATGAACTGTATTTTCGGAATAGCGCTTGCCGAACGCCTCGGCAAGCTGTGGAATATGCTCCAAGGACGGAATGTCACGGGGAAGCTTGGCGCCGTCCATATCGCATCCGAAGCAAAGAGCATCCTCGGCGCCTTGCTCCAAAAAATAATCAACGTGCCGCAGAACGTCGTTGACGCTTGCGTTGTCGGGATCCTTGGACAAAAAGGAAACGTAAAGATTTAAGCCGATCACACCGCGTGATCGCAGGATTTCGCGAATCTGACCGTTTCGCAGATTGCGTGAAACGGGACAAACGTTGTAGGCGTTGGAGTGAGAGGCAATCACGGGCGTGCTATGCAGGGCTGCGATTTGAAAAATTTCGTCAGCGGATCGCTCCGAGGCGTGAGAAATATCGGGGAGCATTCCCAGCGTGATCGCGCGGTCAACGGCTTTGGCGCCGAACGCGGTCAGCCCCTCGTTCGTGTTATGCGCGCCTCCGATGCAGGTGACTCCGTTCCAAAGCGGCGTAAGGATCCGAATTCCCATTTCACGGAGTAGCTCCAACCGCTCAAGACGACCGTTCAGAATTCTTGCATCCTCAATCGAAAGCAGCAGATGCACACCGTCCTCGTTGGGCGGGCAAGCGTTGCGGATGACCGCGTTTCCCTGCAATACGGCGGGATCCTCGGTGAGGTGGCGGTGCATGGCGTTAACCCTCTCCCAGCCCTCCTCGTTGGTGAGCTTGGGGGACGTAAAATATGCCATTACCTGCACGTAACGGGAAAGGCGGCTTGCTCTTTCAAGAGAAACCGCATGATCGTTGACAGCCAGCCGCTGTCCTGTGGCAAGGAGGACGCTTGCTGTGTCGCAATGCCAATCAAAAAAGGAATACTTCATTGGTGGCTCCTATGTTAATACGCGCCCTTCATATGGCGAAGCTTGAGAACGTGGGGGCGCTTTCCGATATCAGAGGCTTTTACCCAGATCTCAATCACATCCATGCGGGGCTTCTTTTTCACGCGCTTTTCAAAGAGATATTGCCGTGCCGCAAGACGGGTAAAGCGTTGCTTGTCGGCTTTCACGGCGGTGCCTGGAGGAGGCAGAAGCTCTATCTCCTCGGGAGAATAGCTTCTGGTCTTTACCTCAACAAAAGCGATGGTGGTGAGGTTGGCGGCAATGATGTCGATCTCATGATGTCCCGCGCGGTAGTTGCGCTCCAAAACGGTATATCCGCGCAACCGGAGATAGCGCGCGGCATACCGTTCGCCGAATTCTCCGATGCTGTGACTTTTATTCGTTTTTTGTTGCTTCATCGTTCAAAAATCGAATAAACTGCTTACGGTGAATGGGGGAGGGGCCGTAGGTGAACAGCGCCTCCTTATGCGCCTTGGTGCCGTAGCCCTTGTGCTTGGCAATGCCGTACTGCGGATACAGCCGATCCAGCTCAACGCATTGACGATCTCTCGTCACCTTGGCGAGAATGGAGGCGGCGGCAATGCTGGGAGAAATAGCGTCTCCGCCGATCACCGCCTCCGCGGGGATCTGAAAATCTCTGGCAATGTTGCCGTCGATCAGAGCGTAGTCGGCGGGAACCTGCAAGCCGTCGATGGCGCGGCGCATGGCAAGAAGATCCGCCTCCAAAATGTTCAGCTCGTTGATCTCCTCCACAGTTGCCTCCGCAATAGAGTAGGCGATTGCCGAGGCGCAAATCAGATCAAACAGCTTTTCCCGCTTTTTGGCGGTGAGCTTTTTGGAATCGTTCAGCCCTTCCAGAATAAAATCGGGAGGAAGGATGCAGGCGGCGGCAACCACGGAACCGCACAACGGGCCCCGTCCCGCCTCGTCCACACCGCAGATGGCTTTGTAGCCGCGGGCGCGCAGCTGCGACTCAAGGGTTTGCTCCAGAAGCTTCTCCGACATTGGCGCGCACCTCCTTTCCTGGCTTTTCCACGCGATCCAGCGTGACGCGTCCGATCTTGGAGGAGCGGAATTCCTCCAAAAGCATGGCAGCTGTGCGCTCCTCGCTAACCTCTCCTCCGCTTACAAGAAAGCCTCTCTTCCGACCAATGGCAAGGAAAAGCTCATAATCGGAAAGCTCCTCGGTTTCAGGGATCCGATCCAGCTTGAAGCGGGCGGCAAATTCACGGGGGTAGAGACGGCGAAGCCTTCCGCAAAGGATCACGGCAAGCGTTTCTGTGTCTAAAATATCATCCTTAATGGCGCCCGTCAGCGCTAAGTTTTCACCAACGCGACGCTCCTCAAATTTCGGCCAGAGAATTCCCGGCATATCCAAAAGATCCACACCGATGGCGGTGCTGACCCATTGCTTATCTCTGGTCACTCCGGGGCGATTTTCCACCTTGGTTTTTTTGTTTCCGCAGATCTTGTTGATCAGGGAGGACTTTCCAACGTTGGGTACCCCCAACACCATGGCTCGGAGGTGCTTTCCCGTCATGCCCTTTGCCTCATAGCGCTGCAGCTTTTCGGCAAGCAACTGACGGATGGTGGGGGCGATTCGATTCATTCCCTCACCGTTCACGCAGTCGATCACGAGGCAAGCGGTGGTTTCGTTGGAATAGTAGTTTTGCCAGATCTTGTTCTGCGCGGGATCCGAAAGAGACGCCTTGTTCAGAAGCAGGAGCGTAGGCTTGCCTGCGGTGAGCTTGGTGATCTCGGGATTGCGGGAGCTATAGGGAATTCTGGCGTCCAGAATTTCCAAAACGATGTCAACGTGCTTGAGGTTTTCCGAGATCATGCGGCGGGTTTTCGCCATATGCCCCGGGAACCACTGTATGATTTCAGACGGCATGAATGCACCATCCTTTCCTTTTTGTGAAATGTTCTCTTCAGGAGAAAACGGTGAAGGGATAAACCCGCAGGATCACCTTGCCGAGAATACAGCGCTCGTCCACAAAGCCGATCTCAACATTGCGGCTATCCTTGGAATTGTTTCGGTTATCGCCCATGGCAAACACCTTTCCTTCGGGAACAGTTGTTTTGAAGATCCCTGTATTGGAATCCAGACCGTATGAAAAGAGAGAGCTGTAGTAATAGTCCACCTCTTGATCCGAAAGATTTTTCAGAACCGCATGAGGATCGTCATAGAGCTTGCCGTCTACGGTAACGGTCTTTTTGTTCAGATCAATCTCAACTGTTTGACCGCCAACCGCGATTACGCGCTTCACAAAGGTTTTTTGAAGGCTCGCGCGGTCCCCCGACAGATGGAACACAATGATATCGCCCTGCTCGGGCGTGTAGGCTGCGCTGTAGAGGAGCAGTCTTTCATCATTTTGCAGGGTGTTTTCCATGGACTGACCGTCCACGCGGCAGAGTCGGATGCCAAAGGTGAAGACTACCAGCACCGCCAGCACCGACCACGCGAACAGTTCAACGTAGTCGAACACCGCGCTGATGATCCGTTTTGACATCGGAGGACGGGTAGGCGGATTTTCTTGCTCCTCTGTTGTGAGCGTTTGCTTTTCCTCTATCATTGCTTCTCCTTTCTCATACCGATGCGGTGAGTAGCTTCATCAGGGTGTATCCGTGGGGAACGTAATTGTTTTTGCTCTCCGCTTCCGCCTCGGTGAAGCGATCCGCGCCGTTGTAGATTACGTTGGAGCGGTAGATCATAAAAGGAACGGGCTGGATGGTGTGGGTGCGGAGACGAACGGGAGTGGGATGATCGGGGAGGATCATCACGCAGAAGTCATCGTCTTGATTTTCTAAATAGGAGAGGACGGGAGCCAGGATCTCTCGGTCGATTTTTTCAATGGAAAACACCTTGTTTTCGATCTCGGCTCTGTGACCGCATTCGTCCGGAGCCTCCACGTGAACGTACACGTAGTCATATCCCTCGCGGAAGGCGTTGATGGCGGCATCCGCTTTCCCTTGATAATTGGTGTGAACGTTACCGGTGGCGCCCTCCACGTCAATGGAGCGCATTCCCGCGCAAAGACCAATGCCCTTGATCAGATCAACCGCGGAGATAACGGCGGCGTTCAAGCCCCAAGCCTCACGGAAATTGGGAAGAGAGGGCTTTTTGCCGGGACTCCAGAACCATGCGGAGTTGGCAGGCTTCAAGCCGCGGGCGCGTCTTGCCTCGTTCACAGGATGGTGGTTGAGAATCTCAAAGCTCTCTCGCATCATTTCATAGAACTCCTTGCCACCGTTTTCCGCTTTGGGGAGATAGTCTCCGATTCGCTTGCCGAGAATGTCGTGAGGGCGCATGAAAGGATAGGTGTCGTTGCCGTTCTTGCGAATCAGGCAGTGACGGTAGCTGACGCCCGTGTAGAATTTGCGCTGATCGTTGCCCAGCTTTTCCTCCAATGCGCGGATCAGGAGATCGGCTTCGGCGGTTGTGATTTCATCGGCGCTATGATCGAGAATGATTTTATCGTCGTAGTCCTCACCGTTGTCGGAAAGGGTGACCACGTTGCAGCGATAGGCGGTTTCATCGGGCTGCATTTCGATGCCCATGCTGACTGCCTCAAGAGGAGAACGCCCTTTAGAGTAAACCTTTGGATCAAAGGAAAGAATGGACATATTGGCTGTGTCACTTTCGGGAACCATGCCCTCGGGAATGTTGGAGACCGTTCCGATCAACGCGCTTTGAGCGAGGCGATCCATGGTGGGCTTGTTTGCAGCCTCCATGGGAGTGCGATCGAAAAGCGCGGGGATTTTTTCATCAGCCATGCCGTCGGGAATCAAAACAAAATACTTCATTGGGGATTGTCCTCCTGGTCTTTTTCGGGGATCTGCGGGGAAAGTGATCCGTATTCAATATATTATATCATAGAAAGGAAAAAAGTACAAGAACGAAAATTACATTTTTTCAAAAAAATTTGATCTTTTTTTTTAACAATTTGCGAAAATGAAAACAAAGCAAAAAAATATAGAAGCCTATTGAAAAAAAACAGGATGCATGATATAATAAAGATGACTCAAGCACATGGAGGAAAATATGAACGAATTCGACGAAAAACAACCGAGAAAAAGCCCCCCAGCGCAACTGGCGATCCGCCTTCTGGTTATTTTGGGAGGAGGACTTTTGGCGCTGGTGCTGCTGTTGACGGTGATCAATCTGCTTTTGCCCGAAAAGGAGCCTCCCGTGGCGCCCGAGCTTCATTTTTATCCTGTTTACGAGGGGAATATTTTTGAAAATCCGCAGTATCTCGGCAAGGATCGCCTGATCCGCTATTGCGATGATCCTGCGGGCTACGGCTTGAAAACCGAAATCACCGATGAGGATCGGGAAACCTTTAACATTCAGGTGAGAGTGGTTGAGCTGTATCTGAAGGCTTTGATGAGCGGCGATAACGAAACCTTGAGGGAGCTGTTCTCCGACCGTTATATGGCGGAGGTAGGCGTGCCGCAGATCCCTCAGCAGATGCTCTACAATATGTGCATCTACTACTACCGAACCGATCGCTTGGATAACGGTGTGACACAGGTAACCTACAAGGTGGATTACATGATCTATCAGAACAGCGGAACCTACCGCCGCGACGTTGGAAGCGACGGGATCAAGCCGGAATATCTTGTTTTGAATGTCTATGAGGATGGAACCATCCGAATTGATAATATTTTACGATGAGTTTGTTGATTGGTTTTTGAATTTTCTAAAAAAATCCATTAAAACCTATTGACAATCAAATGATTGTGTGCTATAATGATAGCGCAAGAAACAAAAAAATGGAAAGGGGAGTGACTTATGAATGAGTTTTTTGCGAATTACGGCATGATGCTGGTCTGGCTGGCGGTTTCCATTCTGATCCCTGCCATCGAGGCGGTAACGTCCGATATGGTAACCATCTGGTTTTGGCCGGGGGCTTTGGTGGCACTGGTTCTTTCGATTTGGGTGAAGCTTTTCTGGGTTCAGCTGCTGGTTTTCTTTGCACTTTCCGTAATATGTCTGCTGATCGTCCGTGCCTATTTCAAAAAGCACCCGAGAAAAAAGGAGAGCGGGGCAATGAATGCCGACTCCGTGATCGGGAAGCGGGGGATCGTTACCGAGCGGATCAACAACCTGCTGGGAACGGGAGCTGTTCGAGTTGGCGGTCTGGTTTGGACTGCGCGCTCTGCCGACGGCTCCGAGATCGAGCCCGAAACCGTTGTTGAAATCAAAGAGATTGTCGGCGTGAAGCTGTTTTGCAGTCCCGTGGATTCCATTTCGTCCTATCATCAAAAAAACTAAACTAAAAGAAAAGAGGATTTTCGTATGGTAACCGCATTGATTATTTTAGCCGTTGTCGCCGTTGTTCTTTACATTGTGATCAGGAATATCCACATTGTGCCACAATCCAGCGCGTACGTAGTGGAGCATCTCGGTGAGTACAAAAAAACCTTGAAGGCAGGCATCCACCCCACCATTCCCTTTGTAGAAAGAATCGCAAAGAAGATCAACCTGATGGAGCAGGTTGCCGATTTCCCGCCTCAACCCGTGATCACCAAGGACAACGTTCGGATGCAGATCGACACCGTTGTTTTCTTTCAGATCACCGACTGCAAGCTCTATGCCTACGGTCACACCACTCCCATGGCGGCAATTGAAAATCTGACCGCCACCACGCTTCGTAACATCATCGGTGAATTGGAGCTGGATAACACCCTCACCTCCCGCGATCTGATCAACGTGAAGATGCGCTCCATTCTGGATGAAGCCACCGACCCTTGGGGAATCAAGGTGACCCGTGTGGAGCTGAAGAACATCATTCCTCCCAAGGAAATTCAGGATGCCATGGAAAAGCAGATGAAGGCGGAGCGTGAGCGCCGCGAGGCAATCCTGCGTGCCGAGGGTGAAAAGAACGCCACCATTCTTGTGGCGCAGGGCAAGAAGGAATCCATGATTCTGGAGGCCGAGGCGAAAAAGCAGTCCCAGATTCTCCATGCCGAGGCGGTAAAGGAGTCTACCATTCGCGAGGCTGAGGGTCAGGCTGCGGCAATTCTCGCCGTTCAAAAGGCAACTGCCGACGGTATCCGCATGATCAACGAGGCAAATCCCAGCGAGGGAATGCTTGCCATTCGCAGAATGGAGGCATACGAAAAGGCTGCGGACGGAAAGGCAACCAAGATCATCGTCCCCTCCGAGCTGCAAAGCATGGCGGGACTGGTAACCTCCATCAAAGAGGTTGCAACCGAGCATACCGAAACAAAATAAGATTTGATCGAATTTCAGCCCGTTTCCGCTTTGGAAGCGGGCTGAAATGTTAACAAATTGTAAAACATCGGGAAACCTATTGAAATCAAATCTATCGTATGATATAATATATCGGTCGCTGAGCGGCGGAACCGCCATGCGTCATAAAAAATACACACATCGGGCGAGGATTGCATCGGTGCCCTTGGAAGGATCCGAGGGTTTAGGCAATGCGCCGCGGTGGTGGAAAAAACCGAAGGAGGACATTGAAATGTCTATTATTTCTATCAAGCAGCTGCTTGAAGCAGGTGTTCATTTCGGACACCACACCAGAAGATGGAACCCCAAGATGCAGGAGTACATTTTCACCGAGAGAAACGGCATCTACATTATCGACCTGCAGAAGACCGTTCGCAAGTTCGATGAGGCTTACAACTTTGTTCGTGAGCTCTCCGAGAACAACGGCACCGTTCTGTTCGTTGGTACCAAGAAGCAGGCAGCCGAGGCAATTAAGGAAGAGGCTACCCGTTGCGGAATGTACTACGTGAACGTTAGATGGCCCGGCGGCATGATGACCAACTTCAAAACCATCAAGAAGTCCATCAACCGTTTGAACAACCTCTACAAGATGCAGGAGGACGGCACCTTTGATCTGCTTCCTAAGAAGGAGGTTGCCGCTATGCAGAAGGAAATCTTCGATCTGGAGAAGAGCTACGGCGGTATCAAGACCATGGATCGTCTGCCCGACGCTGTGTTCATCGTTGACCCCAAGAAGGAGAGAAACGCTGTTCTCGAGGCAAAGAAGCTTGGCATTCCCGTGATCGCTATCGTTGACACCAACTGCGATCCCGACGATGCAGATTATATCATTCCCGGTAACGATGACGCAATCCGCGCCATCAAGCTGATCTCCTCCGCTCTGGCTGATGCTGTTGTTGAGGGTAAGCAAGGTGAGGCTACCGCAGAGGAAGCAACCGAAGAGGCTGCTGCCGATGCAGAGTAATTGAAAGGAGACGTTGAAAAATGGCTACCATTAGTGCAAAGGACGTTGCCGCTCTCCGCGCAAAGACCGGAATCGGCATGATGGAGTGCAAGAAGGCATTGGTTGAGGCAGAGGGCGACGTTGAAGCCGCTATCAAGATCCTCCGTGAGAAGGGCGAATTGAAGGCTGAGTCTAAGATGGCCTCCAGAATCGCTGCGGACGGTATCGTTGAGATCCTGAAGAAGGACAACTACACCGCTATGATTGAGGTAAACTCCGAGACCGACTTCGTTGCAAAGAACGAGAGCTTCAAGGCGTTCGTTGTTGAGCTGCTGAACATCATCGTGGATCAGAAGCCCGCCGACATCGACGCGCTCATGGCTTGCAAGTTCGACGAGGAGATGACCGTTGAAGCGAAGCAGAAGGAAATGATCTTCAAGATCGGTGAGAAGCTGACCGTTCGTCGTTTCGTTCTGGTTGAGGGTGTAACCAGCACCTATATCCACGGCACCGGCTCCATCGGTGTTATCGCAAAGTTCAACACCAACGTTGCAGACAAGGCTGAGTTCGCTGCTTTCGCAAAGAACATCGCTCTGCAGATCGGCGCATATCCCACTCCTTATCTCTGCCGCGAGCAGGTTCCCGCAAGCGTTCTGGAGGAGGAGAAGAACATTCTGCTGGCTCAGATTGCAAACGATCCTGCCAACGCAAAGAAGCCCGATGCAATCAAGGCTAAGATGGTTGAGGGTAGAATTTCCAAGTTCTATGACAACAACTGCCTGGTTGACATGGCATACGTGAAGGACGACGATATGAAGGTTGGTCAGTACGTGAAGGCTACCGCTAAGGAGCTGGGCGGCGAGATCGAGATCGTTGAGTTCTATCGCTTTGAGAAGGGCGAAGGCATTCAGAAGAGAGAAGAGAACTTTGCTGAGGAAATTGCAAAGATGACCGCAGGCAAGTAATTCTTGCATAAAAAGCTGTCGCAGGGGCATTGCTCTTGCGACAGCTTTGCATTACGGAGGTTTCGGTATGCTTTTTTTAGAGTCCTTTCGGCTTGCGAGCGCCGATCAGGAGGATGGCTTTGTGCTTTCTTATCCATATCAGCTGGAAATGCGGTGCTTTTCCCATGAGAACGTGTACCCCTTCAAGATCTTTCCGCAAAAGGGACTGCGGGAGCTTTGCTTCGCGCCGATCACGGTGCTGTACGGCGGAAACGGATCGGGAAAGTCCACGTTGTTAAACGTGATCGCGGAAAAGCTTTCCATCACGCAAACGGTTCCGTTTAACAACACACCGTTTATGGAGGATTATCTTCGGTTTTGCAGCTACACCTTAGAAAACGAAAGGAGAGCAATTCCCAAAAGCAGCTTGAAGCTATCCAGTGACGGCGTGTTCGACTACCTACTGGACGTTCGCGCGATCAACGAAGGCGTTGGACGCAACAGAGACGAGCTGTTTTTTGAATACGAACGCCTTCGGGAGGATCCAATGAAGCAACTGGAGAGCCTGGAGGATTTTGAGCGCTTCCGAGAGCAATTCGACGCCAAGCGAAAAACCAAGTCTGCCTTTGTTTCTAAGCGGATGAAAGCAGGGGAGCTGAATGGAAAATCCAACGGAGAGAGCGCCTTTCTGTATTTTACACAGAAAATCACGGAAAACGCTCTGTTTCTCCTGGATGAGCCTGAAAACAGTCTTTCCGCGGAGCTGCAGATCGAGCTTGCGAAATTTCTGGAGGACTCCGCGCGGTTTTATAATTGTCAGCTGATTATCGCCACGCATTCGCCGTTTTTGCTTGCTATGAGGGGGGCGAGGGTTTATGATCTCGATAGCGTTCCCGTGGCGGAAAAGCCCTGGACTGAGCTGAAAAACATTCGGATCTATCACCGCTTCTTCTCGGAGCATGAAAAAGACTTTCATTAAAAATCCCGTCGATTCCATCACAAAAACGTGAGGGATCGACGGGATTTTCAGCTTCATAGGGAGAGAGTTGTCTCCTGTTCCTTCTTTCTTGCCAGATAGTCCTCGAACGTACCGCTGAAATCCACCATGCCGCCATCGGGGGTGATTTCAATCATGCGGTTGGCAACCGTGTTCACCAGCTCATAGTCGTGGGAGGTGAACATCACGTTTCCTTTAAAGGCGGAGAGACCGTTGTTCACGGCGCTGATCGACTCCAGATCCAGATGGTCGGTAGGCTGATCCAGGATCAGGAAGTTAGAGCCGAAGAGCATCATGCGGGAGAACATACAGCGAACCTTCTCACCACCGGAAAGCACGTTCACGGGCTTGAAAACGCTGTCGTTGGAGAAGAGCATTCTGCCAAGGAAGCCACGCAGATAGGTTTCGGTGGTTTCCTTGGAGTATTGCGCCAGCCAATCAATGATGCTGAGGGTGCAGTTGTTGAAATACTCGGTGTTATCGTGCGGGAAATAAGACTTGGTGATGCTCACGCCCCATTTGAAATCGCCGCTGTCGGCAGTATCCTCCTCCATCAGAATGCGGAACAGCGCGGTGATTGCCTGCTCATTGCCCACGAAAGCGATCTTATCCTCCTTGTTAACGGTGAAGGAAAGATTTTTGAAAAGGGTAGTGCCACCAACCGTTTTGGTCAGCTCCTTCACAAAGAGAATATCCTTTCCCGCAAACCGATCCATATCGAAGCCGATAAAGGGATAGCGACGGCTGGAGGCGGGAAGCTCCTCCACGCTGAGCTTATCCAGCAGCTTGCGGCGGGAGGTTGCCTGACGGGATTTGGACTTGTTTGCCGAGAACCGCGCGATAAAGGTTTGCAGCTCGCGGATCTTCTCCTCCGCCTTTTTGTTCTGTTGCTTGATCATGCGTTGGATCAGCTGGCTGGATTCGTACCAGAACTCGTAGTTTCCAACGTACATCTTGATGCCGTTGTAGTCGATATCCACGATATTGGTGCAAACGTCATTGAGAAAGTGACGGTCGTGAGAGACTACCAAAACGGTGCCGAAGTAGTCGGAGAGAAAGTCCTCCAGCCAAAGAACGGCGTCCATATCCAAGCCGTTGGTAGGCTCATCCAGCATGATGATGTCGGGATTTCCAAAGAGCGCCTGCGCCAGCATCACCTTCACCTTTTCGCTTTCCTTTAAAGAAACCATTTGTTCCTCCAAAATGTCAACGGAAAGACCAAGCCCCTGCAAAAGCTTGGAGGCATCGGATTCTGCCTCCCAGCCGTTCATTTCGGCAAATTCCGCCTCCAATTCCGAAGCGCGAAGACCGTCCTCCTCGGTAAAGTCCTCTTTTTCATAAATGGCGTCCTTTTCCTTCATGATGTCATAGAGCTTGCGATTGCCCATGATCACGGTTTCAAGAACTGAAAAATCATCAAAAGCAAAGTGATCCTGACGAAGCACCGACATCCGAACCGTTTCGGGAATTGAGATCTCACCCGTGGAGGGCTCCAGCTCGCCGCAAAGAATTCGCAGAAAGGTGGATTTGCCCGCGCCATTGGCTCCGATGATACCGTAGCAGTTTCCGGGCGTAAATTTCAAGTCAACGTTCTTAAAGAGAAGCTGACCTCCAAAGTGAAAGCTGAGATTGTTGATTGTGATCATTTCTAACGAACCGCCTTTTTTTCATTATCTTTTCTATTATACCATAATTTATATGATATTACAAGTCCTTTCGGATATTTTCAGCTTTTTGTAAATATCTCTTGCAGGAAAGTGGATTTTATGATATAATAGACACAGAAAAAAGAAACGTTAAAGGAGCTGTATATGAGGATTTCTATTTTAGATGCCGCAACACTGGGCGCGGATCTGGATCTTTCCGGCTTTTCAAAATTCGGAGAGGTTATTGTTCATCAAGCCACCGCGCCCCTGCAGATCGCGAAGCATCTGGAGGGGGCAGAGGTTGCCGTTCTGAATAAGGTCAAGCTATTTGCGGAGCAGCTTTCCGAGGCACCCTCTCTCAAATTGATTTGCATCGCCGCAACGGGATTTGACAACGTGGATCTGGATTATTGCCGCGATCACGGCATTGCCGTTTGTAACGTGGTGGGATATTCCACACAATGTGTGGCGCAGGTTACGCTTTCCATGGCATTGTCTTTGATCACCCATCTACCCGAGTATCACGAGCAGGTCAGAAGCGGTGCCTATACGGAAAAGGGCATTCCAAACAGCCTCACGCCCGCGTATCATGAGATTTACGGTAAAACATGGGGCATCGTTGGCTTTGGAAATATTGGAAGAAAAGTGGGGCAGGTTGCCGATGCGCTCGGTTGCCGTGTACTGGTGAATAAAAGAACTCCGATTTCCGATTGGACGTGCGTAGATTTGGAAACGATCTGTCGCGAATCGGATATTTTGTCGATCCATACGCCTCTCAACGATTCCACGCGAAGCCTTTTGGACGAGCGGCATATTGCTATGCTGAAGCGCAACGCCATTGTGATCAACGTAGCAAGAGGCGCCGTTACCGACGAGGCAGCACTGGCGCGGGCATTGGAGGAGGGGAGAATCGGTGGATTGGGGGTGGACGTTTATTCGGTTGAGCCCATGCCGCAGGAGCATCCTTTTCAACGGATTTTGAACCGTCCCAACGTGTGCTTCACCCCTCACATGGCGTGGGGAGGATATGAAACAAGAGTGAGGCTGTTGGAGGAAATGCAACAAAACATCCAAGCCTTTCTTTTGGGCAAGCGACGCAATCGGGTGGACTAAAAACACCGTCAATTCCTGAATTTCCTTGCATTTTCCGCAATATTTTACGTTAAAACATGGTTGGCGCTAAAAACAGAGCCTTTTTCAGACGCGCGTAGATTGGAAAAATATCACATATCGGAAGGGGATTTTGACCCTTTCCGCATTCCAAGGTCATTGCTGGAATTTCCATTTTTTGGATGCACCAATCGGTGAGTCCTCCGTAAGCCGAGAGACCGTCGGCGTCCTCCAATCGGTAGCCGCACATACGCGAAATTGCTTCCGCGGCGGGGCGCGCCCGCAAAAGCTCTCTGCCGCCGCTGCGATGGTAGATGACCTCTCCCTGCGTGTGAAGACTAAGCACCAAACGAAGATCCTTTTGGAAACGGATCAAGTCGCACAGCGCCCGTGTTTCGGGCTCGGATTCGGGCTCCTGACCGCTGTAGCGCGTTGGAGCGCCGCAGGAAATTTTTTCCTCTGCCTCCAGCCTCTTGTATTCCCAAAAGCCCGCGTTATAATTGTGATTCAGATCAACGCCGCGGGCATTTGCCTGCCATGCCGCGAAATCATTGCTTCCTTGATTCATGGAAAGCGCACGGTCACGCAGCGGATTTTCCTCGGAAACGCCGTGCAAATGGTAGTCCACTCCATCCGGATTCAGCATGGGGATCACCAAAACGGTATAGCGCTCCAAAAGGAGTGGTAAAAGCAGCTTGTATGCGCTTCTGCCTTGGGCGTAGCCTTCGCACAAATCACGCGTGTAGCGAAGCAACAGAGAAGCGGTCAGCCACTCCATTCCATGATGCGCGCCAACATAGAGTACGCTTTTCTCCCCCGAACCGATCCTGAGCAGGGGAATTTCCTTACCAAGAATACTTTTTCCAAGCTCGGTGACAAAAAGGAACGGGTATTGCTCAGCCAGCATATGAATGCTTTTCATGAGCGCTTGATGATCGAGCGGCTGATCTGTTTGCCGATACGGCTTGTGTTTGGAGGGCATGATCGATCTCCTTTCCGCTTTTATAGGAAGTGTTACAGAATATGAAGCGGAACAGCCAAATGTTTACAAAATCCGTTGGATTTTTTGCGAAAAGCATGATATAATGATAAAAAATCAATCTTACAGACAGAATGAGGATGCTATGAAACTGCCAACCTGGATGGATTACCAAAACCGACGCTTGGAAAAGCTCGGAATGATCGTTGTTGCGGCGATTGCGGCGTTTTACGCCTTTATTTGTACCCCCATCTACATTTTGATTTCCACCAACGTGGTTCTCTTAAACTCAATTTTACCAACCGTTTGGGATCTTTTGCAGATTCTGCTTCAATTTTTCTTTTACTGGTGCTTTGCGGCGTTTTTGATTGCCTGCTTGAAGGGAGATAAGGAACGAATGCCTCGGGCGCTGATCGTTGTTTTTGTTTGTTCCTCATTCGGAAGATATTTTATAAGCCTTGTGATTGGCTATCTCATGACCGAGGGGCTTGGCGAATGGGGCTTTTTCATGAACGATCTGCTCTATATGATGATCGACGTTCTCGGAGATTGGTTTATCTGCGGTGTGGCGGTTCTGGCGTCTTATTTTTTGTTGTTCCGCAATCGGATTCCTCACAAGGATCAAGAGCGCTTGCTTGATTTCCGCGATCCTGCCTGCGTGGTGATTCTTTGCTCGATCGCCTTTCCAACGCTTCTCAGCATCGGCTCCAGAATCATATCGGATGTGTTTCTCGGCGCACCGCAAAACACCTACGATCTTATTTGGATGATTCTTGCCTACGTTGGGGATCTGTTGTCCTATCCCATCGGGTATCTTGTAGTCTTTCTTCTTTTGCATCGAATTGAGCGTTGGAGAGACCATTCTCCCATGTAATTCAAAAAGCCTTCTCAAAACCGTTTGAACGGAAAGAGAAGGCTTTTTTGATACCGCTTTGAAGGCTGTCAGCGATTTCTGTTCTGTCGCATAAATTCAAAGGCAAGAACTGCTGCGGAGGCAGATGCGGATAGGGAACCGCGAAACTCTCTGCCGTAGTCGATGCGAACAATCCGATCGGCTTTTTCCAAAATTTGACCGGAAATACCGCGTTTCTCGCCGCCAACCACCAGCAAAACGGGATAGGTAACGTCGGCATCATACACGGAGATCGAATCCCGAATTCCCGCGCAGAGGATGCGATAGTTGGCTTGATGGAAAAGCTCGGTCAGTTGGTTCGCATCCGACACAAGGATCGGCAATCGCTCCGAGGCGCCCGCTGAGGCTCTTGCCACCACACCTGCGGCGCTCATCCAGTTCCGAGGAGGAACCACCACACCTGCAACTCCCGCCGCATAGAGGGAGCGGATGGCGTTTCCGAAATTGTAGGGATCCTCGATTCCATCCATGTAAACGTAAAAGCTGTTTGGTTGAATCAAATCAGCGGACAGTGGACGGAGTGTGCGATTTGAGCAAAAAGCAAGGATCCCGCCGTGGGAAGTGCCAACGGCAAGACGGTCGATCTCCTCTGCTGTGGTGAATTCAATGGGAAAGCCCATCTCGTGAGATTTCGCCACCAAAAATCCGATCTCGGCGGATTTGGATCGACGCTTGGCGGAATCCACAAGGATCCTCAGGATCTTTCGGTCATTGACCAAAGGATCGCTGTTCAAAAGCGCGGAGATCGAGGTCATCCCCTCTAAAATATTGGAGTCGGAAAATTTAAGAGCTTCTTTTTTCATGGCAAAAGCATTCCTTTTGTAGTCTAATTGTTCATTTGTCCTCATATATTGATACCAAATAAACCTTTGGAGGATGGAAAAATGTCGGTATCAAAGTGGGGCGGCAGAGCAAGATGCGTTGTACTGGGGGAATATTTGATCGAGCATCGCGCAACGGTAAGATCGGCTGCGGCGGTGTTTGGCGTCAGCAAAAGCACGGTACATAAGGACGTTACGCAAACCTTGAAATTTGTGAATAAAGCCTTGTACGCGCAGGTACGTGAGGTTTTGCTCACCAACAAGCAGGAGCGACATTTGCGCGGCGGCGAGGCAACGAGGATCAAATACAGCGAAATGCACCGCTCATGAGCGGTAAAGAAAACGGTGCCCTTGAAACAGCCTGTCGCATTCATACTCGGAAAAATGTGATGAGGCGAGCTGTAAATAGTGATCCAATTCCAGATAGCAGGCTTTTTCATAGGAATTTACGCAGGTTCCGAAAAGGATCGGTTGATTTGCGGAGAGCATTTCCCGCATCAGCTCCCGAAGGAAGGGGGACTCTAACGCCTGATACCGAAAGCAATAGGCGGCGTTGGGGAGCCTTGACCAACGAAGAATGTCCTCTGTTGGATAGAACGGCAGGAGCGAATCAAAGGCATAGAACAGAATGCGGTAGGGCGTGTGATAGAGCAAACGATTCAATTCGGCGGAAAGCCAATTCCCCGTGGAAAGAAGCGGAAGACGAACGGGGAGAAAATTGGTTCTTGACAATCGCAAGCGATTCAACGCATTGGAATGTGACAACCCGGGAGAGAGCAGGGCAACGGCTCCGCATCGAACGGTAACCTCCGAAGGAAGGATTTTCTTCAATTCCTCAAAAGTCTGTTTTCTTCTCCACAGAAACATGGAAATTGATTCCACCGTGGCATCGTAGAAAGGGGTTAGGAGAAACCGCTTGAGGTTATACTTTTCCTTTAGCAGCATCATAGCCTTGGCGGTATCGGTGGGCGACGTGATCCATTCGCCACTCATAGGGAGCAATCTGCAATCCCAATCATTCATCACTCGCATGAAACCCCTCGCGAATCGTTTTTATTACTGTTCCATATCAATTATATCATATTTTTTCCGTGTTTTCAATACCGCAGAGTAAAGTTCATGGAGAAAAGTGCGTTGCGCGTATCGCTGGCGAGCCCGATAGAGGAGTCTCTTGAAAGGAGGCTCCTTTTTTAATATCAATAATTGGTGAAGCTTGGTGGATGAGGGGGAAGGCTTTTCATAATAAGCGATTTAATCTTGTGTGAAATGATTATCATGAACAATCATGTTTATTTGGTGAAAATATTGCAAAAATAGGGGAATTCAAGAAAAACCTATTGAAAGAAGCCAATGAAATGTGTATAATGAAAATCAAGAAAACACCGTAAAGATTTCCTTCCGAGTATTGGTTTTTATGTCAAAAACTGGTTAAAACGGATTAAAAAAAGGTGACACCCTCGGTTGGCGCCACAGCTCTTGGTTTCATCCGATCTCCATCGGATAAAATAAAAAATAAAGAAGAAAGGACAAAACACCATGAAAAAAGCGCTCTCCTTCATTTTGGTTGCTTTGATGCTGGCAACCGCCTGTCTCCTTCCGATTTCCGCAGAGAATGAGGTGGAGATTTACTCCTCCGTCAATTTTGACGATTGCACGCTTGGCGCTGTTCCCTCGGGAACCCTGTTGACTCCCGTTTTCAAGGTTGACGACACGGGAAGCACAATTGTAGCCCGCGAGGGCAACGACAAGGCTTTGCGATTCGATGACAAAAAGGATGCCCCCATTAAAATGAACAACGGGTACCTTCCTTTCACATCGAAGATCAACGGAGCAAGCAATTTTTCCCAATTGCCTAACGATATGGTTCTTGCGTATGATTTTCTGATCAGCGAGGGCAATGGCGAAAAGATCAGCTTGTTCAACGGCAGAAGCCCTGTGAAAAAGTGGGGAAAAGCACTCGATCTGCTGCCCGACGAAGCAACCGGTCTCGGTGTGATCTCAGGCGTATTGATCTCAGGCGGGAACGTTACCTCTCAGCCCTGCGTTCCCTACGGTGAGTGGGTGCATATCGACCTTGTGATCAAGCATAATGCCGCAAACACTGAGGTTGCAAAGATTGATGTCTACATCAACAGCATCCTCGTTTTGCAGGGCTTTGAGGCACATGGCGATTTTTCCAACATTACGGTTATTAAATTTGCGCAGGATGCCGTGTCTCCCACCGATTGCTACATTTTAACGGACAACATTCTTCTGTACGCCGGCAACAAAATTATGGGTGGTGACGATCAGCCCGACACGCCCGATACTCCCTCCGCTACCGAAGCTCCTACCGATGAGGTAACCGATGCGCCCACCGCGGAGATCACCGCAGCTCCTACGGCGGAGCCCACGAAGGCGCCCACCAAGGAGGCAACCGCTCCCCAAACCAAGGCGCCTACTGCCGAGGGGACCGTTCCCGGAACCAATCCGCCCGCAACCGACAATAATCCGCTGCCCGAGAAAAAGGGATGCGGAGCTGCTGTTGGAGCGCTTGGTATCATCAGTCTTCTCGCAATCGTTTCCTGCGGAGCGATTGCTTTGAAAAAGAAGGAAAATTAAAAGCAAAGAAAGGAAAAAACATCATGAAAAAACTGCTCTCTATCGTTCTCGTTGCCATGATGCTGGCAACCGCTTGTCTCGTTCCCGTTTCTGCGGAGGGCGAGGTACAGCTGATCGACGCCTTTGATTTTGACAGCGCGGCTGTTGGCGCAATCTCCAAAAACGGCTCCAACGTTGCTCTGGATGCCAACGGAATCGTAATCAACAATTACTTCCGTGTGGTTGATTCCATGTCGAAAGTCGTTAACAGATACGGCAACAACAACGCCTTCCGCTATGACAAGGCAGCGGGCGCAGAGAAAACCTATCCCGATAACTCCTGGGTTCCTTTTTCCGCCATTGGTGCTGCAAATTTCTCCAAGGTAACCACCGATATGGTGATCTCCTACGACGCATTTGTGAGTGATGATGACGGTGGTAGCGTTGCTCTGTTTAACCAAAAGGGAAAAGCCTCCAATAAGTGGGGAAACGCGCTGCTGCTTGATGCCTTCGACGATGCGGGAACCGCTCGCATTTCCTGGAAGAATCCTGCCACCGGTAAGTATCAAAGCTCCACTCTGCGTGTAAATCGCGGCGAATGGTTCAATCTTGCTCTGGTCATCACCCATGACGCGGCAGACACAACCTATGCAAACGTTGACGCCTATGTGAACGGTCAGCTGGCGCTCTCCGGCATCAAGGTCTACGACGATTTCTTTAATATGACCGTTATCAAGTTCCAGACCCAAAATGCTTGCCCCGCTGATTGCTACATTATGATGGACAACTTCCGCGCGTACACCGGAAGTGAGCTGAAGAGTGATGCGGAGTTGGGACTGAACAACGGCGCGATCTTCGCGGGCATTCAGGAATCTGCCGTAGTCAACAACGCATTCAGCGTTCGTTTGATCGGAGCGGTTGACGCTCTCACCTACGATTCCGTTGGCTTTGAGGTCACCGCAACCTACACCGAGGGCGGCTCCGCGCAAACCAAGACCTTGAAAAAGGCAACCTCCAACGTTTACACGAAAATTACCGCAAACAGTGATGCAGGAATTGCCGAGTACACCGCAGAGGATCTGGGTGGGCAGTACCTCTATGCGCTTTCGATTCGCGGAATTCCCGCAACCCTTGGGGAGATGACACTTGAGGTAAAGACCTACAGCGTAACCGACGGTGTTGAAACCGTACAAAGTATTTATTTGATCACCTACAACAACGGCGTGTTTGTGTCGCTGGTTGAGGCATAAAAAAGGAGAACTATCATGAAAAAAATGAATTATGAAGCGCCCGTAATCGAAGCGATCCTCCTTTCCTCCGATTTGATCCGCACCTCTCTCACCAACGGAGGAGAGGGTATGGGCGACGAGGTTGTTTGGGATAATCTGTAAAATGCCATAAAAAAGGGGCTGTTGCAGTTGGCGCAGAAATCTGCATCTAACTGTAACAGCCTCAAGGTCAAGCCTCCACAAGGTCGTCGATCTTGTTGCGGGAACGGTAGAACGCGGGGGTCATACCAACGCTTTTCTTGAAGAACGCAACAAACTGTGAGCTTTGGCGAAAGCCGCACTCCATGGCGATGGATTTGATCTTTTCATCGGTGTTTCTCAGTAGGTGCTTTGCGCGGTCAATCCGCGCGTTGAGCAGATATTGCTTGGGAGAACAGCCGTAGATATCCGTAAAAAGATGACGGAAATGATCGTAGGAGTAGCCGATGCTGGAGGCAAGCTTGTGAAAGTCGACGTTCATGGAAGCGTTGGATTTAATGTACTGTGCCGTGTATCCGAGCCGTTGGTGCGTGTTGCTGTCGGTGTCGGGAGTCTGATCATATCGAAGCAGCTTTAACAGAATGATGTCAATGCATTTGTTGATAATGCTGTTGCCGTTGTTGAGGTTTTGCTTCAGCTCCTTCTCGATCTCCTCAAAGAACACCGCAAAATCTCCCTCGGTATCGTTGATCACCGTGGGCTCCGCAGGATTATCCGAATAAAAGCCCGCGCAATAAACCTGAGAGGTACGTCGATAGAGATCGGAATGGGGAAGCTCGGCGGGAATAAACGCCACCGTGTTGGGAGAAATGGGATATTCCTGATCTCCGATAAAGGTGGTGCCCTCGGCATCCACGTAGTAAACGATTTCACAGCAATCGTGCTTGTGCTTGGGATATCGCTCGGGATCTCTTGAGCGGTTCAGAAAAAATGAAAATCCTGTGCTTTCCATATCAACCTCCAAGGCTTTGTTTATATCCAATATAACACAGGAAGTCTATTTTGTCAAGAGCCAATTTGAAAACAATTTTTTGGAAAGAATATGATGAATATGAGTATTCGCTACGAACCCATTTTAACGCACCCCCGGTTGTTCACGGTGGAAACCGATATCGGCGTGGATTGTGATGACACAGGCGCGCTTGCGATTCTCTTTCGCACCATGCGAGAGCGATCGCTTCCTTTGGGGGCGGTGATCAGCTGCTCCTCCAACCAATGGGGGTGCGGCGCGGCGAGCGCAATCGCGGAATACTACGGCCTCAAAAATCTTCCGCTGGCAATGCCACGGGATGGGGACTATCTCACGGAGGAGCGCTACCACGTTTACGATCGCGTGCTTGCGGAGGAGTATTCCGAAGGCTACCGCAACGGCAGTCTTGCCTGCGAGGATGCGATTGAAGCCTACATCCGCTTGATGGAGCAGGCGCCTCCCAACGGGGTGGTGCTGATAACGGTTGGACCTCTGCATCTGATGGGGGAGCTTTGGGATCGCGCTTCGGGCTTGATTACCGAAAAGGTTCACGCGCTGATCTGCATGGGTGGTGTGTACGGTCAATTTGAAAAATACGGACATCGGGAATATAATTTCTTTACTCACGCCGATGCAACCAAAAAGGTGTTTGAAAATTTTCCGTGTCCCATCTATTGCATTGGCATGGAGCTTGGACGGGCAATTCCGGCAGGCTTTGAACGCGCTGATCCCCGAAATCCCGTTAATCGCGCCTATGAGATCCACACAAAGGGAAGAATGCAGCGCCCCACGTGGGATCCTCTCACCGTCCTCTTTGCTCTGGAGGGGGAAGGGGAGCGGTTTTCACTTTCCAAAGCGGGAAGAAATGAGATAATGGAGGATGGCTCCAATCATTTTCACCCCGATCCCAACGGAAAGCATTTCTACGTGATGGCGAAAAAGTCGTTTCCTGAGCTGATCCGCGAAATGAACCAATTGCTTTCCCCACCCGATCACCAATCAGTCTACTGAAAACCGAAAGGAAAAAGCTATGAAAAAAACAATTCTCTTTTTACTGATCCTTACCATGCTGGTTTCCTGTTTTGCTTCTTGCGGAGACGAGCAGGGCAATCAGCCGAATCCCTATCCAAACGGTCAGGCAACCAACGATCAGCAGGCTACCGAGCCTCCCGTGATCACCGATGAATTCGGCAGACCCGTGCTGGAAACCAGTCTCCCCGAGCTGGATTACAACAACGAGAGTGTGAACATTATGATAAGAACCGCAAATCAGCGCCATTTTCTCGGCGATGAATCGGTTCAGGCAACCTTGCTGGAGCAGGCGCTCTTCACCCGTAATGAGATCGTTCAGGACACTCTGAACGTTCATTTGAACTATATCCCCATCGAGCAGACCGGTTCGGATACCACCTTCTATGATACTACCGTTCAGCAGGCGATGTCGGGAGCGGGTGAATACGATATCGTCACCTCCTACGCTTACTATACGCCCGCTCTCGGTGTTGCGGGATGCTTTGCCAACATGAATAACGTTCCCATGCTGGATATGAACGCGATCTGCTGGAACACCACCTTTGCGGAGTCGGTTGCCTACGATGGGGCACTCTATTTCAACGTTGGAGACTTTTCTTTGGATTACATCCGTCAGCTGACCTGCATTTTCTTTAACAAGCAGCTGGCTGAGACTCATTTTGGCGATGCGAATGTCTTCTACGATATGGTAAACGATGGTTCCTGGACGATTGAAAACGCCACCGCCATGCTGAAGGATATCTACACCGACGTGAATCAGAACAGCATCTCCGATGAGGGCGACGTTTACGGCTTTTACGTTGGCGCGACCTCGGGTCCCTGCGAGGCACTGGCAACCTGCATCGGCTTCAATTATACCTATAAGGATTCCAACGGCGACTATCAGATCTTTGAAATGGATTCCGCTCTTTCCGATAAGATCGACGCTATTCACACCTTTGTTGCTCAGGAATTCTGCGCCCCCAGAAGTATTTGGAACTGGAAAAAGGGAAGAACCGCGTTTATTGAGCAAAAGGCTCTGATGGTGTTGCAGTGCTTTGACGTTGCAGACGCCTACGTGGACGTTGATTTTGACTACGGATTCCTGCCCATCTTCAAGTATGATGAGGCGCAGCAGGATTACTACACCGGCGTTGGCGATTCCTTCTCCCTTCAATGCATTATGGTGAATACCAAGGATCTCTCCCGCACGGGCGCCGTTCTTCAATGCCTCAATGAGGTTTCCTACCGCAAGCTGACCCCCGAGTATTTTGATATTCTTTTGAAGGGTCGATACGCCGACGCTCCCGAGGACGTTGAAATGCTGGAGCTGCTTCGCAGAACCGCAACTCTGGATTTCGGTCGTATTTATTCTGTGTGCTTGAGCAGAATCACGGGTAACGTTTGGAATAACTTCACGGATACTGCCAGAGATTATTCCAGCTGGTATTCTCAAAACATTGGAACCTATCAAGAAAATCTGAGAGTTCTTCTGGAGGATCTGAAGGTCAAGGAGGGGCAGTAATTGAAGCCGATTCAAAGAATAGCCCTTTGCTTCCTTTCAGCGATTCTTTTGTTGCTTACCGCTTGCGGCGATCAAGGTAGCGGTAATACAAGCACAAGCGGTGGGGGAGGGAATTCCCCCCCCCCTCCGCTCCAATCCGACCTGATTCTCATTCAGAACGGGATCACGGAATATTCTCTTGTGGTACCCCAGAAGGATGCCGACGTCCTAAGCGCCGCCTACGCCATTCGCACGCTCTTTTTGAAGGAAACGGGCGTAAAGCTGCAGATCGTGAAGGACAATAATCCCCAAGGCACCCATGAGATCCTGCTGGGAAAGACCAACCGTCCTCTCAGCGAAACCGTTTATGCGGGTATTCAAGGAAAAGGCGACTATTGCGTGATGCGCGCGGACAAAACGGTTGCCATTGCCGCAGGCTCTGCGGAGCTTTTGCAAGCCACGGCAGAGCTTCTGCTGGAGCAATGCTATAGTAAAGGAGTGTTGAAAATGCCGTCCGATTACCGTTTGGAGCATTTTGATAACTATCTCACGCTTCTGAAGGACGGAGCAAGCGACTATGCCATTGTGATCAGTCGAAACAACCACGCCGACTACGATCGCGCGTATTATCTGCAAAACATCATTCGACAAGCCACCGGAACGCGGATCAAGATCGTTTACGATACGGTGGGAGAGCAGGAAAAGGAAATTCTGTTCGGCTCTCCAAACCGCTCGGAGATTACAACCGTTAAAGAAAATTTTGAAACCGATCTGGATTATTTTGTTGGTGTGATGGGCAACAAGCTGGTGATCTGCACCGCAACCGAAGAGGCGGCGCCTGCGGCGATTACGTGGTTTGAGGAAAATCTTCTTTATGAGAGCGAAACGCTCAGTATATCTCCCTCGATCAATCATTTGTATATCTGCCGTTACGAGCTGTTCAGCGAGATCGCAACTCTGCTCAACAATCGCGTGGAGGGGGAGCGGAAGCGCTTGGAATCTGTAGAGAAGGTCACCGTTTATTCTCCCACCGACAGCTGGTGGTATAGTCATCATCAGGCATTCAGCATCATCAACGGTGTGATGGTGGCGGTTTGGACGCAGGGGCGCTTTAACGAGAACGACTGCGGACAGCGAATTGCCATTTCCACAAGCACCGATTTCGTTCATTGGAGTGAAACTGTCCCTCTTATCGACACCTGGCAGGGAGAGCATTCCGAAATGGTGCTTGGTTTGGGCGGACTTTACAATGATGGAGAGACTTTGACCGTTTACTTCAAGGCAGGCGAGTACAAAAAAGAGCTTCTGCGTGAAAACGGGACTCTGCGTCCCATTGCCGAT
>SVSC01000144.1 GCA_015064525.1 Oscillospiraceae bacterium
GTCAGACCTCCGTTGAGATCCACGTTCTGCAGGGCGAGCGTGAGATGGCGGCGAACAACACCACGCTGGGTCGCTTCATTCTGGACGGCATCACGCCCGCTCCCAGAGGTGTGCCTCAGATTGAGGTTACCTTTGATATTGATGCCAACGGTATCGTGAACGTTACCGCAACCGATAAGGGAACCGGTAAGGAGCAGCATATCACCATCACCTCCTCCACCAACATGAGCAAGGAGGAGATTGATCGCGCCGTGAAGGATGCGGAGAAGTTTGCCGAGGAGGATAAAAAGGCGAAGGAGGCTGTGGACGTTCGCAACCACGCCGAGTCGATGATCTTCCAGAGCGAAAAGACCTTGAACGAGCTGGGTGATAAGGTGGATCCCGCCGACGCGCAGTCCGTGAAGGATGCCATTGCCAAGCTGCAGGAGACCCTGAAGGGTGGCAACACCGAGGCGATCAAGGCAGACACCACCGCTGTGGAGCAGGCATTCTACAAGATCTCCGAGAAGCTCTACGCGCAGCAGCAGGCGCAAGGCGGCGCAGACCCCAATGCTCAGGGACAGGGCAGCGACGGAACCTACTATAACGCAAATTTTGAGGATCATTCCGAGAACAACTGATCGGATCCGATGATCCATCCCAACGGGAAAGGGCGATTTCAGCCCTTTCCCATTTGGGCTATAGGCAATACCGCACCATTCTGATGGCGCAATTGCGCCGTAACGGATTTGCGCGGTGTTGCCTGCTCAGAGAATTGATTCGATCAAGCGGAGGAGTGTCTTTTTATGGCAGAAAAAAGAGATTATTACGAGGTGCTGGGCGTTAGCAAGGATGCCGATGCGAGTACCTTGAAAAAGGCTTACTATAAGCTGGCAAAGCAATACCACCCCGACGCCAATCCCGGTGACAAGGTGGCAGAGGAAAAATTCAAGGAAGCCAACGAGGCGTATGAGGTGCTGTCGGACTCCGAAAAGAGAGCCAAGTACGACCAGTTCGGTCACGCGGCGTTTGATCCCGCCTCGGGAGGCGGCAGCGGATTCGGCGGCTTTGGAGGCTTCGGCGATTTCGGCGGCTTTGGCGATTTCGGCGATCTGGGCGATATTCTGGGCGGAATGTTCGGCGGCGGCTTTGGCGGCGGCGGACGCCGTCAGAGAAACGGTCCCGTGCGAGGAGAGGATATCGGCATCAGCGTCACCGTTACCTTTGAGGAAGCGGCGTTCGGTGTGAAAAAGGAAATCAGCTACAGTCGCGTCTGCCGCTGTCAGGAATGTAAGGGAAGCGGCGCCGCCAACGGGGAGTCGCCCGTCACCTGCTCGGTTTGCGGCGGTAGCGGTCAGGTGAGTCGTATGCAACGCATGGGCGCAATGCAATTCCAGACCACGGGCGTTTGCGAAAACTGTCGCGGGAGCGGTAAGATCATCAAAAATCCCTGCCAGAAGTGCCGCGGAAGCGGAATGGGCAGAGAGAACAAGCGCCTCACCGTTTCGATCCCTGCGGGCATCGACCACGGTCAGCGGATCGCTCTGAACGGGCAGGGAAGCGAAGGCAGAAACGGAGGCCCCGCGGGAGATCTGATCATTTCGGTGTCGGTGCGCCGTCATTCTGTTTTTGAGCGTGACGGCTACAATCTGATGTGCGAGCTTCCTCTCACGGTGGCGGAAGCAACGCTGGGAGCCGAGATCAAGGTTCCAACCTTGGAGGGCGAGGTCAGCTACACCATTCCCGAGGGAACGCAGTACGGAACCTCCTTCGTTCTTAAGGGGAAGGGAATTCCCTTTATCAACAACAGCAACCGTCGGGGAGACCTGATTTTCACGGTGTCCGTGGAGATTCCCAAGGGTCTGAACGATAAGCAAAAGGAAGCGATGAAGGCATTTGCCGATAGCTGCGGAGAAGGCAACTACAAGCGCAAAAAGAGCTTCTGGCGCAAGTGAGAAAGGAAAAACAATGGATCAGGATTACGTATGCGGTGACTACGGTACCGTGAGCGACTGGACGCAGATTCGCGTGACCGTCAAATTAGAGGAGCTGGACCGCTTAACCGCCGTGATGAGCATGGTGTCCAACAATCTGCAGATCGAGGATTACAGCGATATCGACCTGAAAACCTGCTATGGAGATTTGATCGACGAATCGATCCTCAACGCGGACAAGACTGTGGCGTCGGTTTCGGTCTACATTCCCTCCGATAGAAGCGTGGCGGAGTGTATGGCGTTTTTGAAGGAGCGGTTTGAGGCGAGCGGTCTTTCACCCATCAAAACCGAAACGGTTGGGGTGAACGAGGAGGACTGGGCAAATTCCTGGAAGGCATACTACAAGCCTCTGCGGATCGGTGAGCGGCTTGTGATCGTTCCCGCGTGGGAAAGCTTCGATGCCGCCCCCGAGGATCTTGTGGTTCGCATGGATCCGGGTATGGCGTTTGGAACGGGAACCCACGAAACCACTCGGCTGGTGATCGGTATGCTGGAGCGCTACACGAAAAAGGGCTGCCGTATGCTGGATGTTGGAACGGGCAGCGGAATTCTCGCTATTTGTGCCTCCAAGCTTGGGGCAGGCGAGTGCTTTGCCTACGATATCGACCCCATGGCGGTACGGGTAGCCAACGAAAATATTCGCGATAGCGGCTTGAACAACATTGTGTGTGAGGTGTCGGATCTGCTCAAGCAAGCCGACAGAAGTCGCCCTTATGATCTGATCTGCGCCAATCTGGTGGCGGATATCATTATCCGCATGATCCCCGAGCTGTCGCCCTTTATGGATGAGAACACGGTTCTCCTGGCGTCGGGCATCATCACCCAGCGTTCGCAGGACGTGGTTGATTGCTTTGAGGCTTACGGCTACCGCGTGGTGGAGGCGCCTGTGGAGAACGATTGGTGCGCTCTTGCCGTGATGAAAAAATAAGAGCTTTCCCCCAAAAAACATCAGGAGGATATACGCATGGGCGCTCCAATTGGATATTTTTCGGATCAACAGCCGGTTGATTATCCCGAGCTGAACAAATGTCCCGATTGCGAAACCTTTTTCCAAACCCTCACCTGTCCTCTGTGCGGAAAGGAATGCCCCGAGGAGTACCGAGCGGGCAACCGCAAGGCGGTGAAGCCGAAAAAGGTGCGGTATCGCAATAACTCGGGCAGGGTGCAGTTTATTCCTTGGTATCATTGCGCGTGGTTTTTGGTAATTGCGCTGCTGGCGTTTCCCCTGGTGGGGCTGATCCTTTTGTGGCAAAGCAGCCACAGCAAGGGCTGGAAGA
>SVSC01000145.1 GCA_015064525.1 Oscillospiraceae bacterium
GTGCCGCTGCACACCACCGCAACGCAGATCCTCGCGGCAGAGGACGTTGAGCGGATGTCGGTGGAGGAGATCAACGCCGCCATTCGGAAGGCGATGACCTACAACGACTATCAGTACCAGCAGGAGAACGGGATCCTCATTCGCGAGAAGCATCGCGCAGAGGGGCTCCATAAGATTCTTTATCAATGCCCCCGTTGCAAGGTCGAATCCCGCATGGCGTCCGAGGGAGCCGAGATCTTCTGCCGCGCCTGCGGAAAGCGCTGGCTTCTGGAGGAGAAGGGAACCCTGCGCGCCTTGGAGGGAGAGACCGAATTTGAGCAGGTTCCCGATTGGTTTTTGTGGGAGCGGGAGCAGGTGCGGGAGGAGATCGAGCGCGGAGACTACTCCTTTGCCGACGATGTGGAGGTTTATTCCATGCCCCGTTGCTGGAAATTTGAAAAGCTGGGCGCCGCCCACCTCACCCACGATCCCAAAAACGGATTTGTTCTGGAGGGCGAATACAACGGCGCTCCCTATCGAATTCAAAGAACCCCCATGCAAACCAACAGTCTGCACATCGAATACGACTACTGTTATCTCAAGCCGCTGGATTGTGTGGACATCTCAACGGAGAACGATTCTTTCTATTGTTATCCCAAGCGGACCGACGTTGTAACCAAGCTCGCCTTTGCCACGGAGATCATCTATGGAATGCATGAGGCGCGTACCAGAGGTAAGAAACCCGAGAGAGCATAAACAATGCTCGCGTCATTTGAAAATTTTTCCCGACAATGTGACTTTGTCACGGTTTTTCGGGATAAAATATGATAAAATATGCTCGTAAAAGCCTGCGTTGCGGGCAAACGAGAGAATTATTCTGAATGGAAAAGGAGTTATGATGATGAGAAAGTTCAAGTGCAAGGTTTGCAAGGCTGTGTTTGAGGTGGTGGACGGTGTGGAGCCTGTTTGCCCTGTTTGCAAGGTGAAGGGCGACAAGCTGGAGGAGATTGTTGAGGCGCCCGCCAATCCTTATGCGGGAACCCAAACCGAAAAGAATCTGGAGGCTGCCTTTGCGGGGGAGTCTATGGCGAGAAATAAGTACACCTATTTTGCTTCCAAGGCAAAGAAGGAGGGCTTTGAGCAGATCGCGGCGCTCTTCCAGAAAACAGCCGACAACGAGAAGGAGCATGCCAAGCTGTGGTTCAAGGAGCTGAACGGCATCGGCGGCACCGCAGAGAATCTTTTGCACGCCGCTGAGGGCGAGAACTACGAGTGGACCGATATGTACGATGGCTTTGCGAAAACCGCCGAGGAGGAGGGCTTTACCGAGCTGGCAAGAAAGTTCCGTTTGGTTGCCGCCATTGAGAAGCATCATGAGGAGAGATACCGCGCTCTGCTGAAAAACGTGGAAATGGCAGAGGTGTTTGCCAAGAGCGAGGTAAAGGTTTGGGAGTGCCGCAACTGCGGACACATTGTGGTTGGCACCAACGCTCCCGAGGTTTGCCCCACCTGCAACCATCCTCAGAGCTATTTCGAGATCCACGCGGAAAACTATTGATAGTACCGAAAAAAGCGGCTACGACGCAAAACGCGTCGTAGCCGCTTTTTGATTATGAAAGGCGGGATGCCTCTGCCTTTTCTTTTTGCTCCTGCTTCTTTTTTTCGTTGTAGTAGAGCATAAACTTCAAGGCGTTGGAGTTGGGAATTTTCAGTTCAAAGTAGCGCTTGTCGGCGGTGAACACCAATGCTCGCTGGTCGTGCATGGCAAGGTCGGTGACCGAGGACAGATCAAAGGAAATCTCTCCGCAGGAGAAGGTGCTGCCGTTCATGGCAGCCGCGCCGCTTGTGACCTCCTTTTCGGTATGCTTTTCAATTTCCAGAAACACCGTATCCTTTGCGGTATAGGTCACGTTGCATTCCACGTCGCGAGAAACCTGCGCTTGTTGCCAGAGCGAGAACGCGCGAACCGTGTCGAAGTCCATGCCGTGAAGCATTCCGTATTCATCGTAGGTGGCGGAGCAGCCGCAGGCTCCGCAGGAAACGGTGTTTCCCCGAGAGGTGAAGGAATCGCGGGCGCCGCACGCGGGACAAATGAACATGAAGGCTTCCAGATGCTCCGCCAGATTTTTGCCGCGGTACCTTTTGGGCGCCCGCAGCTGACGGGCGTAGGCATCCTCATGGAGATCCTCAATGATCGCCGCGTGGATTTCCTCAACGGTCATTTCCTTCAATTGCTCCTTGGTGAAGATTCGAACAGCATTGCCGCTGAGGGGACCCCGACGGATCTTAGAGCCGCACCACATGGGGCTGGCAAAGTAGCCACCCGTGATGCGGAAGGTGACCAGTCCGCAGCCTGCCGACTTTACAAGCTGCGCCGTGGAAACGGAAACGGGGCAGGTGACACCGTCCCAGCTGCGAACGCCTTCGGCAAAGACGCATACGTTACCGCCCTTGCGGGTTTTTCGCAGAATATCCAGCACAGCGCCTCCCGCGGAGGCACCCTTATGGCGGATGATGGGGTCAAAGACGTATTGAATCAGCTTATACGCACGCTTCCATCGGGCAATATGCTCGCTTGCAACAAAGTACATTTGACGCTTAAAGCAGGTGCCAACCAACAGCATATCGTAGTTGGTGGTGTGGTTGGAAATCACGATATAATTTTCGGGGAGTCCCTTCACAATTTTGCGGCGGTAGCCGAAGCGGAGGAACAAAAAGATCGCCACAAGGGGACGAAGCAAGCGGTAATAAAAGGGATGTCTTTTCTTCAAAACAAAAACCTCCGAGGAATATGGAGTAGTCGGTTATCCTGTATATTATACCTCTTGTTGGGGAAAAAGTCAACCGAAAAAAACGATTTCCGTGAATTTCACTTTACATTTGTGGAATTTAGCAAGGTATTTTCAACCAAGCTCACCGCATCGCGCGCATGGCGTTGAGGATGGCAAGCACCATCACGCCAACGTCCGAAAAGATCCCCAACCACATTCCTGCCGCGCCCAGCGCAACGAGAAGCAGGCAGATCAGCTTGACCGCAAGGCAGAAAACAATGTTTTGCCAAACAATGGAAAGGCATTTTTTTGCAAGGCGAATTGCCCTTGCGATCCGCGTGGGATCGTCATCCATCAGCACAACGTCTGCCGCTTCAATGGCGGCGTCGGAGCCCAAGGCCCCCATGGCAATGCCAACGTCGGCGCGGGCAAGCACGGGGGCCTTGGGCTCCGACGCCGCCA
>SVSC01000023.1 GCA_015064525.1 Oscillospiraceae bacterium
ATCGTAGATGGGAGTGCCGTCCAGCATATCAATCCCCCCAACCAGCAGCATGGTGCCAAGCTGCTCGTCTGTTTCCATCCCCAACAGCCGCACCGAGGAAAGACCAACGGGGTTGGGGCGATAGGGCGAGCGGGTTGCAAACACCCCCATTTTCTTGCGTCCGCCGAGACGGGGGGGCGCCACGGTGGCAGACCACCCCTGCCGCGTGACCTTGGAAAAGCCCCACAAAAGCCAGAGATAGGAGAAGCCCTCGATCCCCCGCAATGCCTCGGGAGTGCGATAGGCGGGCTCGAACACGATCCTGCCCGTGAGCCCCTCAATGAGTCCGCTTTGGCGCGGGATGCCGAATTTCTCGGGAAAATCGGTTCGAATCCGCGCAATGATTTTCAGTTCCATTTGGTATTATGATTCCTTTTTTGTTGTTTTTCTATTACACGAAGAAGAATTGGACGGTTATAGCGCTGGAGGATCACGAACAACAGATCGTACCCCGCCGCCAGCAAGGAGGTTCCGAAAAAGACCCAAAACGAACCAAGCCACGGCACGACAATCAACGGCAGAAAGCTGAGGAGCGCGATCACCTCGTGAACGATCTCCGCCTGACACATTGCCATGGCGATCTCCTCCAAGGTATGCCGCTCTCTCGAAAACTGCTCCGGCGCGTAGGTTGGAAGTCGATCTCTCCATTTTCGCACCCGCAAAAATGCGTACAAGCGTTTTTCAAAGGCGCGTGGACGGTACCACGGGCTTGACAACTCAGCTTGATTTCGCATCACGCCCTGCACCGCGTATCCCACCGCCAGCCGCATACAAAAATGGTAGGCAAAGGTGGCGCAGGTAACGGTAACGGAGATCCAGAGCCCACTGTTCCAAATGCGCAGGCAGATTGCGGACACCACCGTGAGCGCCACGGAAAGCACCGCCGCCAGCTTCATTTTTCTTGCCAAGGTCATGGCTGATCTCCCCTTTCCAAGCACACTTCACTCCTCATACCGTTCACACAAAATCCCGTAGCCGCGAAGCACGTTCCAAAAGTCATCGTTGCGCATCAGCCGACCGTCATACGGTATTTCCATCAGCACCTCTCCGTTTATCCCCTTGAGGCTGAGAAACATGGGGATACCGTTGTGAATCACAAGCTGAACCAACGCGATCTCGGAGACCGATACACACCGCTCTCTACTGAACAACCGATGAAATCGCAAAACACGATCCCGCAAAAATATTCCTTCCCACCAATAGAGCCACAATAACAGAATTCCCATGAAACAGAAAGCCAAAAACGCCGCGGCATAGCCGACTCGCGGAGCATCTAAAGCGCCAATTGCCCATCGGATAGGAAATACAAACGCGCCCGCGCCGCCGCCTGCCGTAAGGGCGCAAGCAACATTCAGCACATAGCGTGGATTGCGGACAGCGAAAACCCCTTCATTCACATTCTTGGGATCTTGCCATGTCAGCTCCGCCACTAAAACAGCTAAGAGCGCCGCGAAAAAAGCCGCGCCAAAAGACCATCGGGCAGTCAGATCCCCTTCTCTGTTGTAGTCGATGCCATCGAACAAAACATTGCTGTTTTGCGTCAGTTTTTGGATCAGTCCGTTTTCAAAGGCTTGGTAGTCGGCATCCACGGTGATGGTTACTGTGGAACCAATCTCTAATTGGGAGAGTGCCGAAAGCGCCGTACCGTCGGTTTCGTAGATAACAAATACCGTTTCCTCCTCTGAAAAGCGCAGAAAAACGCCGTTGTCGCGGTATTCTGTCGAGACAAGCGTACGCTCCAGCTCGATCAACTCCTCCTCGAGATCCCCCCATAGAAAAAACATTACCGTGAGAACGAGGAGAAATAAAAGAAACAAGGCTTTGATCGTCTTTTTTTGTTGAAAATCCATCGAAATTATTCCTCCAGCGCGTTCAAAATCGCCTTTTGATATGCCACCTGCGCCGCGGGAGAAAGGCGGCAATGAGGGCGAAGCGGCACGCGAATGAAGGTGATGTCATGCTCCTTTTCCATTTCCTTCACGAATGCCAGCGAATGCTTTTCCAAATTCACGCGGTCATCTTTTTCGCAATGGAACACCGTGTAGGGAATCTTGGGCATCCGATCCACCAAATGGAGGGGCGAATGACGGCGAAGCACCTCCTCAAGGTCCCCTTCCTCGCTGCCGTAGGCGCTGTAAATGGTGCGGGGCAGATCGGGGCGCTCGGTGAAATGATAGGGCATATCGCACACAGGGCAATTGGCAACGCAGGCCACGGGGGTACGTTTGGAATAAACGGTGTAGACCAACGCCGACATCCCTCCCATGCTTCCGCCTGTGGAAACCACTCTCACGTCCGCGCCCAAGCCGTACTGCTCGCAAAGCACGTCGATCACCTCATCGGTGTATGCCACCGCCTGATCGTTCATCCAGTTCCAAGGGTTGTTATAGGGAATTACGTAAAGAATGTTTTGAGCGGCATATTCCATTGCCTCCCCCGAATCATTGTGATGCACGGTGGTGGAGCCAAGCCCAAAAAATTCCACAACAATTCCGCGGATTTTTCCCATGATCAGTCGGTCGTTGCTGTAAGCGAAATTCCTCAATGTCTCATAGGTAATCACTTTTTTCATTTATGCTCTCCTTGTAATTTACAAGTGGTTTGTCAAATACGCCACGTAGTGGGTTGTGGGGGAAAATGCATCCCTATCGCGGTAGTCGCAGGTTTGAAAGGCTTGCACAATTTTCTCCAGCTCGGCTTGCTCCTCGGCATTGAGCAGGGCGGAACGCTCCAGTGGGATCAGCTCCCTTTCACCGGGCAGTCGGATCAGGCAAGCCTCATCCGGAAAGAGACGGATCTCGCAATCGTCTCTTGTAAACAGCCAATAAGCTCTGCCGTTTTCTTTTCTGCGCTGTCGGTCAAAGCCAATCCTCACCAGCGGCTTTGTTTGCGCGCGATCCCCTCTGCGAAGGAGATCCCAGAACAGCAGACAAAGGATCGCAGGCATCATCAGAACAATAGCGAACAGATAGAACGGGAGCTTCACGATCTTCAAAAGCACTTGCTTCATGTTTGTCATTTCTCACTCTTTTGATCTTAAAGCAGAAATCCATTGGGAAGTGAGCATGGATCCCACCTCATCCACGTTCTCCACGGAAAAGAAGTAAAGTCTTCCCTTTTCTAAACGGATGCGGACAGATCCTGCAGAGGGTCGCCACCAAAAATGCCGCAAGCGAAAATCCTTTACTTGGGCAAAGGACGCCTCCCGAACCGTTTCATTATCAATTACATACAGCTTGGTTTTGGTGAAGCCGAAGAACGGCACTCTTTGGGTGAGGCACCAAGTCACCCCAATCAAAAGCGAAAGGAAGACGGGCAACGCACAAAGCGCGCCAAAGGCGATCCAGCCCATTTCACGGGTGAGTGCCAACACAAGCCCCACCAAAAGCCAAAGAACGGGAACGGCAAGGATGCGTGGCAGAAGCCAAAGCGCGTAGCTTTTGCGGGAGGGAGTGAACTGCCAGATGAAATTCGGCGCGGGCTCGCGCGCGTCCGTCATAAAATCATCCGCCGCCCAATAAATAACCTGATCCTCATAAATCTCTTTTTTCCCGTTATTAAGAACCGAGACGTAGCCGCTTGAAGTCTCCCAAACCTCCATGCGGTCATCACCGTTGATCAGGGTGATCACCCCATCCCTCAGGGTGACCGACGGATACTCCTCGGAAAGATCCTCCCAAAGCTCCTCAATACCTTTATAATTTCGGTGGTGCTTGCGATATGCCCGTGTTTCAACGGTGGGGTGCCACAAAAGCCTGCGGCAAAGAACCTGAGGCGCGCCGTCACCAACCCCACCGCTCCAGTGCCAAAGTCCCCGCTCGGCGTTCCAACGGAGGGTTGCCTCGCCGAAAACGGTGTTCTCCCGCAGCCCCTCCTCCCGCACAACGTCCAAACAGCGGAGGGTGAGGTAACAGCCCCAGGAGGTATCGAACCGAAGCTCAATGCAGGACTCGCCCGAGTTGATGCGGATCAGACGGGAATCGTGAAAGCCCATGCACAGCGACATCAAGGTGACAACGTCCAATTCGGTCTTCATCTCGTACCAATCGGGAATCTGCGGAGGGATGGCATAGGCTTGCAGAAGAGGAAACTCCTGCACAGACACCCGTTTGCGGCGACAAAGAGCCTTCCACAAAAGCGCTTCCCCCTCCAGCCACGGCTCCATTCGCCAGCCTCCCCGCGAGCAGGCACAGCCCTCTCGGTTTAAAATAAAGGCTTGATTTCCAAAGGTAGTCTTGAGAAGGATCAGCTCGGTAAAGTCCCTGTTGAAAACCACAAGCTCTCGCCGCCATCCACGCTCCCGATACGCTACCACAGGTGTGTTATATACCTGCCCATTGTGTAGAATTTGCGCGATCATGGTTGGCTCCTTTCGTCTTTACTTCGTTGTTTCCTGCCCGCGGACTCCCCCGCTCTTCTCCCGCAAAAACGCGATCACGCCGCTGATGCCGCTGTCGCATTGCAGGAGGTAGCTCAAGCCGCTCTTTGTAATCATATAGCCGCGTGTGTTGTCGATCTGCTCCACGGTTTGAATAAAGTCATAAAGCAGGCGAGTTTCGGTACGCGTCATGTCGCTGTTCAACGTGACGTACAGCGCATTGTCCTCGAAACGATAGGCGGCGGTTTTGTTGGGATCCGATTGAAGCTGCTTTTCCACCGCACTGCGGATTGCAGCTTTTCTGTTCTGCTTCAAGCTGAAAGCCCAAATCAAGGCAATGGCGAGAAAAAACATACCGGCGTACGCTGTTCTTGCCGACTTCGAAATAAGATCGGCAACGATCAATGCCAACGCGAAAATAAAATTTCCCAAAAACCAAATCGCACAGGTTCGTCTCATTTTTTTGGTCTGATGCCAAAGACAGCGCTCCAGCAGCTCAAAGGAGTAGGTGAATTTCAATTCCATAAGTCTCTCCTTTTCAGTAGATCGCCTGCACCGCGTTGGTGCCGCGATAGCAATGAAGCGTAACGGTTTTTCCCAAAAGCAACTCCCGCAGGGTGCGGTAGGGGTTCCGCCCAATGCCAATGTTGCCCTCGATCATTTCGGGAAAGATATAGAAATAACACACCCCCGCTTCATCCCAAAGCAGAATCCCCGCCAGCTTAGTGTTGTATTTGGATTCACGATGCTTCATAAACCGAAGCTTTACACAGGAGACGGTTTTGGTTTCCGTGGTTGAAAGCTCAATTTCGCCCATCGTCTGATCATATTGCCGACGTTTACTGTAGGTAAAGCCAATGATCACCAGCATCAAAAGCATGATGGGCAGCGCCCCGAAGCGGATCGCCCATCCTTGCGCGGGATCACGCACAGCAAAGGAGACTATCAACAGGATCGCGCCGATCAGCGCAACCGTGCAAATACCGATCAGCTGAGATTTCGCATAGGTTTTAACGGTCTCCTTTTGCGCCGACAGCGTGTCACCGCCGTTTGGATGCTGCAACACCTGAAACAGCTCGTCTCTCATTTTTTACTCCTTCCAAGCACCAATCCGACGGGCGGCATAGAGATAGAACAGCATGGTGGAGGAATACCACTCGGAGGATTTGGTGGGAATGCCCGTGAGGGGATCCAGCTCCTGCCCCATCTTCAGCTCCTCAAAATGCTCTGTCCATGCCTCCACCCAGCGGCGGCAAAGAAGCTCATGCTCCTCAACCAAGCCGTACCGCTCCATCCACATGGTGGTACGGAGGGCAATGAGCCCTTGGGTGTAATAGCCCCAGCAATTGAAGTCCTTATGCCCCGCGCAGGAGGGATCGCAAATCGCCATGGAGGGATAGGGATAGGGCGTTGCAAACTCACGGGGATCACGAATATGCGCCAAAAGCCCCTCAATGACGTTGGCATCCCGCGCCTCATCCAGCACGCCTTCCATAAAAAGATGAAAAACGGTGGAGGAAAGGAATTTCCGCTGATTGCCGTTTTTGTCCACGTCATAGAAGAAGCGATCCTCGGCATTGTAGCAAAGGGTAAGGAGAAGGCGCTTCACGTCCTCCGCTTCCCTGCTCCAACGCTCCGCCTCCGCGGAAATCCCCAGGTCGGCAGCCATTTCGGAAAGAGCGCGGAGGGTTGCGTAGAAATTGCAGTTCATGTCCACGGCGAGAACGGGCGCAACCTCATCGTTGGGAGGAAGCACCGCGGCGCTTGCCGCCTTCCCCGCCTCGGCATAGTTCCCCTTGTGGGAAAGCCCCTCCAGTCGTCCGCTGTTATCGTGCCCCGTGTCGAAGCCCACAAACAGTTCCACCAAGCCGCGCCCGGTGGTCATGCGGTATTTTCTCAGCCAAGCCACCCATTTTTCGCAGGCGGCATAGCATCTTTCGGTCAATTCCTTTTTCCCGCTCATGCGGCAGACCATAAGGCAGAGCTTCGCAAAGGAAACGCACTCCTGAATCTGCCCGAAGCCCACGGGATTGCCGTACGCCTTGGACTTGGCGGGATCCAGCACGTAGCAGGGCAGCTGCCCCTCCTCGTTCTGACGGTTGATAAACAGCATCAGCGTATTTTCCGCCAAATAGAGCTTGGAGGGATCCTGCATGGCGTGGAATACCGAATCGTAAACATGCTCCAGCCAAACCCCGGGATACTGATTGGAAATGAGAAACAAGGGCTGATCCATTCCCTCAAAGCACCCGATATGCTCCTCCTCCAGCCGTCTTTGCACCTCCCTGCAGATGCGCGTAACCTTTTCATTGTTCATGATGAGACTTCTCCTTTTCTTCAGTCAGCAATTCAATGGCAGCGAGATATTTCTTCTGCCGCATCAGCGCCCAATCGTCGATCTGAGAGGGCTCCATACGGGAAAGGTCGCTGTTGTGGCGGAGATCCGCCAGCTTTACAGCCCGCGCCACGGGATGGGCGGAAATGCCGCGAACGTAGTCCATGTACGGTACGACGGGATTGTGGGTGAGGAGCCTCAAGGGCTCCAGCACCTCCTCGGGAAAGCCCATGCTCGCAAGCGCCTCGAACGTGTAGTCGGTATCCTCCACAACGTCGTGCAGGAGGGCGCAGGCAACAGTGATTTCATCCTCCATCTGCTCTGCCAAATGGAAGGGATGGAACACGTAGGGCAGCCCCGTTTTGTCCACCTGATCCCGATGGGCATCAAAGGCGAGGCGTAACGCTTTTTTGGTTAGCTCGGTGTAGATCATCTGTGTTTCTCCTTTTCAGCCGAACACCTCGGCGGCGGCAACCACACGCAGCATTTCCTCCTCCACGCGGTCACGCCCGTAGGCATCCAGAAAACGGTTACGGTATTCGTTTGTGTGCAAATTGAATTCCAATGTCCAAACACCCCAGAACAGGTCGATATGGCGATCGCCCACACCGCCGTTACCAAGATCAATAAAGCCCGAAAGGCGCCAATCGGAAAGCATCACGTTGGGCAAACAGTAGTCCCCATGGAGCAATACCTCTCGGCGAAATCCACCCATCCCCGCCAGCAAAACGCGCTTTGCCTCCTCGGCAGAGCGGTATCCAAAGCTATCGGGAAAATGCGACCGATCGTAGTTTCCCGTTCGCTCGTTTTCAAAAGCGAGCGCCAGATAAGAGGCGTTTCGATCGGGAACGGGACAGCCTGCGAAATCAACCTCATGGAGACGGCGCAGCTCCTCCCCCAGCAGGGCGCTGAGGCGCAAAGGATTGGCAAGATACCGCTCATGGGTACAGTCCTCTCCCGTCATTCGCGCGGTGAGAAACCAATCGGCATCCTCGGAACGATAGTCCAGCACTTCTGTCCCCAGCCCCTTGGAATGAAAATACCGCGTCAGCTCCGCCTCCCGCGCAAGCGTACCCTTAGGCGCTTTTTTCAGATAGTAGCCACCGTCTCTCTCGATGTAGTAGACCCTTGCCTCGGGAGAGCAGGAGCTATCAAACACACGGGCGTTTTCTCCCAGCCGACGCAATTCCCTTGGGGTATCCTCAGGGAGCCCCGTGATCAGTGTGCGCTTCATCCGCTTATCTTCTGCGGCATCTGCCACAGCCGCGGCATCCCTTGGAGCAACGGCTCGCGGGAGCAAACAGCTTGTAGATCCTACCCCAGGGCGAGTTGGGGTTCAGGGAAAGAATGGCTGCGGAGAGAATTACAAAAATGGTCATTAAGCTTTTCATGATTTCAGTTTCCTTTTTATTATTTTGATTTTAAGAACATACAAACATCAGAACGCGGCGCTCAAGCTCTCTTTCAGGACTGCGCCGCCCGATATTCCTCCAGTACACGACGCAAAAGCGCGGGATTATTGGTCATAATACAGTCGCACCCCAATTCAATCAGCTCTCGCATGGTCTCCTCATCGTTGATCGTCCAATACTGAACAGCAACGTTTCTGCGGTGGGCGCGCTTGATGAAGGTCTTTTTATCCAAATTCAGCGTAATACCAACGTCATAGGAGGTGGGGATCTGGAGGCAAGCGAAATCGCTGCCATCGAACAGATTCACGCCCAGAAGCTGGGTGACAATGAACACCGCCGCCGTTCCCGTGGGAGCGCCGCGCAGAAGATCGGGATACTTTGCCTTCAATTCGGTTTCGATCTCATCGTGGAAGGTACCAACCACAATCTGATCCCGATAGCTCGGGAACCGCTCCAGCGTTTCGTTGAGAATGCGACAAGCCTCATAGCCCCGCTCGCCCTCATCCTTGATCTCCACAATGAACATCAGATTGGGGTTGCTCTCGTAAAACTCCTCAAACAGCTGCTCCACCGTGGCGATCTGCAGTCCCTTGCCTGCCAAATCGGTTTCGTCCTTGTAGATCCGTTCACCGTCAGCATTTTCAAAATAGTAGCCGAAGTTGTACTGCCTCAGCTCCTCCAGCGTAAGCTCCGAGATGTAATGTCGGCGACTCTTGTCACGACAAAGCTCCTCCACCGCATCCAAGGTCAGATCCCCGTTGATGTTGCAGGTTTCGTCCACGTAGCTGTCATGATTGTAGACCAGATAGTTATCCTTGGTGAGATAGAGATCGCTTTCAATGATCTCCACGCCGTAGGTCTTCACCGCCTCGCGGAAGGCAAGCATGGTGTTCTCGGGGTTGCAATCCCCGCCGCCACGGTGCGCCGCGATCATGGGAAGATCACCTTTTTTCACCAGGAAGGGATTGTTCTCCACGTTCTTTTTGGGCGGAATGAGATTGACGATCACCAAAAAAAGTGTGATGCTTGCCAGAATGATGGCGAGAATTTTAAGCGCTTTGAATTTTTTCATGATGCTTTCCTTTCTTGTGTGTTTGTTTCATATAATTCCTTGATCGAGGCTTGGAGATCGGATGGCAACACCGCCAGCTCATAAACAACCGCTTCCTCCTCCATTGCGCTCAAAACAAACAGATGAGGCTCCCCATCCACCAAAACGAACCATTGGTGGAGAACCTGAACCGCGCCGTCGCGGCTGACCGCCAAAAGGAGGAACTGAGGACGATCCTCGGTGGCGGTATGGTGAACGGTGGGAAGCTCCTCCGCTGTGCAAAGAAGCAGGTCGGATACAGACGCTTGCTCGCTTTCGGACAGCGGCATGGGCGTTTCCCAACCGTCGGGCGACCAATAAAATTGCAATCGCTGTGGATCACGGTAGTAGGCGAGAACGGCGTCACGCTCCTCCGTGGGGCAAAAGAGCTTGCCTTGATGGTCGCAAACCAGCCGAAAGCCGCCGCCGTTGACCACCTCAAAATAGTTTCCCCGTTGAGCGCCGTTGAAAAAGCCCTCGGTGATCCAAGCAAACACCGCTGTGCGGGAACGCTCGGGATCGGCTACCTCCATATCCAACACCTCATATACCACGCCATCCACCGTGAAGCGAGTGTCCTGATAGCCGTTTTCCGCGATCACCGCATCGGTTGAAACAAAATCTGCGGGGGGCAGAATGTTATTGAGGGCAATTCCAACGAGAAACAGCAACGGCAACAGAATACAGCCGCCGCCAATCGCCGCCGCAACCTTGGAAACGACCGCGAGAGGAGGATTCCGAGGGGCTCGGTTTTCCGTCCGCCTGCCAAAGAAAATACTCCCGCAAATGCCGATCCCAAGAAGGATCACGCCAAAAGAGCAAACGCCCACCAGAAAAAAGAGAAAAAATACAACTCCCATACCGTCACACCTCCTCGGTTGTCAGGTCGATCACACGCAGCTTTTCCATTGCCGAACAGCTTTGCGCGATCCGTTTCGCGCGGGCGGGGGTGATATGCACCCTCACAGACAGCAATTGCGGAAACAGATCGGTGGCACTGCCCAAGCAGAAATCCGTGAACACAAAGTCATATGGTTTTTTGCCGATCACCTTCACCTCACCCATCACGCAATCGGGCTTGAGGATCAGCTTGATGTAGATAATCTCGCTCATGGGGAACCATTTGATCTCTTGAAACCAAAGGAGCTTCACCCATTTTTTCGAAACGGACAAGCCATAGCAAAAGGCAAAGCTCATTGCCGTGATCAGCACCGCCGCAAGAATCGAACCGATCAGAATCAGCTCCCCTACCCCGCTGATGAAAAACAGAAGCAGGATCGCCACGGCAAAGCCCAAAGACAGCCAAACGCATACCGACGGTTGTTGGAAATGCCGAACAGTCACCTTTTTCGAAGCTCTCATATGTTATTCCTCGCTGTCGGAGCCATCGGTCACGGTAATCACGGCATCATCATTGTGCATTACAAAGGCGTACACGTTGCCGTCGCTGTCCTCCCGCATCCACTTGGCGGGCGTGCCGTTCACCAGCACCGTCAGCGCCCGATCGGCAACCTTGGCAACCTTCACCTCCACAAGACTGCCCGAATAGGCGCGTGTGGGAAGGGTTTCCCGCAGCCATGCGCCACTCCCCTCGGCAACCGACACGGTGTATTCCTCGCCGTTTCCATATTTATCGGTCAGCTCCCGAAAACCGCAATGAACGCAAGCCTGAAGTCCAACGGTCAATTCGGTTCCCGCAACGGGATAGCGAACAGCCTCCCCGAAGGTATGCTTTGCGGCGCACAAATTCAAATTCGCCCCGCGAATCGCTCCGACCCGCAGTCGCATCCGAACGTTGTAGGTAAACTCGGTTCCCGATAAGGTCTTCTCCTCCCCACGAGCCAGGGTGATACGCACAGGCTCCGCCATGTCACCGTCCTCCCCAAGCGTAGCGCTTTTGGAAAACACAAATTCCACCGACCCCGAAAAAGCGTGATCCGCCGTGAGGGGCGCGCAAACGTCATAGGGGAAAAACTCTGCCTTCAAGAAGGAGGAATGCACGTAGGACACGTGATGTAGCCCCTCAGCCAACAGCAAAAAGTCTCGCAGGGAAACGAAATACGCCTGCGTTTCCTCCTCGGTCAGCTTCAGATACAGCGTGTCCCCACGAAGCCGTGCGGTGTGAAGCGGCGGCTGAGGAAGCGCTCCCAGCAAGCTCTTTTCCAGCGTTTCAACGGGAAAGAAGACCCCCTCCGCATCGTTGTTGGAAACGATCATGCCGCAGGAAATCGTGGAAAGCAGCAAAACGACAGACAGCATCAACCCAACAAATTTCTTCATATTTTCTCCTCCGTTATCGGATTCACAAAATCAACCGACAGCATCCTCCTCATCTTCTGTTCCCCGAAAATTGATTCACCACCAATCCCAAGTGGGAAATCCATTTGCTTTATGGGGACGCATCCGCCAATGATCCAAGTAAAGAACCTCGTAGCCCTCCTCCTTCAGCATCGGCAGCTTTTCGGAAAGCGCCGCGAGCGTTTCCTCGTTGGTCACGGCATATCCATCGGCGGTCACACGGATCCACCGATCACCGCAAACCGCTACCACACTCACAGCCTTGTTGCGGCAGAGATGAGGATACACGCATTTCCAGCTTCGCGTGGCAAGGTAGATCTTGTCCTCATGCAATGCAAAGGTTCCAAAGGCAGGAAACAGATCAATCCCGGATTCATTACTTCCGCAAGCGAAATACACCGTTCCCGCCTCCTCGAAAAACCGAAACACCCTGCGGGTATACGCCAGCTTTTTGTTCCGCTCCGCCTCCTCGCGGGCAAGCCATGCCTCACGCGTCATGGGAAGCTCGTCGGCAGGATTTTTGTTCTTCTTGCCGTAATAAAGGTAGGTTTCGTCCGCTGCGCAAAAAACCTCAACGTCCTCGCACGAAAGGTCGAAGGCATACACCACCTCTCGGTAGCCGGAGCCGTAATCACTGTAATAGGGATAGTGATCATAGGCGCCCGAAACGTATTCCTGCGTGACCGTTGGCTTTGCCATAGCGATAAACGCTTCGGACGTGCCTGCGTAGTCTATGCGAATTCGGCAGTTCCCCGCCCTTTTGAACAGGTCTGTTCCCAACTCCCGAACCGATTTTGGAAGCTTTACCTGCTCCAAGCAAGGAAAACGCGCAAATGCCTCGGGAGCAATCGTTTCAATGCCATTCGGAACCGTTAGCATAGCACATTCGCAATCATTTTGCAAAAAGGACTCTAAAACCGTTTCATTTTCTTCCCGCTCAAGAACAGCAGTATCTTTATCAATCAAGCATAGGTTCATGTTAAACACTCCTTTTGAATTTATAGAACGTCAATCGCCGCTGAGATCGTAAGTGTCGGTTGAAATTCCACGGGATCGAAGCAGCCGAATCAGCTCTTTTGTTTTTCTTCTCTGTTCCTTCACAAAGCAATGCAGGCTGTATTTGGCGGTCGGCGTTTTCACGCTGAGGTCAAAAGAGCCGCCCCCCTCGTGGATTGAAACCCGCACAATCTCGCACAGGGGAATGACAACGTCGGTCTTTTTATGTAACACCAGCTTTTGATCCGCAACCTCCACCGCAAGTCCTTTTTTTCGGAAGGAGAAGCGGTACATCCACACAAAGCCCGCGGGAATCAGCCATGCCACCACAATTGCTGCGACCGGAAATTCGGGAATCCAAAAAATTGACAGCAAGCTCGACACGATCGGAAACAGCAGCAACAAGCAAAGAAAGCTCCACGCGCCAACGTTGGAATAGTGTGCTTCAAATTCTTTTTCCATTTCATCCTCCTCCTTTCGGGGCGTTACGTCGTGTAGCCATTTTATTGATCATAAAATCGCAAAGTATTTCTTCTTCCGTAGGCTCGGTGCTTTTCCCCCGAACCGCTCTGACAAACAACACATATACACCGTAACACAATAAGAAAATCAGCACAAAGGGAATGACTGCAATGTAGAAGAGTATTCGGAAGAATTTTTCAAATACGCTTTCTTTTTTATCGGACTTGTCGATCCAAGAAATGGCAGTGATTTCTCCGCTTATGTGGGAGCCTCCATCCTCATCTGCCATTACCGTTGCTTTGTAAACAATTCTGCCCCCATGACTGCTATCAAGCTGCAACTGAAATCCCGTATCGTTTTGTTCCATTTGCAGATTTGAATGCACCGCCTCTTCTTTCATTCTTGCAATAAAATCACACGGAGAAGAAATGCTGTGAAACGAAAATGTTTTTCTGTCAGCTTTTTTGTCCTTCATGTGTGTTCCTCGCATTTCTTTTTTATTTTGAACGCTTCGTCAAACAAACGGCGCTTTCAACATGGGTCATAAGACCAAAAGGTCTGGAAAACTGGGATTGTAACAACAAAAGGTCTCATTTTTTTCCGTTCTTTGTTATAAAAATGATGCCGCAAATTATGCCGACAAGCGCAATTACAAACAACGGCAGTGTAATTGTAAGACCAAAAATTTGTTTTTCAGCAATTTGATTTACAAAATTAAAGACCGCTACCAAGAATAAAGCGAAATATCCGATATTTTGAATAGTTCTTAATGCTTTCATTGAATTCCTCCCATATTTTTCGTGAGACAAACGACACTTTCAACGTGGGTCATAAAGCCAAAGATCTCAAAAACGGTCAAAAACAGGGGTGGAAACTCCAAAAGGAATATTTATTTGCCTTTTTTGAAGTAACCTTTACCCTTAAAAGTATCGTACCATAAGGTATAAATCGCGCCACAATTTTTACATTTAATTCTGTGCCACAATCCATCTTGAGGCCAATTTTTAATAGTGTCGACAGAGGTGTTCCCTCCGGCATATTCGAAATTGTCACTTGCAGATAATTTCTTGAGTTCTTCTGATATGGCAAAAAATTCTTCGATAGTTTTAATCGACTTTACCATATTAACGGTTTTACACTTGTCGCATGTTTTTTTGAATGGTATCATAATTCTCTCCTTGTGAGACAAACCAAACTTTCAACGTGGATCAAGACTCCAAAAGGTCTCAAAGCGGTCGAAAAATGGGGGTTGTAATACCTTAAAGTCTCATTTTATAAATGGATGTTTGCCAAGCATGAAGTCATCTACATCCTTAATAGCTTGTTCTATGGTCTGCGGATGCCAATGGGTGTGACATTTTTTTAATCGCTTTCTAAACCAAGTTCGCTTTTCGTATTCTACAGAAAAGACAAATTCTATGCCGTGAGGATTAGGAACATCCTCATCGGCGTACAACCAAAACCGCCCTTGTTGAGATTCGCCATAAATAACAGGGACATCCCATGTAAATCCCTCGTTTAGAGCGAAGGAATTGGTCAAAGTCAAATTGTACTTATCTTTTACTTTGTCATAAATCAACTCTATATCATTCATATATACACCTCATATTACTTTCTGGTGAAACAAACGACACTCTCGACGTGGGTCAAGACTCCAAAAGGTCTCAAAATGGTCGAAAAATGGGGGGTGTAATACCTTAAAGTCTCACTTTACCACTTTTCAACAAAACATTCGACCCAATTTACTGCATCGGTTTCTTCTGTATACGAATCTATAAAGTCCTTCAATTCTATTTTCATAAATTCGTATTTTTCTTTTGCTTCCTGCTCTGTTTTTGCAAATACAGTGTGACACATCAAACCATAAACACCGCAAGTGATACTATACGGAATCGGTTTTGTTGTTTCGAGCGTAATGCGGCAGCTATCCTCATACTCCTCATCAAAAATGATTTTTCCATTTTCAGATCCAATTTTACCGATGGTTGAGCCACCGTCGTACAATATCCATTTTTTCATGTTTTCTCCTTGGTTCATGTCGATATGTTATACCAAACAGATGTAAATTGAAATTTCAAGTTTCGCTCAAAAATCACTTTTGTCCGTTGATTTTCGCCTTAACGGTGGTAATCGAAGCAATCAACATTCTTCTTATCTTGCCGCACTTGTTCCGCAAGGATTTGAAAGTGAGCTCATCAATAATGCCACTCTTAACCAACACCGAGAGCCAATTTTCCGTTTCATTTGCTTCTTTCTGTGCAATTTCGAGCTTGTGAACAAAATCGGCGTTGCTTTCGGCATATTTTGCTTCGGCAATATTCGCGCTGATTGAAGATGCACTGCGAATAAGTTGCTTTGTGTATTCAGGGCGACCCTTAATTTTTGAGCATAATTCAGTAATCTCAACCGCAAATTCAATCGCGAGCTCGTGTGATGTTTTCGCCATAAATACTCCTTTGGGTCCACCTATGGGGGAGTGATATGGACGGCGTTGCCGCCGTGATATAGCGCAACTTCGTCGCGCGTGATATGGAAAGCCGTTGGCTTTCGTGATATGCTTGCTACGCAAGCGTGATATAGCCTCGCTTGGCTCGGCGTGATATGCTCGGCAAAGCCGAGCGTGGAGCGCCGCCTTACGTCGCGCAAGCGATATATCACGCACCGACAGGTGCATATCACGAACGCAAAGCGTTCTATATCACGCGCCGTAAGGCGTTATATCACGTCGCTTTGTCTGACCTCGTCAGACAAACGACACTTTCGACATAGGTCAAGACTCCAAAAGGTCTCAAAATCGGTCAAAAATGGGGGTGGAAACGCCAAAAGGTATATTTATTTACCTTTTTCTTAAAATATTCACCGCTACGGCAGTCCTTTTCACCGAAGTAACAGTTACTTAAATGGTTCTTGTTGTATAGGTAACGGTGCGAGAATTTGAAGATTTTGTTATCCTCACGGATTCCACAGCCCATTCTGTTTATATAAACACAATATCCGCTCTTATCTTGCGTGGTGTAAATGTAAAATGATGCGTTATCATAGCTGCCGAATCGCTCCAATGCTGTCTCAAGTGAGTAAGTTCCTGCATATAAAACGATTCCACCTGTCCTCTCTTTCTCACAAAGAAAGGTTACTATTGAGTAAAAATCATTTGATTGTGCAAATCCGCAAATTGTTGAAAGAAAGTTATTCATATTTACTCCTTCCTCGTCAGACAAACGACACTTTCGACGTGGGTCAAGACTCTAAAAGGTATAAAAATCGGTCAAAAACGGGGGTGGTAAAGCCAAAGGGTATATTTTTAGTCAATCAAACAACTCATCAGCGGATTTTACAATCCACCCAAATTTATCTTTAAAATCTTCAAAGCATTCTTTGCAAATCCAATACCGCATATCTTTTGTACAATAAAACTCGCACTCCGTATTTGTCATTGCTTTTTCCCAACAGAAATCGCAGTGTTCGTGCCAAAACAACTGTATTTTTTCACCTTCAAGATATTCCTTTGTATCAGGGAAATTCTTAACGTGAGTTTCGGCATATCTTAAAATGCTTTGATAAAATTCGTTTTTATCTGCAAATGCTTTCGCCCAAAATTCGGGGAAAACAATTTTATAGAGGACTACGTCTTTTAAATATTCCTCTTGACCATTCAGTCTCCAATCTTGCTCCATATTGTCAATTCCTTTCGATATGTTATACTAAACAGCTGTAAATGAGAGTTTCGAGTTTTGCTCAAAACCATCATTTGTCCCAACGCAAAATTGGGGGCGATATTTGATTTTGAACACCGATTTTGGTAGGGGACGGCGCCTTCGACGTCCCGAGAAGCCTCAACTGCGCGTTACGGGCTGTCGTGGGCGCCAGCCCCTACGGGTTTTGCGGTTATTTTCTCATCAGACACACGACACTTTCGACATGTCCCGTTCTCGGAAACAGATCCACCGGAGTGACCGCGCCGATCTCGTATCCCAGCTCGGAGAAGATTGCGCAGTCTCTCGCCAGCGTGTCGGGATTGCAGGAAACGTAGACCACCCGACGGATGCCGTGGTGGGCAAGCCCCTCGATCAGCTCCCGTGTGGTTCCCTTTCTGGGCGGGTCGATCACAACCACCGCACGGGAAAGCTCTCCACGCTCCTCCGCCGCACGCTTCAGAAGCCCTTGCGGATCGGAGGCGTCGCCGCAGAAGAAGGCGGCGTTGGTGATGCCGTTGCGCGCCGCATTTTCGTCGCCGCTTTTTGCCGCGCGCTCAACGATCTCCATGCCCAGCACCTCGCCGGCGCGATCCGCCATGGAAAGCCCGATGCTTCCAATGCCGCAATAGAGATCCAGAAGCAATTCCTCACCCGTGAGAGCGGCACGCTCCTTGGCAAGACCGTAGAGCAATTCGCAGGCATCGTGATTGACTTGATAGAAGGATTGCGGCGTGATGCGGAGCGTTAGACCGCACAAAACGTCCTCGATCCACTCATTTCCGCTGAGCAGTCGGTAGCGCTCCCCCAGCACCACGTTGGTGTTCTTGGAATTGACGTTGATCCACAGCGACTTGATGGCAGGAAATTTCTCCGCCAGCTCACGCTTCAGCGTCTCCTCCTCGGGCAAGCGCTCCGAGGTAAGCACAAGGCAAAGCATGATTTCCCCCGTGGCAACACCGATTCGCAGATAGATGTGCCGCAGGAGCCCCTTTCCCGTTTCCTCGTTGTAGGCGCTGATACGGTGCTTGTCGGCAAAATCACAAAGATAGCGCACGATCTCCCCAAACACCTTGGGCTGGAGACGGCACTCCTCGGCAGGAACGATACGATGACTGGAATTGGCATAAAAGCCCGCCACGGTCTTGCCGTTTTTATCCTTCTGCACGGGATACTGTGCCTTATTGCGGTAGCCCACAACAGCATCGGTGTGGCGCACCGCCTCCACCTCAACCCGATCCAAACCAACCTTTTTGAAAGCATTTTGCACGTAGCCGCGCTTCAATTCCAGCTCATGCGAGTAAGTTACGTGACGGTAAGCGCACCCGCCACAGCCCAAGGCGGCGGTGCAAAGATCCTCCTCGGTGCGGTGGGGTGACGGCACAAGAATCCTTTCGGGACGCGCCACCAGATAGCTTTTGGTTGCCTTGATGACCTTTGCCTCCAGCTCATCCCCCGTCACGCCGCCGCGCACGAACACCGTCATGCCCGTGTCATTGCCAGCGTTTTCCAGATGCCCAACGCCGCATCCGAGATTATTGATGTCCGTGATTCGAACACGAACGGTATCGTTCTTTCGCATCACACGTAGAACTCCCGTTGATCTTCAAGACGGAGACAAGCCAAAGCTCCGCCCGCCTCTACGCCGCAGTGAAGATAGATGGTTCCTTCTCCGCGCTCAATCCTGCCGCTCTTGGTGGGCGCGTGCCCAACGATCAGGGTGCAGCCCTCCACCAAGGGATAGTCGGGATCGGGAGTTTCGGAGAAAAAATCCTCGGGCAGATAGTCATCAGGATCACTTCCCGCGGTGTAGTCGGCAATGCCCGCATGAACCATCAGGTAGGTCTTTCCACGCACCTCCGCCTCCTCAAACAGCGAAAGATCGCAGAGATAATCCAGCACTCCCTCCCTCTGCTCCTCGTCCAGCGCGCGGAATGCCGCAATGGTCTTCTCTCCCCCGTTCTGCATCCATGCCGCCATTTCGGCAAGCACGTCGGGGGCGGGAGTGGAGCCCTCCTTCAGCATTTTGTCTACCTCGGTGAGCATTCTTGCCGCCAGGAAATCATGCTCTCCCGCAATGGGATATACGTTCACGCGCACGCTGAGATCGGCGATCAGCTCCATGGACTCCTCTCCGAAGTCCACCAAATCGCCCAAAACGTAAAGCACGTCGGTATCGCGAAAGCGGATCTGCGTCAGCATCTCCTGAAATTTTTGAAACTCTCCATGCAGGTTGGTCATTACGTATGTCATGGTTGTTATCTCCTTTCCAAGTTACAGCACCAAAATGGGATTGCTGTTGGTGATATGCGCTTCTATCGAGGCATCAATCTCCAGAACCATCTGCTTGAGCGCTTCGCAAACGGGATTTTCCGTGTGAAAATGCCCCGCCGCGATCAGATTCATGCCTCTCTCGGGAGCATCGGTGAGATGATGATGGGCAAGCTCGCCCGAAAGATAGGTGTCGGCTCCCGCGCGCTCGGCGGCAACAACGTCGGAGGATCCGCTTCCCCCCAGAATGGCAACACGATGCACGGGTCTGCCACCGTTGGCGGCAAGCACAAAGGGAACGCCGGTTACCCGCTTCACAAGGGCTGTAAACGCTTCAAGCGACGTTGGCTCGGACAGCACACCGATTCTGCCGATGGTTTCGCCGTTGCTGCCGAAGGGTGCTACCTCGCCCAGCCCCAACGCCGCGGCAAGGGTATCGTTCACGCCTCCGCAAACCGCATCCAAACGGGTGTGAAAGGAGGCAACCGCAACGTCCTTCCGAATCAGCTCAATCACCTTTTTTGCAACGGGATCAGCGGTTGTGACCGACTTCAACGGTCGGAACACCAGCGGATGATGGGAAAGCACAAGATCGTAGCCCCCCGCAACGGCCTCGTCTGCCACAGCGGCGGTGACGTCCAGCGCGATCAGCACGCGCTTCACCTCCTTTTGCGGATCCCCGCAAACCATCAAGCCGTCATTATCCCATTCGCAGGAAAGCTCCCGCGGAATTCGCTCCTCCAGCCGTTGATACAGCTCCCGAATCTTCATGCTCATCTCTCCTCTCGCTTCAATCGCTTCAATCGTTGTGTGATGGCGGCAATCAGCGCCTCCTCCTCGGAGGCGTTCACCGCGCCCTTTTGTTTTCCCTCAACAATGCGGCGCAGCACAGACAGTCGCCGCTTCAGGTATCCCTCCAGCAAGGGGGACGTTCCGTTCAGAATATGCCTCCCCAGGTACAGCTCCTCCTCGGTATATTTCTCAAGGTTACCGCAATACCTTGCGTGAATGGTTTGATAGTACTGGTCCTCGTAAGTCAGCGCCTCGTTCAGAATCGCAAAACCGTTTTCCAACAGCCATCGGCGCAAAAGCTCCCCGCGGGACATCGGCTGGAGAATGAGATTCACGCCCTTCTCCGTGAGCCAAGGTGCCTCCGAAAGAATTCGAACGATCAATTCCCCTCCCATGCCGAAAATCAGCACGTCGGTGGGAGCGTATGCCTCCACGCCGTGAAGTCCGTCGGTTTGCAGGGTGGCGATCCGATCGGAAAGCCCCCTGACCTCAATGTTTCTCCGAGCCGACTCAATGGGGCCAAAATTGATATCGCAAGCGACGGCGGCGCGACAAAGCCCGCCCTCAATAAGCGCAATGGGAAGATAGGCATGGTCGGTTCCAATATCTGCCACCACGCCGTTTTCGGTGACGAACGGCAAGGCGCTGAGCAATCTGGAGCCTATGTTCTGATCGGTTCGCAAGGGTGTTTTCTCCTTTGTGATGCTGTGTGATGTATAAAATCGTTGATCATAAGATCAGCGGAAATATCAAAAGAAGGGCTGTTTGGAGACAAAATTCTCAAAACAGCCCGAAGCGAGCTTTATCAGTTCGCTTTGCTTGCCAAAAAGCTGTTGATCTGAGCGATCAGCGCGTTGGCATCGGTACCGTGAACAGCGCAAGCATCCGCAATGGACTCACCTCTGGATGCGGGGCAACCGAGGCAATGCATTCCGATCGCAAAGAAAAATTGCGCGGTTTCGGGATCGTGGTCGAGGATATCCCCGATGATGGAATCTTTGGTTACGAGCATTGATATGGTCTCCTTTCCTACCGAAATTCGCCGTTGCGGCGCATCACGGTAATCTTTACCTATATTATACCCCAAACACGCCTTTCTGTCAATCGTTCCGCCGCTTTTTCTTTGAAAAAATTCACGTCCCGTTGCGTTTTTTGCTTGACATTCGGAATAAAAACTGGTATAATATACAGTGGCGTATTATTTATCTCATGAAAAGGAGGGACGAACGTGAAGGAAGCCTTTCTCCAACTGATCGGTAACCGCGCTCTGCGGGAGCATCTGCGGGACGATATCTGCCGCGACCGTCTCTCTCACGCCTACATTCTGGAGGGCGCTGCGGGCGCGGGAAAGCATACCCTCGCCCTGCAAATCGCCGCCGCGTTGGAATGTGAAAGCAAGCATTCGGACGGCGTTCCTCTGCCCTGCCAACGTTGCCCCTCCTGCAAAAAAATCCTTTCGGGGAACTCTCCCGACGTGATTTACGTGAACCGTGGAGACAAGGCAACCTTCGGCGTGGAAGCAATCCGCGAAATGCACAGCGGCGTTTTCATTGCCCCCAACGAATGCGACAGCAAGATCTACGTGATCGAGGAAGCGCATCTGATGACCGCGCAGGCGCAAAATGCCTTTCTCCTTACCTTGGAGGAGCCGCCCGCCTACGTTCGGTTTTTCCTGCTCTGCGAGAGCGTTTCCACCATTTTGGAAACCATTCGCAGCAGAGCACCCGTTCTTCGCCTGGAGCAACACGCCCCGCAGATGATCGGTGAGCATCTGAAAGCAACCGAGGCATCCGCGCGAGAGCTGGCAGCCCGCTCTCCCGAGGAATTTCGCGAGCTGCTTGCGGCGGCGGACGGAAGCGTTGGACGAGCCCTTCGCCTGCTGGAGCCCAAGCGCCGCAAATCGGTGATGGAGCAACGGGCATCGGCAAGAGAATTTCTCTCGCTATGCGGAGGTCACCGCAACAGCGTTGCCATGCTGGGCTTTCTCAACGGTCTCGGCTCCAAGCGAGATGAGCTGACCGAGCGACTCAACGTGATCCTGCTCTGCGTGCGCGATCTGTTTTTGTGCAAGCAAACAGAAAACGCGCCTCTGTGCTTTTTTGCCGATCGTGAGGAGGCGTTGGATCTCTCCTGTCGCTTTTCCGCCCCCGAGCTGCTTCGAATCTGCAACAGCATCAATGATGCGGTTGACCGTCTCCGCTCCAACGCGAACGTGCGCCTAACGGTCACGCGCTTTTTCATGGAATTGAATCCGCAAGGATGAAAACAGTCGGCTGACCGCCTTGAATATATCGGGAGCCTGCTCCCAACCGTTTTGTCTCTCAGCAACAGAAAGGAATAAACCCCATGGACAATCAGGAAAACAAGCAACCTGCGGGCGGCGAAGGCGCCACCCGTAAGCCCAATCATACTCATAAAAAACACAAGGGACACCGCCACGGCCCCCGTCCCGAGGGCGCCAAGCCCGCTCAAGGTGCCGGCGGAGAAAACCGTCCCCCCAAGCAGGAAAATAACGGCGACAAGAAGAAGCGGGATGCCAATCAAAACGGCAAGGGACGTGACGGCGACCGCCGCGGCAAGCAGAACGATCGCAAAAACGATCAAAAAAAGCGTCGCCCGAATCCCAACCGAGGCCCCGAAAATCTCTACGGCACTCCCACGGAGAACGACGTTCTCACCATGGAGGAGCTGCGCGCCAGAATCGTTCTGAAAGCGGCGGACGGCAGTATTCCCGCCGAGGAAACACAAGCCAAAGCCACCGCCGAGCCGTCAACCGAAGAGGTGGACGCCGCAACCGTGGATGCCCTGCTCTCTCCCATGAATGAGGATCCCCCCGTGGCGGATGAAACCGTGGAGCGCGTGGAGGTGGTTGGGATCCGCTTCCGCTCCGCGGGCAAGGTCTACTACTTCGACCCCAAGGGCAACAAGCTCCCCAAGGGCTCCTTTGCCATTGTGGAAACCGCGAGAGGTCCCGAATTCGGAGAAGTGAGCTTCGGCAACCGCATGATCAAAAAATCCGGAACCGTTTCTCCGCTTCGTCCCGTTCTGCGCGCGGCTACCGATGCCGACATCGCTCACAATCAGGAAAACGGACAAAAGGAAAAGCACGCCTTCACCGTTTGCCAGCAGAAAATTGCCGAGCATAAGCTGGACATGAAGCTGATTGACGCCCAGTACGCCTTCGATAACTCCAAGCTTCTGTTCTACTTCTCTTCCGAGGGACGTGTGGACTTCCGCGAGCTTGTTAAGGATCTGGCATCCATCTTCCGCACCCGCATTGAGCTTCGACAGATCGGCATTCGCGACGAGGCGAAGATGCTTGGCGGGCTCGGCTCTTGCGGACGTCCGCTCTGCTGCGCCAGCTTTCTGCCGGACTTTATGCAAGTTTCCATCAAGATGGCGAAGGAACAGGGACTTTCCCTCAACTCCGCCAAAATCTCGGGACTCTGCGGCCGCTTGATGTGTTGTCTCCGCTACGAATCCGAGGTCTACGCAGAGGAGCTTCGCCGTCTGCCCCGTCACGATGCCACCGTGAAAACCCCCGACGGCATCGGAACCGTTGCAAGCGTTGCGCCGATGACGGGCATGATCAAGGTAGTGCTGAAAAAGGACAACGAAACGGTTGTGAAGCAGTTCCGAAAGGACGAGATCACCGTGCTGGAGAAACCCAAGGGGGAAAGCCGTTCCGGCGCCAAGCACACCGAGCGCGACGGTGCCGAGCGCAAGCCCGAGGAGCAGACCTCGCAGGTAGAAGCCCCCGCAGATGAGCCCGACGCAGCCACCGCCGAAGCCGAGCTGACCGAGGAAATCACACTCGATTCCGCCGAAAATCGGAACTGATCGGGAACCGAATCCAAAAATTCGGAATTTTTTCGCAATTTTTTTAAAAAAATCAAAAAAAATTTTCAAAAAACGGTTGCAAAAATAAAAAAATGTGATACAATAAAGACACCATAACAAAAAGGAGGTTCTGAACAATGGCTTATAAGATTTCCGATGATTGCGTATCCTGCGGTTCTTGCGTTGAAGCTTGCCCCGTAGAAGCAATTTTTGAGGGTGACGGCAAGTATGAGATCGACGCTGACAAGTGCCTCGGTTGCGGTTCCTGCGCAGACGCTTGCCCCATTGGTGCCATCCAGGAGGCTTAATACATCACCCTATGAGGGCGGAGCAGGCATTTCGCCGTCTGCTCCGCTTTATCTTATAATTCCGCGGGGCTTTGCTCCCACTGTTTGATTGCATTATGAAAAATGCCTTCTCGTTTCCCGCTTTGCGGGAGGACGAACGCTTGGATCGGGTGAACCGAGGGATCACGCTGATCCAGAAAAAGCAAGGGCTCACCTTCGGTACCGATGCTTATCTGCTTTCCGCCTTTGTTCGCGCAAATCCCAACGCCCGAGCGGTGGATTTGGGAAGCGGAACGGGAATCATTCCCCTTCTGCTTTGCAATGCCAACAAGGCAAGGCAGGTCTTCGCCGTGGAGGTGCAGCCGAGCTTTGCCGATCTCATTGATCGGAACCTGCGGCTCAACGGTATGGAGGGGCGGATCATCCCCCTCTGCGCCGACGTTCGGCAGATCACCTCCGCATCGGTGGGCGGTG
>SVSC01000146.1 GCA_015064525.1 Oscillospiraceae bacterium
CGTTTGCGGTAACGAACGTGCTTCAATCACACGGCAAAGCGCCCGCACCCGTGGCTCCTCCAAACGCAACGGAGGACACCGCACCGGAATCAAAGGATCCCCCCGAGGAAGGTCCTTCCGAAAAGACCTTCCCCGAGGGGAGCATTCCAATCGAAGCGGTTCAATTGGAGCATTTTTATTTCAAAAACGAGACGGTTTTCCGTCCTGACCCTGAGGCATTGCTGCGGGATCCCGAAGCGGTGCTGAAGCCCGTGGGAGAGAGCGAGGCTCCGATCGTGCTGATCCTGCACACCCACGCCACAGAGGCGTATCACGATTCCGAACAGCCTTACTTAACGGGGATTCTCGGAGATCAGATCTATTCAAGCACCCCCGACAGCACAGTCAAGCGCGTTGGCAGGGCTCTTTGCGAAACATTGAATCAGCGGGGAATTCCAACTGTTCAATGCGAGGAGCTTCACGGAGAGGAGGGGACACTTCGCGGTGCCTACGCGCATTCCGCGGAGTGCATCCAAAAATATCTGGAGAAGTATCCCTCCATTTTGTATGTGATTGATCTTCATCGGGATGGCATTCTGACCGCCAACGGTTCCTTGGTGAAAAGCTCGCGCGGGGAGGACGGCGGTGCGCAAGTAATGGCGGTTGTTGGAACGGATGGAAACGGCACGCTTCATCCGCAATGGCAAAAGAACCTATCTTTGGCGCTTCTGCTGATGGAGGAGCAGGGAGCAGAGAAGGAGGGCTTGTGGAGAGGGGTGGTTCTCCGAAACGCAACCTATAATCAGGAGCTGGCTCCGAGAATGCTGTTGCTGGAGATCGGCTCGGCGGGGAACTCCACAGAGGAAGCCTGCGCCTCCGCGATTCTGATCGGAGAAGCCCTGGCGCGTTTGATCTTGGGGGAGGGATAAGGCCTCAGCGGCGATGCTTGGGCTTCAGGCAGAGGTACTCGAACGCCACCATGATCAGCCCCAGAGCAAGACCTGCGGCAGGGGAGAGATTTCCAACCTCAACGGCGCCCACAACGCCCACAAGACCTACCAGCGAGAGAACCGTCGCAAACGCCTTTGTCATACGGCGAGCGGCGCTTCCAACCAAAGCGCGACCCATACGCGCCAGCTTTTCCAACAGCGCTCCGCTCTTTGGCTCCCGCTCGGCAGGGGTATCCACGATTTCTGCATAGAATGCTTTTAAAATTCCGTTATCGGAATTAAATTGGCTTGTTTCTGTAAAGGTTCGGTTCATAACTTGTCCTCCGAAATCCAAAATTGGAATTTGCTGGCGTTATTATAACACATAAAAATCGTTTTGTCAATAGGTTTTTTCCGAAAAAAGAAAAATAATTTCAAAAAGCTATTTACAAATTGAATTTTTTGTGATATAATAGTACCGTAAACGGAAAACGGAGGTGTCTGCATGGAGACATATATTGATAGAATCAAACGGTTGAAAAACGAAAAAAAGATGACCAACGAGCAGTTGGCGGAGGCGTCGGGAATTCCCATGGGAACGCTGAGTAAGCTCTTGGCGGGCATGAACGATTCCCCTAAGCTCGGCAACGTGATTGCCATTTGCAACGCCCTTCAATGCTCGGTGGAATACGTGGTTACGGGGGCGCCTGAGAACACCAATAACTATACGCTTTCCTCCTGCGAAATTGATCTGATCGAGCGCTATCGCACGCTGGATTCCTGGGGGCAGGAGCTGGTGGAAACGGTTTTGGAGAAGGCAGCGCAGCGTCCCGCAGCGATATCCGAGGGAGAGGCGGAGACGGCGGCTCCCAAGGAAAAAAGGAAGAGCGGCGCGCGAATTTTGCAGCCGATCACGGCGGGAGGACGGTACGTTGGCGAGCGAATTTCAGGTGGAAAGCGCCCCATCAAGCTTTATGAATTGCCCGTTTCCGCCGGCGTTGGAGTTTATTTGGACGACGCCAAGGCGGAGACCATTTCCATTCCCAAGGGAGAAAAGACCGCGGACGCCGATTACGGGCTGCGAATCAGCGGAAACAGTATGGAGCCCAAGTATCATAACGGCGACGTTCTGCTGGTTGAAAACGCCGATAGCGTGGAGATCGGAGAGCCCGGAATTTTCCTGCTGGACGGTTGCGGCTTCTTCAAGATCTTTGGCGGCGATCGCTTGATCTCTCTCAATGATGACTATGGTCCCATCCTGCTCAAGGATTTTTCCAACGTGCAATGTAAGGGCAGAGTGGTGGGGAGGCTTCGCAGAAAATAAGCGGAATTTTATCACGAAAACGGAGCGACCGCGGCGGTCGTTCCGTTTTTTATACATTATTATACTGTGTTTCCGAGAAGAACCGAAAAAAATTCGGAATATCTGCATTTTTATGAAAAATGGGACTTTACAAAGGGCAAGGAATGTGATATAATGTGCTTGTTTGAGTCTATATCAAAGGAGAGTTATATGGGCATTCGGATTGGAATTTTGGGCTATGGAAATTTGGGAAGAGGCGTTGAGCTGGCGGTGAGAGAAAGCGGTGACATGGAAACGGTTGCCGTGTTTACCCGTCGCGATCCCGCAACCGTGAAAACGCTGGGAGCCAAGGTGTACCATCTTAACGATGCGGTTTCTATGAAGGATGAGATCGACGTGATGATCCTTTGCGGCGGAAGCGCCACCGATCTGCCCGTGCAAACGCCGCAGTTTGCCAAGCTGTTCAACGTGGTGGACAGCTTTGATACACACGCGCGGATCCCCGAGCATTTTCAAAACGTGGATGCAACGGCGCGAGAGGGCGGTAAGATTGCCGTGATCTCGGTTGGCTGGGATCCCGGACTTTTTTCCATGATGCGTCTCTATTCCTCGGCTGTTCTGCCCAACGGCAAGGACTACACCTTTTGGGGCCGTGGCGTGAGCCAAGGACATTCCGATGCCATTCGTCGCATTGAGGGAGTTCTGGACGCCAGACAGTACACCGTTCCCGTTGAGGAAGCGCTGAGCGCCGTTCGGAACGGCGAGGCGCCCGCGCTGACTGCAAGAGAAAAGCACACTCGCGAATGCTACGTGGTTGCCGATGAGGGAGCTGATTTTGCCCGCATTGAGCGGGAGATCGTTACCATGCCCAACTATTTTGCCGACTACAACACCACCGTTCATTTCATTTCCATGGAGGAGTTGAAGCGGGATCACGGCGGTCTGCCTCATGGCGGTCGGGTGATCCGCAGCGGT